>DATHNE010000092.1:0-45232 GCA_035486355.1 Acetobacteraceae bacterium
CAGATAACTCCTGCCGGCTGACTTCAATCGGCTTGCCAATCGCTACTCGCCCTTGCCAAGGTTGCCGGCAACAGCGAATCCTACTCACCCCGATTCGGGAATCCCCACGAGAGTCAAACGCTCCGTCGGCTGGTATTAAAGCCGGAATCGGAACGTATTGCCTCAGACATCCTTGCGCGGAAGCGCCGCTAAGCCGAATAGTCGGCATAACGTGGGGTCGCCACACCATCTGTCCAAAATCGTGTGACCCTGCCGTGAGAATATCATTTTACCTCCTCGCACAGCGAAGTGATCACCCACCCAACATCGTGAGCGGTGGTTAACTGGATTCAGCACGCCGTGACTGATAGGGAGTGAGGCGAGAGGAACTGCTTCGGCGGGAACGCAGCCGATGGGCGAGCCTTTTGTCGCTGCCTCCAACGGCCCTGACGTGACACGCATGGTGCCGACGTTTTTGGCCCATTGCCCACCGGCCGCAACGCCGCCACAGGTTGGAACGCGCGGCCTCTGTTTCGACGTCAATCCGGGCTGCGGGATCACGCTGCCCAAGAGCCGCTCGCATGTCCGCGTCGCTGACCTCGACGCCGGCAACGCGCGGTTCGGGACGGACCCCGACGCTTCACTGATCAACAGCACGAAGCGCTATTGCGTTCGGTTTCGCATTGAACTGGTACAGCAATGCACGCGGCTCATGACCGCCGATCAAGAGATCGAGATCCTGCGCCTTCTGTCAAATGCCCCGACTGGCTTGCCGGCGTCCGCACTCATCCCGGCGCTTGCTGGCGGTTGAAGCAAGAGGACTTCCAAGATCACTGCTGTCCGGTTCGCTAAGCGGGTGTTTTACGGAAGCCTTTGATCCATAAGGGATTTTGGTGGATCGTTGCTGGGGCGGATTTGAACCCGTTTTGGCTCTCGCCGACGATCTGGCGGGGAGGGCCTGGCGATGAACACCGGCAAGACGCTATTCGCGCAGCTGATGGATTTTCTGCCGTGGAGCAGGTTTGATCGGATTGTCGCGCGCTATGATGGCAACCGCGCCGTGCGGACGCTGCCTTGCGCCACACAGTATCAGGTGATGGCGTTTGCCCAGATCACCTACCGAGAGAGCCTGCGCGACATCGAGGCATGTCTCTCGGCGCAATCTGCCAAGCTCTACCACATGGGTTTCCGTGGGCCAGTTCGCCGCTCCACATTGTCTGACGCCAACGAGGCCCGCGACTGGCGGATCTACGCCGAGTTTGCCCATCGGTTGATTGCTCAGGCCAGACGGCTCTATGCCGGCGACGATCTGGACGTGGACCTTTGCAGCACCGTCTATGCGCTGGATTCAACGACCATCGATCTGTGCCTGTCGGTGTTTCCATGGGCGCATTTTCGTTCGACCAAGGCAGCGGTGAAGATGCACACGCTGCTCGATCTACGCGGCAGCATTCCGAGCTTCATCCATATATCCGAGGGCAAGCTGCACGATGTCCATGCACTCGACATGCTGCTTCCCGAGCCTGGTGCCATCTATGTTATGGACCGGGGCTACGTGGACTTCGCCCGTCTGCATATGCTGCATCAGGCTGGTGCCTTCTTCGTGACCCGGGCGAAGTCGAACCTTGATGCTCACCGGATCTATTCGGCGCCGGCAGATCGACATTCAGGCCTGATCTGTGACCAGACCATCGCGCTGGATGGTTACACTGCACGGCGAGATTACCCCGCGCACCTGCGGCGCATCCGCTTCAAGGACCCCGAGACAGGCAAGACGCTCGTTTTCCTCACCAACCAGACGACACTGCCAGCTTTGACAATCTGTGCCCTCTACAAAAGCCGATGGCGGGTCGAACTGTTCTTCAAATGGATCAAGCAGCATCTGCGCATCAAGCAGTTCTACGGGACCTCGGAGAACGCGGTGAAGACGCAAATCTGGATCGCGGTGTCGGTCTACGTGCTGGTCGCCATCGTCCGAAAGCGGCTTCGGCTGGAGGCGTCGCTCGACACATTGCTGCAGGTCTTTTCGGTCACAGTCTTCGAAAAAATGACGATCCAGTCTGCACTTTTGCAACCATCTTACAGATATGAAGAGACGCCCAGCGGCAACCAATTGAATTTGTTGACGTTTTAACCGGACAGCAGTGTTCCAAGATGACAACCTACAACGTGAGTTCTGGCCAGACCTCGAGCGGTCTTACCCTGTCAAGCGGCGATTAGATGAACGTCCTGTCGGGGGGCACCGCGCTGGACACGACAGCGGTCAGTGGCGGCGAACTGTGGGTCTCTTCAGGCGGGACCGCAAGCGTCACCACACTCACCAGCGACGGCCTACTGACCGTCAATGCGGGCGGGACAGTGATCGACACCACGGTCACAGGCATCTCTACCGAGAGCCTCTACGGTGGGCTGGCGATCGACACCACGATCAGCGACAGCCAGATACAGGTTTACGCCGGCGCGATCGCAAGCAACACGACCGTCAAGGCCGGTGGTTACGAGAATCTGCTGGGCGGCACGGCGATTGGCGGGGCGCTTGGCTCCGGCGCCTCTCAGTATGTCGGGTCCGCCGGCGTGGCGCGGGACACGACGGTCGAAACCGGCGGCTACGAGGAGGTATCAAGCGGCGGGGTCGCGACCCACACGACGGTCGATTCCGGTGGGATGGCATTCATCGATGCCGGCGGCCTGGCAAGGGTGAATTCCGTCGGCGACGGCGCGGCGCTGATCGTTTTGCCGGGTGGGGTGGCTCAAGACACGGTGTCAGCATCGGGCGCCCACATCCTCACGTCAGGCGCGTTTATTCTTGCCGGCACACAGGTGGTTTCCGCCACCACCGGCATCCTTTCCGGCAGCGAACTGGCTTCGAACGAGAGTGAATACGTCTGTTCCGGCGGCCACTCGGTTGACACCACGATCACCGATGGCACCGAGTACGTCCTGAAGGGCGGGGTCGCCACCGGCATCACGGTCGCGGTGGGCACTGGCGTGTTCGTCTCCGGAGGCGCCGCGAGCGGCATCAACATTGCGAGCGGCGACGGCTTCCAGAACACATTCGTGTCCGTCTCGGAGGACGGGATTACGCACGACACGACCGTTGGCTCCGGCGCGTACGAGTATGTCGACTATAGCGGCGTGACGAGCGACACGACGATCAGCGGTGGCACGTCGTATATCTACTCGAAGGGGGTGGCGAGCAGCACGATGGTCAGCTCGGGCGGCGGCGAGCTGATCTATTCTGGTGGGGAGACGATGCTCACGACGGTCGACGCCGGCGGCGCCGAGTATGTCACCCTCGGCGGTGTGGCGTACCGCACGACGGTCAGCGCCGGCGGTGAGGAGACTATTTCTTCCGGCGGAACGGCGAGCCTCACGCATCTGCTCCCCGGCGGAACCATCGATGTCGCTTATCTGCCGTACGTGAGCGGCGGGTCGGTCGGTTACGATTCGACAACGCACCTGCTGACGGTCAGCGAGGGCGGTCAGACCTATACGCAGACACTGGCCGGGACCTATAGTGGCGAATCGTTTCACTTGGCTGCGGCCCCCTTCAGCGGCACCGACATCACCGTCACTGACATCACCTCCACCCTGGCGAATGGCGTTGCATCCGACCCACCGCTCAGTGCCAAGCCGCGGTTCCTGCCGGCCAACAATCAGAACAGCATCGATGGGTCAGGAACTTCCTCCCCGGTCACATCCGGCAACCAGCTTGCACCAGCAACGATACCGGATCAGCTCAGCCAGATCGGTTTGACGAGTGCGTCGGTCTTGGGTTTTGGTTTTGGGAACGATCTCGTGCAGATCATGACCCAATCCAAGAGCGATGATGTATTCGCGCGCAACCGTGCCGTGTTCGATGCGACCAGCGTGGGCAGTGGCGGCAGCGCTGATGCAAGTGTTCTAGCCGCCCTGGCGCACCTCTGGCACCATTGAGCGGTGCCGGCCGATTGGGCGCAATGGCCATGGCGCGCGCAGAGTGCGCCGGGGAAGCTTACAAGAACTGAGGGGGACCCTGACGGCGACAAGGAGATATGCATCGGACCCTCGTGCGGCTAATGCAATTCCCTCTCCCGGTGGACCAGCTCCGGTGTCACCTTGCTCTGCCGGAGGCCAAACTGCGCAGTGGTGTAAGCGGCCAGCGCCGCCAGCTCCACGTCCGTATAGGCGCCGGTGAACGGATGCATGAACATCACCCCCTGGCTGGTCTCGATCTGCGTGCCGTGCGTCAGCACCTGCAACAGATTCGTCCCAACCGGGTCGCCTGCGGAATGAGAACCCCGCAACGCCGCCCACGGAGACTGGCGCCCGTCACCGTTCGGCAGATGGCAACCCTGGCAGGCCTGCGCGAACAGGCGCTCTCCAAGCGTATCGATCTCAGGCGCCGGCGCACCGGCCTGTACCGCGGGCGGCCCATCGGGTTGCGGCGCAACCTCACGCAGGTAGGCGACCATGGCGTGGATGTCGTCCTGCGACAGGTAGCGCAGATCGTCCTCCACCGCCTCGGCCATCGGCCCAGAGGCGGGGCCACGCCCGTCCGCGTGTCCGGTCGACAGGTACTGGGCGATCTGTGTGTCGCTCCAGCGGCCCAGGCCGCTCGCGTGATCACTTGTCAGGTTGTAGGCGTGCCAACCGACCTGCTCGGCGCCGGCAAACTTCCTGCTGCTGTCGAGTGCCATCAGCTGGTTGCGCGGCGTGTGGCATTCGCCGCAATGGCCCAGCGCTTCCACCAGATAGGCCCCGCGATTCCAAGAGGCGTCCTTCGCCGGGTCAGGGGTGAAACGATGCTTGGGCAGGAACAGCAGGTTCCAGGCGCGCATTCCGTATCGCTGGTCGAATGGAAAGCGCAGGTCATTGCGCGGCGTCTCGGCGTGCACGGGGCGAACGGTCGCCAGATAGGCGCGGATGGCGAGCGCGTCGTCGGTCGAGAGCAGCGTGTACGCGGTGTAGGGGAACGCCGGATACAGGTTCTCGCCGTCACGCCCGACGCCCTGATGCAGCGCGCGCACGAACTCCGCGTCGGTCCAGGCGCCGATGCCGGTGTCCCGGTCAGGCGTGATGTTGGGGGTGTAGAGCGTGCCGAACGGCAGGTGGAAGGCAAGGCCGCCAGCGAACGGCGCGCCGCCGGGCACGGTGTGGCAGGCCGCGCAATCGGCCGCCCGCGTGAGATACTCACCGCGCGCGATCAACGCGGCGCCGGTTGGCTGGCTGGCGCTGGCGGCGACCTGCTCGAGCGGCGCGGGCCAGAAGAAGAAGCCGGCCGCAGCGGCGCAGACAATCGTCACGACAGCAACCAGACCCAGGCGTCCTCGTTTCATCTGGGTCAAGCTCCGCCGGTCAGGCCATCGGTGAACGGCAGCCGGCGCAGCCGCCGGCCGGTCGCGGCAAAGATGGCGTTGCCCAAAGCCGGTGCCGCCGCCGCCGTGCCTGCCTCGCCGATGCCGCCGGGATACTCAGTGCTGCGCACTTGGTAGATCTCGATCCCCGGCGCCTCGTTCATGCGCAGCGCGCGGTAGTCGTGGAAGTTGCTCTGATCCACGCTGCCGTTGGTGAGTGTGATCTCGTTGTACAGCGCGGTGCCGAGGCCGAGGATCAGGCCGCCTTCGATCTGGGCGCGCAGCGTGTCCGGGTTGACCGACATGCCGCAATCGACGGCGACGACGGCACGCCGCAGCGTGACCTCGCCAGCGGATGACACCGCGACCTCCATCACGCAGGATAAATAGCTGCCGAAGGCGAACTGCACGCTGATGCCGCGGCCGGCGCCGGTGGGCAGTTTGCTGCCCCAGCCGGATTTTGCCGCTGCCAGATCGAGCACCGCGCGGGCGCGCGGATTGTTCCGCAGCATCGCGCGGCGGAACGCGACCGGGTCCTGCCGTGCCGCCGCCGCCATTTCGTCGACGAAGCTTTCGACCACAAACAGGTTGTGCGTTGGACCGACGCCACGCCACCAGCTGGTGTTCATTCCGGCCGGTTCATGCCGCACGAAGTCCACGAACACCGCGGACTCGTCATACGGGGTCTCCGCCGTACATTCCACGGCGTCGGGGTCGAGGCCATTCTTGAACCCGGCCGGCGCCCAGCGCGCGGTGATCGCCGGCCCGGTGACGCGGTGCGTGCGCCCGACGAGGCGGCCGCTGGCGTCGAGGCCGGCAGAGACGCGATCGTAATAATACGGGCGGTAGTAGTCGTGGCGCAGGTCTTCCTCCCGCGTCCATACCAGCTTCACTGGATAGCTCAGCTGCCTCGCCACCGCCGCGGCGATCTCGATGCTGTCGACCTCGAGCCGCCGGCCGAAGGCGCCACCCATGATCTGGGTGTTGACGATGACCTTTTCGGCCGGCAGCCCAGTGGCCGCCATCACCGCCTTCTGCGCGCGCCCGGGCACCTGCGTGCCGACCCAAAGCTCGGCGCGGTCGGGCTGGACATGCAGCGTGCAGTTCAGCGGCTCCATCGGCGAGTGCGAGAGGAACGGCAGTTCATACACCGCCGATAGTTTCGTGGCCGCCGCGCCGATCGCCGCGACGGCATCGCCCTTGCGCGTGGCGACCACGCCCCGGGCCTGCGATGCCCGGTCCATGTCTGCCACCAGCTTCGGCAGCGTCAACGTGCCGTTCGGGCCGGCATCCCAGCTCGGATTCAGCGCCGCCAGGCCCTGCCTGGCCGCCCACATATGATCGCCGATCACCGCGACCGCCGTGTCACCGGCGCGAATGACGTCGTGCACGCCGGGCACACCCCGCGCGGCGGCTGCGTCCATGCCGACGAGTTTGCCACCCTTCACGGGCGAGATCGCGACCGTGCCGATGCGCATGCCGGGCAGTCTGATGTCCATCCCGAACACCGCCATGCCAGAGACCTTCGATGGCGTATCGAGACGTTTTACAGGGGTTCCGATCAGCCGAAACTGTGACGGGTCCTTGAGCCGGATGTTGCTAGGCACCGGTTGCGCCGCAGCGGCGGCCGCGAGGTCGCCATAGGGCAGCGCTCGGTTGCTGGGATCGTGATGCACCACGCCGCGGTCGACCCGGCAGGCCGCGGATTCGACCTGCCAGCGCGCGGCGGCGGCCGCCACCAGCATGATGCGCGCGGCGGCAGCGGCATCGCGCAAGCGCACCCAGTCGCTGCGCGTCGAGGTGGATCCGCCGGTCGCCTGCTCGTCGAGCAGCGGGTCCATGTATTTCTTCAAGTCGGGTGGGGCCGGCTCGATGCCGACCTGGTCGAGACCAACTTCGAGTTCCTCGGCCATCAGCATCGCCGAGCTGGTGTAGATGCCCTGGCCGACTTCGGTGTGCGGCAGGATCAGTGTGATTGACCCATCCATCGCAATGCGCAGGAACGCGTTCGGGGTGAACGCGTCGGCGGCATTGCTCACCGCGCCCCGCGCGACACTGGGCAACCGCAGGCCCAGGATCAATCCGCCCCCGGCGACAAGGCCGAATTTCAGCAGCGACCGACGGGATGGCACAGCGTATCCCATGCCCCCGCGCCTCATGCCGCTGCCGCGGCGTGGATCGCCGCGCGGATACGGACATAGGTGCCGCACCGGCAGATATTGCCGGACATCGCCGCGTCGATATCGGCGTCGGTGGGGTGTTGCGTCTGGTCCAACAGGGCGGTCGCCGACATGATCTGACCGGATTGGCAATAGCCACATTGCGGGACGTCCAAGTCGATCCAGGCTTGCTGTACCTTGTGGCCGTTTGGCGTTTCACCAACGGCTTCGATCGTCGTCACTTTCTGGGACCCGATCGCGCTGACTGGCAGCAGGCAGGATCGCACAGGCTCACCGTCGAGATGGACGGTGCAGGCACCGCACTGTGCAATGCCACAGCCAAACTTGGTGCCGGTCAGGCCGAGCACATCACGCAGCACCCAGAGCAATGGCATGTCGCCGGGCACACCGACCCGAAACGTCTGGCCATTGATCAGCAGCTCCATCATCATCGTCTCCTGTGCGTGGATGCCACTCACACATGGCCAGGAAGATCAGGCCGGCATGATTCTCGCAGACGCGTTTCCGTAGCAGTTTGATACGCGGTGCACTGGGCCGCGATTCTGGAGCGACACGATTTCAGAATGCCTCGAAACCCCGCGTGTCGAGGACGGCGATGGCCTCGATGGCCTTTCCATTCTTCATGCAGCATTTGCCGTTGTCTGAACTCCGGTCGAACGGGAGAGCGCGATCGCGCGCAGGTATTGCCGTGGCGCCCTGTCCACGCGTGCCCGTCATGCTTCGTCGAGTACAATCCCTTCGCAAAACGCACCGCCCCTGCGGGGCCGTACGATGACTGCGCGGAATTGCCAGTACCCAATTCACCCGTCGGTTTATTGTCAGATCGGCGCTTTTCTGATGATATTGGCCAAGACGCTGGCGACGTCCCGGCAGAGCGACGTTCGCCCGAGATAATGGCGATTTGCTGCATCGCATATGCGTCGTCGACAATCGCTTGAGGCAGCTTCGTTGACATCGCCCGGTCGCGCGTGTAACCGCGCCCTCATGCCTTGCCTCGCACGCATCACGATCGCCGCCCGCCGACGCCGCCGTCTCACGACGGGGGCGGGAAGGCTGCGCGCGTAACAGGTACCAAACGCAGACCAACCACGAAGGCCCTCGTCGAACGCGACGGGGGCCTTCGTGGTTTCAGGGTGTCCGTCGCTCCATTTCACCCACACTCAGGAGCACTGACATGTCCGCATCTTCCACCGTCCTCGCGACCGATCCACCGCCGGATCTGTTTGATCCGGTCATGGCGATCACCTCACGCCCGCCAATCGTGTTCGTCGCGGGCCAGGGCTCATGGCTAACCGATTCCGCCGGCCGCACGTATTTGGATTTTATCCAGGGCTGGGCGGTGAACTGCCTGGGCCATTCGCCGCACGTGCTGGTGGAGGCGCTGACGCGGCAGGCCGAGCGTCTGCTCAATTGCAGCCCGGCCTTCTACAACGAGCCGATGATCCGCCTGTCGGCGCTGCTCGCACAGCATAGTGGGCTGCACCAGGTATTCCTGGCCAACAGCGGCGCCGAGGCGAACGAGGGCGCGATCAAGCTCGCACGCAAATGGGGCACAAAGCATCGTGATGGCGCCTATGAGATCATCACGATGGATCATGGGTTTCATGGGCGCACGCTGGCGATGATGGCGGCGTCGGGGAAGCCGCAGTGGGAGCAGTTGTACGCGCCGCAGGTCGATGGATTCGTCAAGGTCGCGCTGAACGATCTGGATGCGGTGGCGGCAGCAGTCACGCCGCGCACGGTGGCGGTGATGCTGGAGCCGATCCAGGGCGAGGCCGGCGTGTTCGAGGCGACGGAGGCATTCCTGCGCGGGGTGCGGGCGCTGACGCGCGAGCATAGGCTGCTGCTGATATTGGATGAGATCCAGACCGGGATCGGGCGGACAGGCACGGTGTTCGGGTTCGAGCATGCGGGCGTGATGCCGGATATCATGACGTTGGCGAAAGGGCTGGGCGGTGGCGTACCGCTGGCGGCGCTGGTCGCGCATCAGGATGTGTGCTGCTTCGAGTATGGCGATCAGGGCGGGACGTTTTGTGGCAATCCGATCATGGCGGCGGTGGGCGTCGCGGTGATGGAGGAGATCACCAAGTCGGGGTTCCTCGCGCAGGTGACAGGGGTTGGGGAGCATCTGGCGGAGGGGTTGCGCGCGCTGGCGCGGCGGCACGGATGCGGGGCGGTACGTGGGAAGGGGTTGCTGCGCGCGCTGGATCTGCAGCGCGATGTGGGCGCGGAGATTGTTGAGGCGTCAAGGGCGCGTGGGTTGCTGCTGAATGCGCCGCGGCCGGATTCGTTGCGATTCATGCCGGCGCTGACGGTGAGTGAGGCGGAGGTGGATCAGATGCTGGGGATTTTGGCCGGGGTGATGGCGGGGGTGTGGGGGCGAAAGGCGGCGTGAGGCAAGTACGCCTCGCGCGCATGGCGGGAGAGGTCGGCAAGCGAAACGACGTCGGCTGAGGGTCGTGCCGCGGGCACCACGCTCACCCGCGGCGCTGCGCTCGCGACCTCTCCCGCGCAGCGAGAGGTGTACGCGACACGTTACCCCTCGAACGGGTCCTTCATCAGGATCGTGTCGTCACGCTCGGGGCTGGTGGACAGCAGTGTCACCGGGGCTTCCACCAGCTCCTCGATCCGGCGCACGTATTTGATCGCCTGCGCCGGCAGATCGCCCCAACTGCGTGCGCCGCGGGTAGAGCCAGACCAGCCCTCGATCGTTTCATACTCGGCCGTCGCCTTCGCCTGCGCGCCCGGCGCCGCCGGCATGTGGTGGAACAACGTTCCGTCAATCCGATAGCCGGTGCAGATCTGCAGCTCTGACAGCCCGTCGAGCACATCGAGCTTGGTCAGCGCGAGGCCATTGATGCCCCCCACCTTCACCGCCTGACGCACCAGTACGATATCGAACCACCCGCAGCGCCGGCGACGTCCGGTGACGGTGCCGAACTCATGACCACGATCGCCCAGCAACTGACCCGTGGCATCGTTCAGCTCAGTCGGAAACGGTCCGGATCCGACACGGGTGGAATACGCCTTCGCAATCCCCAGCACGAACCCGATCGCCGACGGCCCGATGCCGGCACCCGAGGCCGCCGTCGCCGCCACTGTGTTCGACGACGTCACGTACGGGTACGTGCCGTGATCGACATCCAGCATCACCGCCTGCGCGCCTTCGAACAAGATCCGCTTGCCGGCGCGCCGCAGCTCATCCAGCCGCAGCCATAGCGGTTCGGCATACGGCAGGATGCGCGGCGCCAGTTCCAGCAGCCGCGCCAGCACCTGCGCCTTGTCGAACGTTTCCGCCCCGAGACTGGCCAGCAGCGTGTTGTAGTGCTGCAGCGATTCATCGAGCTTCGTGGATAGCGTCTCCGGCTCCGCCAGATCTGCCACACGGATCGCGCGCCGCGCCACCTTGTCCTCATACGCCGGACCAATGCCGCGGCCTGTAGTGCCGATCTTGCGGTCGCCGCGCGCCGCCTCACGCGCGCGGTCCAACGCGCCGTGGAACGGCAGGATCAGCGCGGCGTTCTCGGCGATGCGCAACGTCGCGGGCGTCACCCGCAGACCCTGCGCGGCGACCTTGTCGATTTCCGCCAACAGCGCCTCGGGGTCGACCACCACGCCGTTGCCGATAATGCCCAGCTTGCCACGCACCAGGCCCGATGGCAGCAGTGACAGGCGATAGGTCTCGTTGCCCACCACCAGCGTATGGCCGGCGTTATGACCGCCCTGGAAACGCACCACAACATCGGCGCGGCTGGCGAGCCAGTCCACGATCTTCCCTTTGCCCTCGTCGCCCCATTGGGCGCCGATCACGGCAACGTTGGCCATCAACAGTCTCCAGTGGTCAGTGGTCGGTCGTAAGCGGCGCGGCGGCGGCGTTGCGCAGCACGTGCGAGCAGCCGAGACGGTGCGCCTCGGCGGCGGGATCGTCCACCGGCGACAGCCCGGCGATCGTCGCATAGCCGAGCTGGCGCATACGCCGCGCCTCGTCGGGGTCGGCACCGTGGGGGATGAACAGGCGCGGACGCGGCGCGCGCGGCGGGGCGACGCGCAGGATGGCGTCGGGATACAGCGTTAGGCCGGTGGCGGGTTCCATCTCGCCGCTGAGATAACGGCCGCCGCGACCCAGCTCCTCGTGCCGGCCGGGGGCGAAGATCGTGATCGATACGCCGGTGTGATAGCGGAAGCCACGGAACTCGACCGGATCGATCGTCAGCTTCAGCAGCGGGGCGCGGGCGCGGATGGCGGCGACGGTCTCCGCCAGGCCATCAGCCAGCGCACGCGCGACCGGCGGCAACTGCACGGACGCGAGCGCGGCCAAAGCGCCCTCGGCGGCCCCGGCGGCCAGCAGCAGTTCGTTCAGCGTCGCAGCCAACGGCCCGCCATGCCGCGCAACCGCGGCGGCGTCCTTGCGGTCCAGCGCGCGGGCCAATGCAACGCGGGCGGTGCCGGTGATGCCGGCATCGTCCAGCAGCGCGGGGCTCAGCGTCGGCACCGTCAGATCGAAGCTGACATTGGTCAAGCCGACCGCGGCCAGCGCCTCGGCGCCGACCAGCACCACCTCTGCATCCGCCGCCGGCACGTCACTGCCAATCAGTTCGATCCCGGCCTGGGCGATCTGCCGGTCCGGCGCCAACTGGTTGCCCCGCACACGCAGGCACTGGCCGGCATAGGACAGGCGCAGCGGGCGCGGCGCGGTGGGCAGACGGGTGGCGGCGATGCGGGCCACCTGCGGCGTGGTATCGGCGCGCAGGCCCATCATGCGCTGGCTGTCGGGATCCATCAGGCGGAACGTCTGCTCCGCCACCGCGGCGCCGGCACCGGCCAGCAGACTGTCCTCGAACTCCAGCAGCGGCGGCTTCACCCTTTCGTAACCATATGCGGCAAACACCTCCAGCAGTGCCTCGACCGAGGCGGCCTCGGTCTCGGCGTCAGGGGGCAGCAAATCGCGCAGCCCGGCGGGCAGCAGCGCCGGGTGCAGGGGATCTTCATCGGTCATCGCGTGCACCAGCTAGCAAGGATTGCCGGCCGGCGAAACCGCCGCGTGGGGATAACTGCCTCGCCGTAACGTGACGGGCGCGGCCATGCCGTCGCCACAGTCGGCCCCGACATGCGAGCCGGTGCACGCTAGGACCGCGCCGGATTTCCGACCCGGGTTTTCAGCCAAGGAGACGACCATGCGACGCCTGTATCTGATGGCCCCCCTGATCAGTCCGCTGCTGCTGGGGGCGATCGGCCCGCTGCCGACGCAGCAGGCGCGGGCGCAAATTGCCGTGTCGATCACGGTCGAACCCCCGGCGCTGCCGATCTATGTGCAGCCGGCGATGCCAGGCGACGGCTATATCTGGACACCCGGCTACTGGGCGTGGGGTCAGTACGGGTACTACTGGGTACCCGGCACCTGGGTGCTGCCGCCGACCATCGGGCTGTTGTGGACGCCTGGTTATTGGGGCTGGGACGCTGGCGTGTATCTGTGGCACGCCGGCTACTGGGGCCCGCATGTTGGCTTCTATGGCGGCATCAATTACGGGTTCGGGTACGGCGGCGATGGCTATGCCGGCGGCTACTGGCAGGGCGGCCATCTGTTCTACAACCGGTCCGTCAATAATTTCGGCAGCGTGCACATCACCAACGTCTACAACCGCACCGTCGTCAACAACGTGACGGTCAATCGCGTCAGCTTCAACGGCGGCACCGTTGGCACGCAGGCGCGGCCGACGGCGCAGGATCAGACCTATGCGCGTGAGCAGCACGTGCAACCGACCGCGCTGCAGACGCAGCACCAGCAGACGGCGGCAGGCAATCGCGATCTGCAGGCCAATGTCAATCACGGGCAGCCCACGGTCGCTGCGACCAGCCGGCCGAACGAGTTCACCGGGCGCGGCGTAGAGGCCGCACGGCCGCCGGAGACAGCGGGCACGGCACCGCGTCCCGCCGGCGCGCCAGCCGAGCATCCTGGCGGCGCACCGGGGCCCGCGATCACACGGCCAGGTGGGGCAGCGCCGGGCGCGGCCCCTGCCCTGCGTGAGCCAAACCCGGCCACGCGTCCTGGCGGACCAGCGCCGGCCGAGCGGCCCGCGGTAACCGAACCTCGGCCAGCGGAGGCGCCGATGGCCCGCCCACAGGAAGCCGCACCGCGACCAGCGGAAACGCCGGCGGCACGCCCCGCGGAGACACCGGCGCTACGACCGGCTGAGACACCGGCGGCCCGCCCGGCGGAATCGCCACGGCCCACGCAGGCGCCCGCGACGCGTCCGGCCGAGGTAGCACCAAGCCGGGCACCGGCCGCACGCCCGGCGGAACCCGCGCCACGACCGGCTGCGCCGCCACCGCGGCCGGCCGAGGCCACCCCACGCCCGGCGCCGGCGCCGGCGCCCCATCCGGCGGCGCGGCCGGAAGAGCAGAAGAGGCAGCCCTAGCCGGCCACGGTTTGCGCGCGACGCCCGTCGGATCTTGATTGATCCGGCGGGCGTTAGAGCTGCCGGGCGCGTGGCCAGCGACGTCGATCCATCAGCCGAAGCTGGTCATCCTCACTGGATCGAATGGTCCGTATTCGCATCGGTGCGTGCTGATCGAGGCGATGCTGGAGCTGCCCTGCGTGAGTGGCGGCGTCGCAGTGGGGATCGGCCACGACTATCTGTTTGCTCGCAGGCGAAACGAGCTGCACGCGGGCGATGTCGTGTATATGCCGATGGAGCAGGCGCAGTGCACCACGGGGCGATTCGCCACCGCGCTGGGGCCGAACGCAGCGATCAGGTTTCGCCACGACTGGTGTACGTCGGCTGAGCTGGCGTCGGGCCGACGGCCGTCCGCGTTATTTGCCTTCGACCTGTGTGACGCGCTGATGAGCGGCATCGAGATGGCGCTGGTGGCGCACTTGTTTCATGATCCGCACGGCGCGGCCACGGGCAACAGCAATGCCCGGGGCGATCATGCCGGGCACACCGCGGCGCTGGGGGCAGACAGCTAGGCGGTGATTGCGGCAATGGCGGTGCCGACGGCCGCGATCCACGATGGCTATGGCACACGTCTGATCGGCGCCTTCGTCACTTGGGCGCGAATGCATAGCGCGTAGGTGATCGGCTGGCTGCCGACGACACTGGAAGATGATCCGTTCCCGGCGGTGACACAGGCAGCGATGGCGGCGGTTTATCTGGAGCACGGCGGCACGTTCCTGGCGCTGCCCAATCGCAGCGGCTGTCCGCGGTCGGCGTTTTTCGATACCCTATCGCATCTGAACGAGGGAGCACAGATCACGCATTCGATGCTTCTGGCGCGTACGCTGGCGCAGTACTTGAATCGACCGCCGCGCGCTACGGCACTTGTACAGACACCGCGTTTGTGATAGCGCAATCGCCATCATGCTTGGATTGGCATTTCTTGCGCCGCTTCGGTTACTTCCGCCGCTGTGGCACCACAGGCGACGTTGCAGACATCCTCGGCGTCACCCGGCTGGCAGGCGATGCCGATGAACCTCGAGGAATAGCTGGGGCATCGTGACTCGAGGGCGGAGGTATCGACCATGTCGGTGGTGACATCGAACATGTGATCCATGTCGCCATAGACGCAATTGTAGGGATTGCTGGCGTGCTGCTTGCACGCCTCAAGCGTGCGGCGCACCGCTTCCTGCGCGGCCCTTTGGCCATCGGGGACGCGTCCTGCGCCTGCGCTGGTGCCGCCAGCCAGAGCGCGACGACGGCGGCCACGGCAAAGCGCCCAAGCGCAGGGCGGGTTGCGGTGGGGCGCATCGACAACTCCTGAGCGGTTCTGCGGCGAGACGGGCGGATGGTCAGCGGCTTCATCGCGTCCTGTGAAGCGTTGCGTTGCGCGGGAGGTGACATGGTGCCGCGGCTGGCAGCATAGTTCGAGCCCAGGTTGAGGATGGGGTGGCGTTGCTACCCAACCAAGAAAGCAGACCATGCCATGATCAAGCGATTCCACGTGCTGTATGTCGGGCAGATCGAGCTGGACAACGTCGGGTCGACCGGCACTCCCGCGAATGACCGGCGCTATCCGAATGAGCGGCTGAGCGAAGTGTTCTTCACCTCGCGGCGGATCGCGCGGGTGATGGATGAGCTCGGGTATTACGCGTTCTGGACGGCGGAGCACCATTTCCAGCACGAGGGCTATGAGTGCCTGCCGAACCTGATCCAGTTGGGGCTGTGGCTGGCGACGCAGACCGAGCGCTTGAAGTTCGGCTGCGGGTTCAACGTGCTGCCGATGTGGCATCCCATTCGGCTGGCGGAGGATTATGCCATGGCCGACATCGTCACCAACGGCCGGGTGATCATGGGCATCGGGCGCGGCTATCACACGCGGGAGGTGGAGACATTCGGCGGGCCGCTTCTCGATGCGGAGAAGAACCGGCGCTATTTCGAGGAGCAGTTGCGGCTACTGCTCGCCTGCTTCAACGAGGAGTCGTTTCAGTTCAAAGGCGAATTCTTCGAGGCGCCGCCACCGGTGGAGTATCGCGGCTACCGGATGAAGGAGATCACGGTAGTGCCGCGGCCAAAACATCTGCCGGTGGAGATCTTCATGCCGGTGGCCAGCGGCAAGACCATCGACTTGATGGCGAAATACGGCCTGAAGGCGATGGTGACGCTGAACGGCGAGAAGATTTTAGATGACGTGGTGCGAGCATATCAGGCGGCTTGCGCGGCACATGGCAAACACAAGCAGCTCGGCGAAGATATGATCTGGGGCGCCGGGCTGTATTTGGCCCGCGACCAGGAGGAAGCGATCCGCCGCGTCGAGCCGGCGCATGACGAACGCTACAAGTGGTTCGCGCCGTTCGGGTTCGTGCGCTACGCCGATGAGCAGGGGCGGACCTGGGGTACACCTGGGGCGCCGTCGCGGATACCGTCGCTGCGCGATGGGGTGGCGCAGAAAGCGTGGTTCTGCGGCACGCCGGGCCAGGTGATCGATGGGATCAAGTCGATCGAGGCGAGGTATCCCGGGCTGGAGGACTTCATGGTGCACTGGGCCGAGGGGTTGTCACCGAGCGAGTTCGAGGAGCAGTTGCGCTGGTTCGCTCGCGACGTCATGCCGGCATTCGGGTAGGGAGAATGAGGAGGGGTGTGCTGGTGCTGAGAAGGAATATTAGCCACAGATACACGCAGATGATCCATGCCGTGTCAGCGACCGCGGACGAAACGGCAAATTTCGAGACGAGGTCTGCCGAAATTGCGTAGCAGGCACACAGGATGGCGCGTTGCTTTCAGATAGTTGAGACACCGGGCGAGATGCGCACTGTCCAGTGCCTTGGCCGCTTTCAGTTCGACGATGAGGGTGCTTTCAACCAATGCCTCGACGGGATACCCCCCGACGAAGACGTTGTCCGTAGCGGACAGCGATCTTGTGCTGCTGCTCGACCTCCAGGGCAGCCTTGCGCAGCACTATGGACCAACACGGTTTCGTAGACCTGCTGCAGAATGCCGACACCAAGCGTGTTGAGTACCTGCTACGCGCAACCGATTACACGCTTCGACAGCGCATTGGTCCCGTCATCATCCGTGTGCAGCTGTGGCAAAAAATTCCTTGGCTATTGCATTCACGTCCGACCTTGTGGGCGTACGCACCATTCTTGCCGGAGCGTGGTTAATCGCGGATGAAAGAATCCGTGGTGCGGCGCACTGGCAGTGTGGTCGCCTCCCCGATCACCGCGTGAGATAGCGCCCATCAGATCAAGTCATTACCGTGCCAACCGACGACATCCTATCTTGCGCTGGCGGCCGCGGGTTGTGGCGCGCCGCGCGACAGGAGAGGACCACACATGCCGACACCGCACGTTGCGATCGCGCGCGCCGCGGCGTTCTGCGCGAGCCATGGACTGCGAATCCCGATTCTGATGGCACCGATGGCCAGCGCGTGTCCGCCCGCATTGGCCACCGCGGTGGCCAATGCGGGCGGCATGGGAGCGTGCGGCGCCCTGTCGATGCAACCTGCGGCCATCGCCGCGTGGGTGTCCGAGGTCCGCGCCGGCAGCAATGGCGCGTTTCAGCTCAATCTGTGGATCCCTGATCCACCGCCGGTGCGTGATGTAGCCGCGGAAGCCGCGGTGCGTCGGTTTTTGGCAAGCTGGGGACCGGAGATGGCGCCCGAGGCAGGCGATGCGACGCCACCGGACTTCGCCGCGCAGTGCGAAGCGTTGCTGGCGGCGGGGCCGGCGGCGGTCTCCTCGATCATGGGTTTGTATCCAGCGGACGTCGTTGCACAGATGAAGGCGCGTGGGATAAAATGGTTCGCTACCGTGACGACAGTGACTGAGGCCCGCGCGGCGGAAGCCGCGGGCGCCGACGTGATTGTCGCCCAGGGCATGGAGGCGGGCGGGCACCGCAGCACGTTCGAGGCGGCGAAGGCAGAAGCAGGCATGGTCGGCTTGTTTGCCTTGCTGCCGGCGGTGGTGGATGCGGTGAAGGTGCCGGTGGTGGCCACGGGCGGCATCGCGGACGCGCGCGGCGTCGCGGCGGCGCTGATCCTGGGCGCGTCGGCGGTACAGATTGGCACCGGGTTTCTGCGCTGTCCGGAGACGAAGCTAGCGCCGGCCTGGGCGGATGCGATCGCGCGGCGTTTGCCGGAGCAGACCGTGGTGACGCGGGTGTTCTCTGGGCGGGCGGGACGGAGTTTGGCCACCGCATACACAGAAGCGGCAACAGCGGCCGATGCGCCGAGGCCAGCGCCGTATCCGGTGCAGCGCGGGTTGACGCAGGCGATGCGAGACGCGGGGACCGAGGCTGGGGATATTGACCGGATGCAAGCCTGGGCCGGGCAGTCCGCCGCACTGGCACAGGCGCGGCCGGCGGGAGAGCTGACGCGCGCGCTGTGGGACGGCGCGCAGGCGTTGCTGGGGTAGGACGGCACGCACTACGCATTCCGTCTCCGTTACGAAATGGCGGAATGCGTCGCGCATTCCGCCCTCCGGTCAGAACGCGAGCGCGGTAGCTTGCACGACCAGTGGCAGGGTGCGGACCATGGCGAGGACGTCCTCGGGCACCTGTTCGTCGACGGCGACCAGGCAAATCGCGTCACCACCAGGGGCGGAACGACCCAGATGGAAGGTGGCGATGTTGATGCCGGCGCCGGCCAGTGTGGCGCCGAAGCGGCCGATGAAGCCTGGCTTGTCCTGGTTGGTGACGTAGAGCATGTGCGGGGCGAAGTCGGCCTCGACCGGGATGCCTTTGATCTCCACCAGGCGCGGGCGGGCGCCGGCGAACAATGTGCCGGCAACCGAACGGGTGAGCTTGTCAGCCTCGATGGTGACGCGCACCAGGGTCTGGTATTCGCTGGGGCGGTCGTGGACGGTTTCCGCGACCTCGATGCCGTGCTCGCGCGCGGCGACGGGGGCATTGACCATGTTGACGCCTTCCATCAACGGCGCCATCAGCCCGGCCAGCACGGCGGCGGTGAGTGGGCGCTGGTTCAATGCGGCGGCCAGGCCTTCGTATTCAATCACCACGCGGCGGATCATGCCCTCGCGCGCCTGGGTGAGCTGGCCGGCGAAACCACCGAGCAGGCGGCAGAGTTCCATGTAGGGCTTCAGGCGCGGGGCGTCCTCGGCGGAGACCGACGGCATGTTGATGGCGTTGGCGACGGCGCCGGTCAGCAGGAAGTCGCTCATCTGTTCGGCGACCTGCAGGGCGACGTTCTCCTGTGCCTCCATCGTGGCAGCGCCGAGATGGGGAGTGCAGACGACGTTCTCGAGCGTGAACAGCGGCGAGGAAATGGCCGGTTCGGTTTCGAACACATCGAGGGCGGCACCAGCGACGTGGCCGGACCTGATCGCGTCGGCCAGGGCTGCTTCGTCGAGCAGGCCACCACGCGCGCAGTTGATGATGCGCACGCCCTCGCGGGTCTGCACCAGAGCCTCGCGGGAGAGGATGTTGCGGGTGGCGTCAGTCAGCGGCGTGTGCAGGGTGATGATGTCGGCGCGGGACAGCAGGTCATCGAGTTCCACCTTCTCCACGCCGAGCGTGACGGCGCGCTTCTCGGCCAGGAACGGATCGTAGGCGATCACCTTCATCTTCAGGCCGACGGCACGGTCCGCGACGATCGCGCCGATGTTGCCGCAGCCGATCAGACCCAGCGTCTTGCCGGTGAGCTCGACGCCGAGGAAGCGATTCTTCTCCCACTTGCCGGCACGGGTGGAGGTGGAGGCCTCGGGGATCTGGCGGGCGAGCGCGAACATCATCGCGATGGCGTGCTCGGCGGTGGTGATGGTGTTGCCGTGCGGCGTGTTCATCACCACCACGCCGCGGGCGGTGGCCGATTTCACGTCGACGTTGTCAACGCCGATGCCGGCGCGGCCGACGACTTTTAGATTGGGCGCAGCCTCGAGCAGTTCGCGGGTCACTTTCGTCGCGGAACGGACAGCGAGGCCGTCATAGGGCGCGATGATGGCGCGCAGATCGGCGGCCGACAAGCCGGGCTTCAGGTCGACGTCGATGCCACGACGCTGGAAGATGGCGACTGCGGCGGGGGAGAGTTTGTCGCTGATGAGGACTTTGGGCATAGGTAGGGGCCTTCTTCTGCCCGTCGTGGCCGGGACAGGCCCGGCCATGGCGGTTTAGCGGAACGCGGGCTATTCGGCCGCCTGCGCCTGGCTGGGTTCGGCGGCGGCGATCGCGTAGGCCCAGTCGAGCCAGGGCAACAACGCAGCCACGTCCGAGGTTTCGATCGTGGCGCCGGTCCAGATGCGCAGACCCGGGGGCGAATCGCGGTGCGCGGCAATGTCGTAGGCCACGCTTTCGGATTCCAGCAGAACGGCGATTCGTTTCGCCACCGCCCACTGCGCCTCGGCCGGCAACGCGGCCACCCACGGCGCGGTCATCTTGAGGCAGACCGAGGTGCAGGAGCGCGTGTCGGGTTGCTCCGCCAGGAAGTCGATCCAGTCGCGTTGTGCGACCCAGTGAGCGATCACGGCGAGGCTCGCCTCGCAGCGGGCGATCAACGCCGGCAGGCCGCCGACGCTCTCGGCCCAGCGCAGGCCATCCAGCGCGTCTTCGACACACAGCATCGAGGGCGTGTTGATCGTTTCGCCCCTGAAAATACCCTCGTTCAGCTCGCCCTTCGAGGTCAGGCGGAATAGCTTCGGCAGTGGCCAGGGAGGCGTATAGGTTTCCAAGCGCTGCACCGCGCGCGGCGACAACGCCAGCATGCCGTGGGCGGCCTCGCCGCCCAGCACTTTCTGCCAGGACCAGGTGACGACATCGAGCTTGTCCCAGGCGAGATCCATCGCGAAGGCGGCCGACGTCGCGTCGCAGATCACCAGACCTTCACGGTCGGCGGGAATCCCGTCGGCGTTGGGCACGCGCACGCCCGATGTGGTGCCGTTCCAGGTGAAAACGACGTCACGGGAGAAGTCGATCGCATCGGGGTCGCCGAGCTGGCCGTAGGCGGCCTCGATCAGATGGGCGTCCTTGAGCTTGAGCTGCGTGAGGATGTCGTTGGCCCAGCCGAAGCCGAAGCTCTCGAACGCCACGACATCGACGCCGCGGGCGCCGAGCAGCGACCAAAGTGCCATTTCGACCGCGCCGGTGTCGGAGGCGGGCACGATGCCCAGGCGCCAGTCGTCGGGCATGCCGAGCAGCTTGCGCGAGCGGGTGATGACCTCCTGCAGCCGCGCTTTGGGTTCCTTCGCGCGGTGCGAGCGGCCGAGCAGCGCGCTGGACAGTACCTCCAGCGACCAGCCGGAACGCTTGGCGCAAGGGCCCGAGGAAAAATTGGAATTGACCGGACGCAGGTCCGGACGCGTGGCGATCGCCATGTCTCACCCTCCCTTTCAGAAGAGAAGCGCCCCGGTGGGGGGGCGTGGCCCGGCGCGGCGTGTAGGATGGGACACCGCGCGATGTCAATCAGGAAGCCGCGGTCGCCCGTTGCATTCCGTTGCGCTCATGCCTTTGCCGGTGGGAGCCGGCCTGCGATAGGGTGGCACGATGCCGGCGGCTGGGGTCGCGTGCGAGGGGGGCAATCATCATGCGGCGGTTGTGCGTGATCCTGCTGATCGGGCTGGGTCTGCTGTTGGGTGCACCGGCGACCTTCGCCCAGGCGCCAGCAGAAGCGGGCCCGGCGTCGCCGCGGCAGGGTTCGACACCGTCGACACCGAAGCCGCTGCCGGCGGATGTGACCACGCATCACACGCTGGAGCTGCCGGGGCGGACGTTGAAGTTCCGCGCGACGGCGGGGGCGATCCGGCTGATGGACGACAAGGGCGCGCCGCGCGCGGATATCGCCTTCATCGCCTATCAGCTCGAAGACGCCGATCCGCGCACACGCAAGGTGACGTTCGTGCTGAACGGCGGGCCGGGGTTTGCCTCGGGCTGGCTGCAGGTGGGCGCGGTGGGGCCGTGGCGAATTCCGTTCGGTGGCGACGCGACGGCACCCTCGGCGTCCCCCGCGCCGCTGCCGAATGCCGAGACCTGGCTGGATTTCACCGACCTGGTGTTCATTGATCCAGTGGATACCGGGTTCTCGCGCGTACTGACCACGAATGAGGAGGCGCGCAAGCGGATGTTCTCGGTGCCGGGGGACATCGCCTATCTAGCCGAAACGATCCGGATGTGGGTTGACCGGTTCGACCGGAGTGTGTCGCCGAAATATATATTGGGCGAGAGCTATGGTGGGTTCCGTGCGCCGCGGCTGGCGCGGGAGCTGGCGTCGGTGCAGGGCACTGGGGTGACGGGGCTGGTGATGGTGTCGCCGGCGCTGGACATTCCCGGGCGGAATTACATCTTCGATCCGTTCTATTTGGCCTCGCGGCTGCCGTCGATGGCGGCGGCGGCGCGCGTGGCGCAAGGGCCGGTGACGCGGGCGCAACTGGCGGACGTGGAGCAGTACGCACAGAGCGAGTTCCTGGTGGACGCAACGAAGGGCGAGAGCGATCCCGCGGCGATCGCGCGGCGCAGCGAAAAGGTGGCGGCGTTCATCGGCCTCGATCCCGCGCTGGTAGCGCGGTATCATGGGCTGATCGACCCCGATATTTTCCTGCACGAGCTGGACCGCAAGACGGCGCGCGTTGGCAGCGTCTATGACGCGACCATTACCACCGCCGATCCGTGGCCGCTGTGGACGATGAGTGAATATCCAGATCCGGTGCTGGAAGCACTACAGGCCCCGGTCAGCAGCGCAATGGTGGCGATCTACGAGACGCAACTGAACTGGCGGCCGGAGTACGCGTATCGTCTGCAAAGCCCGGTGGCGTCCAAACAGTGGGACTGGGGGCACGGGTTCAGCTCGCACCCGCAATCGGTCGGGTGGATGCGCGAGGCGCTGGCACTGGATCCGCATCTGCATGTGCTGATCGCGCACGGGTTGTTCGACCTGGTGACGCCGTATTTCTATACGCAGCTATTGCTGGACCAGATCCCGGCGAGCGTGGCGGGGGATCGGGTGCGGCTGGTGGCGTATCCGGGTGGGCACATGTTCTACAGCCAGGATGCCTCGCGCGCGGCGTTCCGGGACGCGGCGCAGGCGATGTACGGAGCACCACGGTAGATTGACTAGGTTGGTTGGTCTGGTCTAATTTGGCGCTCAGATTTTGTTAACCTGGTGCCGCGATGGCTGCGTCCGTGAACCTCTACGACGCCAAGACCCAGCTCTCCCGCCTGGTCGATCGCGCGATCGCCGGGGAGGAGATCGTCATCGCGCGCGCCGGCAAGCCGGTGGTGCGCCTCGTGCCGGTGGACGGCGCCGCGCCGCGCCAGCCGGGGCTGCTGAAGGGGTTGGCGGTGCCGGACCGGCTATTCGAGCCGCTGCCGGAGGATGAGCTGGCCGTCTGGGAATGAGGCTGCTGCTGGATACCCACGCGCTGGTGTGGTGGTGGACGGATGACGCGCGGCTGCCGGTGGCGGCACGGGCGGCGATCGCCGAGCCGGACAACACGGTGCTGGTGAGCGCGGCGAGTGGGTGGGAGCTGGCAACCAAGCACCGGTTGGGGAAGTGGCTGGGGGTGCAACGGCTGCTCGATGATTTCGATGGGGCGCTGCGCCGGTCCCGGTTTGGTGTGCTGGCGATCTCGCTGGCGCATGCGTTTGCGGCCGGCGCGCTGGAGGGACCGCATCGGGATCCGTTCGACCGGATGTTGATCGCGCAGTGCCGGGCGGAGGGGATGCCGATTGTCTCGGGGGATCCGGTGTTCGCGCAGTACAGGGCGCAGGTGATCTGGCGAAGTTGACGGCGCGGGTTTGCGTTCAGCCCCAGATCTCGGCCTCGGTCCAGCCAAGTTCGCCGAACTCGGCAGCGCGCAATGGTGCTTCAGCGATGGAGAAGAACTCATCAAGCTGCGGGGGCTTGATCGCGGTGGCGCTGAGCATGGCATGCGCCTGACCGCGGTGATGGATCTGGTGCTGGAACAAATGCAGCAGCAGACGATCGGCACGCTCCGTTTGAATGCGGGTGCCGCGGTGGACCTGGATGACGCGATCCGGTCCCGCGTCGTCGAGCGCATCGCACCAGGCGATCAGGCGACGGTCGACCTCGGCCTGGGCCGGATGGAGCGTGGCGAGCGTCGGATGGGGGATGGGGTTGGACCAAGCGGCCGGCCCGAGCGTGCCGCCCTCCAGTGCGTCGACGTAGAACAGATCGATGATGAGGATGTGGTTCAGCGTGGCCTGAACTGAGGGGAAGAAACCCGTGCGCGGGGCTTCGAACTCAGTCTGCGTGAGTGGGGCGCAGGCGGTCAGCAGACGATGGTTGGCCCAGGCGTTGTTGCGGGCCAGAGCGCGGAGCGATTGCAGATGGGAAGCGGGCATGTCAGGTCCGATCGCGATATCCGTCAGCTTAGCGCGTGTGGTCGGCTCGCTGGATTACACCTCCCCCTCTCGCGCCGCATCTGGAACGGCAGCACTCTCCCCGCTACCGCACCGTCGCGACGCGCAGTGCGTTGGTGGAGCCCGTGTGGCCGAACGGCACGCCGGCGATCACCACCACCTCCGACCCCTGGCGCGCAAAGCCCTCGGTCTGCGCCACGCGGGTCGCGCGGGCGACCGCATCGCTCATCGAATGCGCATCGGGTGTCACCACGCCATGCACGCCCCACACCACGGCCAGGCGGCGCGCGGTCTCCAGGCTCGGGGTCAGGCCGATAATCGGCGCCTCCGGCCGCTCGCGCGACGCGCGTAACGCAGTGAAGCCCGAGGCGGTGAATGCCACGATCGCCTGCGCATCGATGGTGTGGCACACCTGCCGCGCGGCGGCGGCGATCGCATCGGGAACGGCATGTTCCGGCCCCGGACGGGACGCCTCGATCCCGGCGCGCCAGCCGGGGTCCTGCTCCACCCGTGCGACAATACGGTCCATCATGTTCACCGCCTCGAACGGGTATTGTCCCGCCGCCGTCTCGGCCGACAGCATCACGGAATCCGCCCCGTCATAGACCGCAGTCGCCACGTCCGAGGCTTCGGCGCGCGTCGGCGCGGGGGAGCTGATCATGCTCTCCAGCATCTGTGTGGCGACCACCACCGGCTTGCCCAGTTGTCGCGCCAGGCGAACGATCCGCTTCTGCGCCAGCGGCACTTCCTCGGGCGGCAGCTCCACGCCCAGGTCGCCACGCGCCACCATCACCGCGTCGGTCTCCGCCAGAATCGCGTCCAGATTATCCAGCGCCTGTGGTTTCTCCAGCTTCACCATCACCCAGGCGCGACCGGCGACGAGCTGTTTCGCTTCCGCGACATCCTCGGCGCGCTGGACGAAGGACAGACCGATATAGTTGGCGCCGTGCTCCAGCGCGAAGGCCAGGTCCTCGCGGTCCTTGGCGGTCAGCGCCGGGATCGGCAGCACGATGTCAGGCACGTTGACACCCTTGCGATCGGACAGCGGGCCACCGACCACCACCTCGGTCTCCAGCCCGTCGGCGCGCTTGCGCGTCACCCGCAGGCGCAGCTTGCCGTCATCCAGCAGCAGCGTCGCGCCGATGCCGGCGGCCTCGATGATCTCCGGATGCGGCAGGTTGACACGGTCGGCGCTGCCGGGCGTGGCATTGAGATCAAGCCGGAACGATTGGCCGGTCTGCAGATGGACGCGCCCGCCACCGAAGGTGCCGACACGCAGCTTCGGCCCTTGCACATCGGCCAGGATGCCGATCGGCCGCTCCATCTTCTCCTCCAGCTCGCGGATCATCGCGAAGCGGGCGGCGTGGTCCTCGTGCGTGCCGTGGCTGAAGTTCAGACGGAAAACGTCGGCACCGGCCTGGAACAGACGCGCCAGCACCTCGGGAGTGGAGCTGGCGGGGCCGATCGTGGCGATGATCTTGGTGCGGCGGCGGCGGTGGATCTTGGGGCGGGATGCCATGCGTGCGGGGCCTCAGGCGATCAGCAGGATACGGATGTCGTTGACGTTCGTCAGGGTCGGACCTGTGACAATCAGGTCGCCGATCGCCGCGAAGAGCGAATAGCTGTCATGGCCGGTCAGCACGGCGCGCGGGTCGAGGCCCACGGCACGGGCGCGGGCCAGCGTGTCGGGGGTGACGATGGCGCCGGCGGCGTCTTCGGTGCCGTCGATGCCGTCGGTGTCGCCCGCGGCAGCCCAGATGCGCGGCGCGCCGGAAAGCGCGATGGCGAGCGACAGCGCGAACTCAGTGTTGCGCCCGCCGCGTCCGGCGGGACCGCGACCGATGGTCACTGTTGTTTCGCCACCGGTTAAAAGAACCGCGGGCGGGGCGATCGGCTGGCCGTGCGTGGCGACGGCATGCGCCATGCCGGCGAACAGGATACCGACCTGCGCCGCCTCGCCTTCCAGCGCGTCGCCCAGGATCAGCGGCGTCAAGTTCAGGGCGCGCGCGGCTTCGGCCACCTTGTGCAACACGGTGATCGGCGTGGCGATCAGGCGGAAGTCGGTGTTGGGCAGGTCGGCGGGCTTCGGGGTTTCGTCAGCGGCTTCTTCCAGGCGACGCGCCGCGGCGGGCGACGGGGCGATGCCGTAGCGCGCGATGATGGCACGTGCGTCGGCGAAGGTGGTGCGGTCGGGCACGGTGGGCCCGGAGCCGATCACCGCAGGATCGTCGCCGGGCACGTCGCTGATCGCCAGCGTGATGACGCGGGCCGGCGCCGCGGCGGCGGCGAGGCGCCCGCCCTTGATCGCCGATAGATGCTTCCGCACACAGTTCATTTCGGTGATATTCGCCCCCGATGCGAGCAGCGCACGGTTGATCTCCTGCTTATCGGCCAGCGTCAGGCCAGGGGCCGGCGCAGCACACAGCGCCGAAGCGCCGCCCGACATCAGCGCCAGCACCAGATCGTCAGGACCGAGGCCGCGCACGCGCTCCAGCAGACGATGGGCGCCACGTGCGCTGTTCACATCAGGCACGGGGTGGGAGGCTTCGATCACCTCAATCCGCTTCGTCCGCACCGCGTGGCCGTAGCGGGTGACGACGGTGCCGATCAGGTCGATGTCAGGCCAGGCGTCCTCCAGCGCGGCGGCCATGACGGCGGCGGATTTGCCGCCGCCGACGACGACGCAGCGGCCCTTAGGCCTGTCGGGCAGGCGCGCGGCCAGCACCTTGTGCGGATCGGCCGCTGCCACCGCTGCGTCGAACAGAGTGCGCAACGCAGCGCGGGCACGTCCGTCATCCCAAACCATCCGTTGTGCGTCCTCCGTGCGAGCGGCGGCAGTATGGCGGAGGGAGGCAAGGCACGCCATGTTGTGCGGCAACGGGCTGAGGAGGTTGTGATGGCCGCACCTGAGATGGATCAAGCGACGCGGACGGAGCTGGAGGCGGCGGCGTTCCGCCGTCTGGTGGAGCACCTGCGCGAGCGGACGGATGTGCAGAACATCGACATGATGAATCTGGCGGGATTCTGCCGGAACTGTTTGAGCCGGTGGTACCGGGAGGCGGCGGAGACGAAGGGGATTGGGCTCGCCGATCCGGACGCACGGGAGATTGTGTACGGGATGCCGTACAAGGAGTGGCAGGCGAAGTACCAGAAGGAAGCAAGCGCCGAGCAGAAGGCGGCGTTTGTGCAAGCGAATCCCGGGCATTGAGGCGTACGCCTCTCCCACATAGCGGGAGAGGTGTTACGTAGCGGCCCGCACGGCCTTAACAAACTGGTGGATCAGGGCCGGGTCTTTCACGCCGGGGGCGGTCTCGACGCCGGAGGAAACGTCGACGGCCAGGGCGCCGGAGACACGGACGGCCTCGGCGACGTTGCCAGAGGTAAGGCCGCCAGCCAGCAGCCAGGGGCCCGGGGCAGGCCAGCCACGCAGGATGGCCCAGTCGAAGCTTTGGGCATTGCCCCCGGGGCGAGTGGCGTCCTTTGGCGGCTTGGCATCCAGCAGCAGCGCGTCGGCACGGTCCAGGGTGCTTGGCAGGTCCGGGCCGCTGGAGACGCCGACCGCTCGCCAAACCTGGACGCCGAAGCGCAGACGGATCGCGGCCGCGTCGACGTTCCCATACACCTGCACCACGTCCAGCCGCACCTGAGCCAGCACCTCGCCAATCGCGGCCAGCGTTGGCTCGACAAACAGTCCCACCCGCGGTGGCCCTCCCAGCAGTCGCGCACTCAGCAACCCGGCCTCTGCCGGGGTCACGTAACGCGGCGAGGGGGGGAAGAACACGAAGCCCACCCAATCGGCATCGGCGGCGATCGCGGCATCGAAGGCCAGCGCGCTGTTCAGGCCGCAGATCTTGACCCGGGTGTTCACGCGATGTCCGCGGCGATGGCGGACGCGGCAGCGCCGGGATCAGCAGCGCCGGTGATCGGGCGGCCGACCACGATCCAGTCGGCGCCAGCGGCCACCGCCTCGGCCGGGGTCATCACACGGGCCTGGTCCCCGACGGCAGCACCAGCGGGGCGGATGCCCGGCACCACGAGCTTGGGGCCGGGTCCCAGCGCGGCGCGCACGGCGGCGACCTCAAGCGGGCTGCATACAATGCCATCGGCACCGGCGCTCACGGCCAACTTTGCCAACCGCACCACCTGCTCGGCCGATGTGCCGGTGATCCCAATGGACGCCAGCGCCGCTGCATCCAGACTGGTCAGCACAGTCACCGCCAACAGCAATGGTCGGGCGGTGCCCGCGGCCTCGGCGGCTTGCCGTGCGGCAGCGATCATCGCGACGCCGCCGGCGGCGTGCAGCGTCAGCAGGCGCGGCGCCAGTGGCAACACCGCACGCACGCCACCCGCCACCGTATTGGGGATATCGTGCAGCTTCAGGTCCAGAAACACCGGGCGGTCCGCGATGGCGCGATAACCCATCGCGCCGTTCGCCAGAAAGAATTCCAGTCCCAGCTTGAACAACGCGCAATGCGGGCCAGCCGCGCGCGCCCAGGCGGCGGCCCGCGTCACATCGGTGGTATCCAGCGCGACAATCAGCCGCTCAGACAGGATCAGGTGCTCCGCGGTTCGCCGGCCGTGGAACTAGGGGCGGCGAGGTTGGCCTGCAACCCCTTCACCTGCTCCTCCAGCAGCTTCAGCGCCTGTTCGGCCCGCCGCGCACGGCGGCGCTGGCCCAACTCGCTGATCCACATCAACAGCGCGCCGGCCATGAACGCGATCG
This sequence comes from Acetobacteraceae bacterium, assembly GCA_035486355.1. Lineage (GTDB taxonomy): Bacteria > Pseudomonadota > Alphaproteobacteria > Acetobacterales > Acetobacteraceae > Palsa-883. The sequence continues at coordinate 28,979 of DATHNE010000092.1, forward strand.
CCATCGCCACCAGGATCACCGCGCTGGCGGGCCATTCGATCGTATAGTCCGTCGGCCACATCCCGAGCTTCAGCGTCGTCGTGTTCGACAGCGCGAACAGCACCAGCAGCAGCAGGAAGGGCGCGGCGATCAGCCAGCGCAGATAGCGCATGACCGCCTCAGAACGCGCCGCGCGGCTTGCCGCGGTTCACCCGCTCACGCAGTTCCTTGCCGGCCTTGAAGAAGGGCACGACTTTCTCGTCCACCGGCACGGCCTCACCCGTGCGCGGATTGCGGCCGGTGCGCGCGTTGCGGTGCTTGATCGTGAAGGCGCCGAAGCCGCGCAGCTCGACCCGTTCCCCGCGCGCCAGCGCAAGGGTGATCTCGTCGAAGATGGTGGCCACGATCACCTCGACATCCGCCGCGCGCAGATGCGGGTTGGTGGCCGCAAGCTCGGAAATCAGCTCCGATTTGGTCATGGCGACCTGGTCCCCAGCGGGTCAATTACCTGGACGCTGCCAGATCGACCACGCTCCGTCAAGGATAACCCCTTGGGAAACCACACTTTTCCATACGCTACCAAACAGCCCGCCGAGACTGCCGGCAAACAACCGGTCGCTCAGGGTGCCAGTGGTGACGGCCTGCATCGGCAGATCCTCCGGCACGTCCTTGCCCGCAAGCCAGATGCGGGCCTGTGGCATGCCGCCGATCGCATCGATCAGCCCCAGCTTCAGCGCTTGCCGCCCGGTGTAGGCGCGGCCATCGGCCAGCGTGCGCACCGCATCAGCGTCCATGTGCCGCCCGGTCGCCACCATGGTGACGAACTGATCGTAGAGGTCCGTCACCAGGCCTTGCAGCACAGCGCGGCCTTCCGGGGTCAGCGGCTTGGTGTAGTTCGGCTGGTCCTTCAGCGGGCCAGAGACGATCTCGTCGACGGAAATGCCCAGCGTTTTCAGCAGGCCGGAAGCCTCGGCGGTGGGCAGCAGCACACCGATCGAGCCGGTCAGCGTGGCCTGCTTGGCGAAGATCCACGCCGCCGGTACGGCGATCATGTAGCCCGCGGAGGTGGCGATGCCGTCCATCACCACCACGACCGGTTTCTTCCCGGCGACAGTGGCGATCGCGTCATGCAGGCTTTCGCCGCCCGACACGCTGCCCCCCGGGCTGTCGATCTCGACGATCAACGCCCTCGCCCGAGGCTCCTTCGCCAGCTTGGCCACCGCTTCATCGAGTTTCGAATCCTCGGTGATCAACCCGGAGACGGTCAGATGCGCGACATAGGATCCGCCGAACATGGCCCCGCTATCGCGCACGCCCAACAGGATCGCGCCGACCAACACCAACACAGCCAGTGTCCGCCAGATCACCAGCCGCCGCTTCAGGCGGTGCCGGTCCAGCAACAGGTCGGTTTCAAGAGACAGGGATCGGTGCGCAGTCGTTCGTGGTCAGCGGTACGACACCGCTGACCACGCCGACTGACCCTTTCCGATGACAGGCCACTGCTGGCTAGTCTTCCTGCGTCTGCTGATTGCGGCGACGGATCGCCGCGCCGAGGATGTCGCCCAGCGACGCGCCGGAGTCTGAAGACCCAAACTCGGCCATCGCCTGCTTCTCTTCCTCGATCTCCTTGCCCTTGATGGTCAGGCTGAGCTTGCGCGAGGCACGATCAACCGCGGTGATCCTGGCATCGACCTTCTCGCCGACGGCGAAACGATCCGGCCGTTGGTCACCCTTGTCGCGGGCCAACTCAGCCCGGCGGATGAAGCCGCTCAGCGCGTCGCCGACCTTCACCTCGATACCGTTGGACTGGATCGCGGTGACCACGCAGGTGACGATGTCGCCCTTGTGCACCGTATCGAGCACACCCGCCGCCGGGTCTTCCTGCAGCTGCTTGATGCCCAGGCTGATGCGCTCTTTCTCCACATCGACGTCGAGCACCTTGGCCTTTACCACCTGGCCCTTCTCGAACTTGGTGATCGCCAGCTCGCCCGCCTCGTCCCACGACAGGTCGGACATATGGATCATGCCGTCGATGTCGGCGGACAGGCCGATGAACAGGCCGAACTCGGTGATGTTGCGGATCTCGCCTTCTACCGTCGAGCCGACCGGATGCTCCTCGAGGAACTGCTCCCACGGATTGCGCTGGACCTGCTTGAGGCCGAGCGAAATGCGGCGCTTGGAGCTGTCCACATCCAGCACCATCACCTCCACCTCCTGACTGGTGGCGACGATCTTGCCGGGGTGCACGTTCTTCTTTGTCCACGACATCTCGGAGACATGCACCAAGCCCTCGACCCCCGGCTCCAGCTCCACGAAGGCGCCGTAGTCGGTGATGTTGGTGACGCGGCCGGTATATTTCGCGCCCGGCGGATACTTCGCCGCCACGCCTTCCCATGGATCGGCCTCGAGCTGCTTCATGCCGAGGCTGATACGCTGGGTGTCGGAGTTGAAGCGGACGACCTGCACCTTGACCTGCTGGCCGATCTGCAACGCTTCCGACGGGTGGTTGATGCGGCGCCAGGCGATGTCGGTGACATGCAGCAGGCCATCGACGCCGCCGAGATCGACGAAGGCGCCGTAGTCGGTGATGTTCTTCACCACGCCATCCAGTATCATGCCTTCCTTCAGGCCCTGGATCAGCTCGCTGCGCTGCTCGGCACGGGTTTCTTCCAGCACGGCGCGGCGCGAGACGACGATGTTGCCGCGCGCGCGGTCCATCTTGAGAATCTGGAACGGCTGCGGGCTGCCCATCAGTGGGCCGACATCGCGCACCGGGCGGATATCGACCTGGGAGCCGGGCAGGAACGCCACGGCGCCGCCGAGATCTACCGTGAAGCCACCTTTCACGCGGCCATAGATCGTGCCGTTGACGCGCTGCTGGGTCTCGAAGGCCTTTTCCAGGCTGGTCCAGGCTTCCTCGCGCCGCGCCTTCTCGCGCGACAGCACAATGGAGCCGTCGCGGTCTTCGTACCGTTCGACGTACAGCTCGATCATGTCGCCGGGCTTGATGTCCGGTGCGGTGCCGGGCGGGCCGAATTCCTTGAGCGCGACCCGCCCTTCGGACTTCAGGCCGACATCGACGACGGCGAATTCCTCGGTGAGGCGGACGACACGACCGGTGACGACCGATCCGTCGAAACCGCTGTCTCTGCCGAGGGTTTCATCGAGGAGGGAGGCGAAATCTTCGCCGCGAAAATGGTCTTGCGAGGCAATCACTGTGGCTGAGGCCATGAGGCAAGGGGTTTCCGTGACTGGGTCCGAGCCAAAAGTGGCGACCGGACGAGGTCGTGGTTGGCGCGTTTCGCGTCCGCCGCGGCGGGGAAGCACGACTTGCCCGCGCGAGCGGGCCGGGTTGAGGATGGGCGGAGACATACGCGCGATGCGGGCGAAGTCAAGGCCCGGGGCCGTGATGGCGGGACGACAGCGGGAGGGCGGCATGAGTTTGGTGGGTCAGGTGGCGGTCGTTACCGGGGCGGCCCAGGGCATCGGCAAGGCGACGGCAATGGCACTGGCCGAGGCGGGGGCGACGGTGGTGGTGGCCGATATCGCCGGGGATGCGGCCGAGGCGGCGGCCGCGGAGATCGCCGGCGGGCAGCGACGGGCGCTGGGCGTGAAAGTGGATGTCGGCGAGGTGGCGGAGATCGACGGACTGGTGATGCGGGTGATCGAGGCCTATGGGCAGATCGATATCCTGGTGAACAACGCCGGCGTGACGCGGCGGGCGGACATCATGGAGCTGACCGAGGCGGATTGGGACCGCATCCATCGGGTGAACGCGAAGGGTGTGTTCTTCTGCCTGCAACGTGTCGCGCGCGAGATGATTCCGCGGCGGAGCGGGCGGATCATCAATATCGCCTCGATCGCCGGGAAGGGGTACGCGGGGGCGTCAAACGTCGCCTATGCGGCGAGCAAAGGGGCGGTGATCGGCATGACCAAGCTGGCCGCGCTGCAACTGGCGACGCACGGGATCAATGTGAACGCAGTGTGCCCGGGGGTGACGCGTACGGCATTGTCGGATGCGAACCTCGCGGTGCGGGCGCGGCGGGAAGGGATGAGCGTGGCCGAGATGGAGCGGCGGCGGGCGGCGGCGATTCCGTTGCAGCGGGTGAATGATCCGGAGGATATCGCGGCGATGGTGGTGTTTCTGGCCGGGGTGGGGGGGCGGAATATCACCGGGCAGTCATTCAATGTGGATGGGGGGTTGATCCCGGATTAGGGCGGCCGGCGCGCGTGCCTTGTCCGCGACACCCGGGTGCACCTTCAACAAGAGGCGTAGTCGGCCGCAGCAATCTAAAGTATGCGGCAAGACGCAGCTGGAACCAAACGCAGCGGCGCGCAGCGACCATCGTCAGAGATGGCCGGAGGCATCTTCAACGCGGTGCGCGCAGCTCGTCGCAACAGCGCTCGCGAAGGCGTAATCAGCCCACCTTCTCGCACCAGATGCAACAAATGTCATGATGCGCGCGGTCATGGTGTCGGGTTAGTCCGGATCAATTTTCTGCTCGTCGAGTTCTTCCGCCGCTTGTCTCGGAAGCTTCATACGGCGGCAACTGAACTGTCGTACGCTCCGGCTAACCCAGGCTGAGCGATCGTCGATCGCCGTCGCCAGTCCCCATCATAACGGAGTTGCTTCATGCACAGGTTGCTCGTCCTCGCCGCCGCGGCGGGGATCGCATTGGCTACCCACGCCGCCCAGGCAGCCGCCCCCGACTGTCCCAACGGGGGCACCGTCCGCATGGGGGTCGAACCATACGATGCGACGGCGAAACTGGTGCCGATTTACGGCCACATCGCCGACCTGATCGGCAAGAAGCTGGACTGCAAGGTCGAGGTATTCATCGCCACCAGCTACAATGCCGAGATCGAGGCGATGCGCAACGACAAGCTGGAATTCGCCGAGTTCGGCCCGCTGGGCTACGTGTTGGCCCATCAGGTGGCAGGAGCCCAGGCCGTCGCGTCGTTCGCCGACAAGGACGGCAAGCCCGACAGCTACACCGCCGGCATCGCCACCTGGCCCGGGTCCGGCATCACCAAGCTGGCGGACGTGGCCGGCAAGAGCTTTGCCTATGCCGATCCAGCGTCCACCTCGGGTCACCTGTTCCCAGCCTATTGGCTGGCGAAGAATGGGATCGATCCCGACAAGGGGATCAAGGGCTACTATGCCGGCTCGCACGCGGCGAGCTACGAGGCGCTGCTCAACCACAAGGTGATGGCCGGCGAGCTGAACAGTGAGCAGATCGCCTCGGCCACGGTCTCGGGCAACTACAAGCCGGGTGATTTCGTCGAACTGTGGCGCTCCAACCCGATCCCGATCGACCCAATGTGCGTACGCGGCTCGCTGCCGGATGGGTTCAAGGCGCGGCTGACGACGGTGCTGCAGAACCTCGATCTGCGCGACCTGCCGGCTAACGACAAGAAGATCATCGGCTTCAACGGCACCCGCCTGGTGCCGCAGACCGATGCCGCGTTCGACCTGATCCGTGACCTGGTGAAGGTGCTACATATCGACCTCGCGAAGCTGAGCTGAATGCGCACCGCATTGGTCGAGGCCGATGGCCTCGGCATGCGCTACGCAACGGGGCGGCTGGCGCTGGATGGCGCCAGTCTGTCCGTTGCGGCGGGCGAACTGCTGGTGATCCTGGGCCATAACGGCTGTGGCAAATCGACCTTGCTGAAATGCATCGCCGGCTTGCTGCGCCCAACCGCCGGGCAGGTTCTTGTGGCTGGGCGCGACATCACGTCGTTGTCGGGACGCGCCTTGTCCGAGGCCCGCATGGCGATGGCCATGGTGTTCCAGCAGGCGCGGTTGGTCGGCCGGCGCAGCGTGCTGGCCAATGTGGTGTGCGGCACGCTGGGTCGGCACCGGAACGTCACGTCAGCCCTCGGCATCCTTCCGCGTACGGAGCGGCAGCACGCCATGGAGTGTCTGGAGGAAGTCGGCCTCGCCGGCTTTGCCACGCAGCGCGCCGGCACATTGTCTGGCGGCCAGGCGCAACGCGCTTCCATCGCGCGCGCCCTGGCGCAACGCCCCGCGGCGCTGTTGGCCGACGAACCGGTGGCGAGCCTTGATCCCGAAGCCTCGGAGGAGGTGATGCGGCTGCTGCGCCGGATCTCCTCCAGCGACGGGCTGGGGGTGATCTGCGTGTTGCATCAGCCGGAGCTGGCACGGCGCTACGCCGATCGCATCCTGGGGATGCGTCAGGGCCGCGTGATGTTCGATGACACGCCGGGCGCCATCGCGGACCGGCAGATGCAGGCTTTGTACGAGGGTGTGGTGATCCAGGGTCTCGCGGCATGAACGCCACGGTCAAGGTTCGCGTCGAGCGCGAGCGTGCCTCGCGCGGCGGCTTGATGACGCCCGGGCGATGGGGGGGCAGCGCTTTGGGCTTCCTTGGGTTGTTCGTGTTCCTGGTCGTGCTCGCGCAATCCGCCATGGTGGTGCAGGCGCGCCCGCAGGACCTGATCACCGGTGCGCACGGCATGGCCGATATCCTGCGCCGTGCCATGCCGCCGGATTTCTCCAAGCTGCAATCCGAGCTGTGGCCAGCGCTGGAGACGGTCGACATCGCCTTCTTCGGCACCACCGTCGCCGTGCTGCTGGCCGTGCCGCTGGCGATCATGGCGGCGCACAACACCTCGCCCGGTCGGCCGTTCTATGCCGCGGCCCGCAGCCTGATCGCCCTCTGCCGTGCGGTGCCCGACCTGGTCTGGGCGCTGCTGTTCGTGACCGCCGTAGGGCTGGGACCGTTTCCCGGGGCGCTGGCGGTCTCAGTGCATTCCGTCGGCATGCTCGGACGCCTGTTCGCCGAGGTGATCGAGGACATGGACATGGGGCCGGTGGAGGCGCTGACGATGACGGGCGCCAACCGGCTGCAGGTGTTCAGCCACGCCGTGGTCCCCAGCGTGCTGCCGTCGCTGCTAGGTATCGCGCTGTACCGCCTGGATGAGAACATCCGCTCATCGCTGGTGTTGGGATTTGTCGGCGCCGGCGGGCTCGGGTTCGAGCTGCTGACCGCGATGAACCTGTTCCAGTACCGCACCGTGTCATTGCTGCTGGTGCTGACCTTCGTCATCGTCATCCTGACCGAGCGCATGTCCGCAGCGCTGCGCCGCCGGATCGGCTGAGCGGCACGGAAGGCCAAGGGCTGAGCCCTTGGAACCCGTCCGTTGGTTGGCGGGGGGGCGCCTACGCGGACCTGTCAACCGCACCTGCGGCGCCCACCCTCAGACCAACCAAAATGATTGGATTGCAAAGCCTATGCCTTTGCCGGGGGGCCAGGGGGCAAAGCCCCCTACCCTTCCTCGCCAGCAACGGACACGGACGCCATCGTTTCGAACACGCCGTCGTTGCGGACCAGCGCGTGATACAGTGCTGCCGCGACGTGCAGCAGGATCAAGGCGAACAGTGCGAACGCCAGGTAGAAATGCGCGTTCCACAGCAGCGTGTGAAGGCTGGCACTCAACGGCAGGATCGACGGCAGGTGGATGCCGGGGAACAGCACCACCGGATACGCGGCCGCCGACATCATTGCCCAGCCGATCAGCGGCATACCGATCATCAAGAGATACAATACGACGTGCGACAGATGAGCGGCGAGCTTCATCGGTTCCGGCAGGCCGGTCGGCAGCGCGGGCGCGCCATCACGCAGGCGCAGCGCCAGACGGATCAGGGCCAGCACCAGGATCGCGATGCCGAGCGGTTTGTGGATCGAAACGAGGCTCAGATAGGTCGGCGTGATGGTGGACACCATGCCCACGCCGATGAACAGCATGGCCAGGATGCACAGCGCCATGACCCAGTGCAGCAGGCGCTGGAGCGGGGTGAAGCGCTGACGGACCTGGGTCACGGCTTGGCTTCCGTTGCTGTTCCGGGATAATATTTCGCCTCCGCCGTGCGGCGATCGTACGATTTGGCATAGGCCGCGGACCGCGCGGCGGGGAACGGGTCATCCGAGGTCGTGATACCCTTTGGCAGCACGGTCGGATCGAAATTGATGTTGAGGCATGGGCCGTCCCGTTCGGGCTCGATCTGCTGCACGACCAGCGTGCCGACCTCGACCTTGCGGCGGTCCGCCGGCCAGGCCTTGCTGGGATCGGCGGTCGGGTCGCCTGGATTGGCGAGGCTCACCACCATGGTCCAACGCGCCGGACCGGCCTGAATGCGCGTGGTGATTTCCTGTTCCAACGCATCGGGGCCACGCTTGGCGAGGTCATCCACGGAAATGGGAACTGGTTTCGCTTGCGGGATCAGCGACCAGCGCACGGCGTGTTCGGCGCCGGACCCATCGGTGAAGATGAAGCTGTTCAGACCATTGTACGGCTCCTCGGCGTAGCTGCCGGTCCAGGGTGCGCTGCCGACCCAGGCGGCGAACGCGCCGAATTCGCGATGTGCGGCGATGAACTCCGGCATCGCCTTCGGATCCTTGCTGCCGGAGGCCTCCAGCAGCGCGTAGAAGGCCTGCGGTGTCGCCACCGCGAAGAACGGCGCATCGATCATGGCGCTGCGCCATTGCTGGCCGTCGGGCGTCGTGATCCGCAGGCCCATGCCGCGCACCGGGACAGTGGCGTCGGGCGCGTCCGGGTTTGGCGTGGCGAGGTTGAAGCGGCCGAGCACGGGATACTGACCGCTGGTGAAGACCCGGGCGGTCGAGAGGGTCGCGCCGGCGCCGTTGGACTCGAACACGCCGGTGAAACAGATACCCTTGGCGTGGTTGCGGCGATGGCCGAGCGGCTCGGCGTTGGGCGGCGAGAACGCATCCACCAGCCGGTCCGGGGTCAGGCGCCGTGGCGAGAACCAGCCGGCGGTATAGGCGAAGGCCGCCGCGCCACAGCCGACAACGGCGGCGATCAGGACCAACGATCCGATAAGGGAACGAGGTGGCGACCGGCGTGGTTCGGGCATGCAAACCTCGTTGGACAACGCGGCAACACAGGGCCGGTCTCGCACGCGGTGCGGAGCCAGGGTGCTACGGCGTCCCTTTGGCGCATCAGGTGCCTTGTCGCTATGTCAGAGACGGTGGTTCTTGGTATGATTTTGTCGGAATGTGGTGTGCCCGCGCCGATGGTGGCATCGCGAGGACGACCGCAGAGAACGGCGAGGCGACAGTGGGTAGGGGCGAGCCATGCGCCGCGTCATTCCCGCGAAAGCAGGAATGACGCGAGGGGACACTCCCGGATGGTCATTGAAGCTGTCGTCTTCGATGCACAACCCTATCGAGGGGCGGTGATACGATAGATCCGCGCCGCCGTACCGCCGTAGAGTGCGTGCTTTTCGCCCGCCGACGCCCCCGCCGTGATCCGCTTGAACGCATTCCACAGCTCGGTGTAGCCGCAGCTCTGCTTGTCCGGCGGGAAGTTACTTTCGATCATGCAACGATCTACGCCGAACGCCTCGATGCACGGTTCGACATATTGCCGCCATGCCGCCGCCAGTTCCTCCGACCCCGGCGGCACCTCCCGCTCGTGGAAATCGAAGCCGAACGACGTCATGCCGATCCCACCCAGCTTCACATTCACATTCGGGCATTTCGCCAGCTCGGCGATGTCCTTGCGCCAGCCCGCCAGCACCTCCTGCCGCCGGCCGCGATAGGGGCCGACGCCCAGAACGCCTCCGACATGATTCAGGATGATCGTCGTGTCGGGAAACGCGCGCGCCAGGTCGATCGCGTCAGGCAGTTGCGGATGATACAGCCAGGATTCGAAGCTTAGCCCGAGTTTGGCGAGCTGGGCGAAACCCTGGCGGAAGGTGGGGTCGCGTACCAGATGCGGCGGCACCACACGCGAAACGAACTGCCCCACCACCGGGTCGGCGTCCCACGATACACCCTGACGGATACCACGCAAGCGGCCGTTGCCGGCGGCGATCGCGGCTTCCAGCACCGCGCGCGCGCCGGCGCCCTGGCGCAGGTCGGCGTACCCGATGATTGCCTCGGCCACGCGGCATTTGCCGTAGTTGCCCGACGCACTCATCGCGGCGATGCCGTTGACGAATTCCACCTCGCCGACCGGGGCCATCGCGTCGGGACCGTGCGCGCGATACATCGCCTGGCATTCCAGGAAGACAGTGGCGACGATGTTGTGGCCACCGCCAAGGTCGGCCAGCAGTTCGGGCAGCAAGTAGCGGCCGCGGTGCGGCGTGTCCCAGAAATGATGGTGCGGGTCGATGATCGGCAGGTCGGGTTCCAGCGCGGCCTCGCGCGGACGCTTGGCAAGCCAGGTGGCGAGGTCGGCGTCGGTGCGGTGGCTCAGGCCGGGGTAGGGGCCGGTCGCGTCGGACATGGGCGGTTCCTCGTTGTTATCGACGTCATGGTCCGCGAAGCCGGAGCACTGACGTCTTTGTTTGCTGCACCAAAGGAAGACCTGGGTGGCCCGCCTTCGCGGGCCCTGACGCGGGGTAGATTTGCAGCTTGTACGGTCACGGCTTCCTTGGAAACACCACCCGCCGCTTGATCCCACCGCCCTCGCCCTTCACTCTGCGCGTCATCCTCCCAGGACCGCGTCGATGAAGTTTGGCTGGCTGACCCTCGCACACTCCCCTTCCCCCGACGAAGACGGCGTTCGCATCGATCAGCAAATCGAACAGGTTTGCGCCGCCGAGGCCCTGGGTTTCAGCGATGTCTGGCTGACCGAGCACTATTTCACCGGCGAGAGCGTCTACAACGATGCGCTGTTGTTCGCCGCGGCGCTGACGATGCGCACGACGCGGATCCGCATTGGCTTCGCCGTGCTGCAGATGCCGTTTCATCATCCGATCCGTCTCGCAACGCAGTTGTCGCTGCTGGACAACCTCAGCAAGGGGCGCATCGACGTCGGTATCGGCAAGGGCTCGGTTTATAACGAATACGAATTTGTCGGCCACGGGCTGCGCAGCGCTGACAGCCGCGCGCGCATGACCGAGGCGCTGGAAATCCTGCAACGCACGTGGCGTGACTCACCGCTGGTGTTTGAAGGGACGTAGTTCAATCTGCGCGTGCCGGCGCTGCGGCCGAAGCCGGTGCAACAGCCTGGCCCACCGCTGTGGCGCAGCGTGATCTCGCCCGCGTCGTTCACCGAATGCGGGCGGCTGGGCATCCCGATCCTCACCGCGCGGCTGCCAGTCGAGCGGATCAAGCAACGCTGGTCGCTGTATGCGGCAGGACTTTCCGCCGGCGGCCACGATGCGGCGACGCGGGACCGCTTGCTGTCGCAGGCGGCGCTGTGGCGGAATGTCTATGTCGCTGAAACCGACGCGCAGGCCGAGGATGAGCTGTCGGCGCTGCTGCTGCGGACACGGGCGCACATGATGCATGTACGTCACGCCTACAATCCGGCTGATTTCGTGATCGATCCGGTGATGCTGAACCCGTGGACCGATCCGGCGATCAGCGATGGTGATGCGCTGCGCTACGTGCTCGCCTCCGGGTCGATCTGCGGGTCACCCACGCGGGTGCGGGACCAGGTCGCTGAGCTGCGCGCGGCCGGCGTGCGGCATCTGCTGTGCCAGACCGGGTTCGGCGACATGAGCCATGAGCAGAACCTGCTGTCGATGCACCGCTTCGGCGAACAGGTGATGCCAGCGTTCCACGCCTAGGGGGATCGGCGGGGCGCCCAGGTCGCGTGGGCGCCGGGCGACGGTCGGCCGCGGGACCAATGCCGCGCCGCGCCGGGTATGCCGTTGCCGCCGCATCGCCCCGCCCAAAGGGGCGCAACCGTTGCGCACTGCGAAGTATATCAACTGATTGACAATATCAGTTGATATACTGTAGACCCCGCGGCCTTGGCCACCCCGGCGAGTTCATGCCCCTGCCCGTCCACCGCTACCGCCCCGGCACCCACCCGCGCGGCGAAGACACCAGGCGCCGCATCCTGGAGACCGCGCTCGCCCTATTCTCAAGCGGCGGGTTCGAGGGCACCAGCACACGCGACATCGCCGAACGGGCCGGGGTCAACCTGCCGGCCATCCAATACTACTTCGGCAGCAAGGAAGGCCTCTACCGCGCCGCCATCGCCCATATCGGCGACCAGGCGCTGCAGGCCATCGAGCCGATCGCCGCACGGATCTGGCGGGCGCTGGACGCCGGCATGCCGACACAGCCCGAGCTCATCGCCCTGTTGTGCGAAATGATCGACGCGCTGATCTCGCTGTTCCTCGACGACAGCCTGCCTGAACGCGAAAGCCGCAGCCTGTTCGTCTCGCGCGTCGAGGTGGAACACACCGCCGCACTTGATCCGTTGAACGAGGTGATGCGCCAGCACCTGCTGGCCCCCAGCAGCGCGCTGGTCGGCCGGCTGTTGAACCGTCCGGCGGACGACGAACAGGTGGTGCTTCGCACCCTGATGATCCTGGGCCAGGCGAAAATCTTCTGCAGCCGGTCCGTGATGCGCGGGCTGGGCTGGAACGCGATCGGCGAAAGCCGCGTGCGCGCCGTGCAATCGCTGGTGAACGAACACACAAGCGCAATCTGTCGCGCCCTGAAAAGTCCCGCCGCATGACCCGTCGCACACCGCTCAGCCTTGGCTTGCTGCTGGCTCTCGCCGCCTGCGCGGTCGGGCCGGATTTCCAGCGCCCCGCCGCACCTGCCGGAGCCGGCTACACGCCGGAAACCCCCGCCGATCCCATCGCCACGGCCAACCCTGTCGCCGGCTCGCCGCAACATTTCGATATTGCACGGGATCTGCCTGGCGAATGGTGGGCGCTGTACCACTCCGATACGCTGGATGCGCTGGTGAAGCGTGCGCTGGCCGCCAACCCGGACCTCGACGCGGCCCAGGCGGCACTGCACCAGGCACAGGAGAATCTGTACGCCGGCCAGGGCAGCTTTTTCCCCACCGCCAGCGCCAGTTTCCAGCCGGAGCGCGAGCGGATCAATGGCGCAAGCTTCGGCGCGCCGAACCTGCGTCCCACCTTCAGCGTGGTGACCGCGCAGCTCAATGTCTCCTACGTGCCGGATGTCTGGGGCGGCACGCGGCGGCAAGTCGAATCCCTGGCCGCGCAGGTGGACTATCAGCAGTTCGAGCTGGAAGCGACCTATCTGACGCTGACGTCGAATATCGTTGTTGCCGCCATCAATGAGGCATCGTTGCGTGGCCAGATCACCGCCACCGAGCAGATCATCAAGGCCGAGGGCGACCAGCTCAACGTCGTGCGCCAGCAGTTCGATCTGGGCGGTGCGTCGCGCGCCGACGTGCTGCAGCAGCAAGCGACGCTGGCGCAGTCACGCGCCACCTTGCCGCCGCTGCAAAAGCAACTGGCACAGCAACGTGACCAGCTGATCGCGCTGCTTGGCGGCTTCCCCAACGAGGCCCTCGCCGCGCAGTTCAACCTGGACAACCTGACCCTACCGCAGGAGCTGCCGATCAGCCTGCCGTCACAACTGATCGAGCAGCGCCCCGATGTGCGCGCCGCCGAGGCCCAGTTCCACACGGCCAGCGCCAATCTGGGTGTCGCCATCGCCAACCAGTTGCCGCAGTTCAGCATCACCGCCGGATTGGGCAGCGCCGAAGCTGGCTTCACCGATCTGTTCACGCCGGCGTCCGGCATCTGGTCCATCGCCGGCGGCATCACCCAGACCCTGTTCGATGCCGGCACGTTGATGCACAAGAAGCGCGCGGCTGCCGACACGCTGGAGCAGGCAGCGGCACAATATCGCAGCACGGTGATCAAGGCGTTCCAGAACGTCGCCGACGCGTTGCGCGCGCTGCAATCGGATGCCGACGCGCTGCGCGAACAGCAGGCGGCCGAGCGGGCCGCAGCCGACAGCCTGACACTGGCCCGCGCGCAGTACCAGGCCGGCGGGATCAACTATCTGACGCTGCTGAACGCCGACCGCACCTGGCAGCAGGCGCGCATCTCGCTGGTGCAAGCGGAGGCCGCGCGCTTCGCCGACACCGCCGCGCTGTTCCAGGCACTGGGTGGCGGTTGGTGGCATCGCAACGACGTGGTGGCGAACGCTCATGGTCCCGACCGTCTGGTCGTGCCCGTGGTGTCCGCGTTCCAGCCCTGACGGAGAGAGAACAATGTTCCGGCGTATCATCGCGACACTGTTGCTGGCCGTGCTGCTGCTGGGCGGCTACATCGGGTTGATGGGTGGCTTCGTCTTCTTCCAGCAGTTCAAGGCGAAGATGATTCACCAGGCGCTGGCGGCGATGTCGAACCCGCCGCAGACCGTCTCCACGGTCGTTGCCACACAGCAGGAATGGCAGCCGACGCTGCAGGCGGTCGGCAGCTTGCGCGCGGTGAACGGCGCGACGCTGTCGCTGGAGGTGGACGGCGTGGTCGACAAGATCGGTTTCGACTCCGGACAGGATGTGCAGGCCGGACAGGTGCTGATGCAATTGCGGTCCGACGATGACCAGGCCAAGCTGGCGGCCTTGCAAGCCAGCGCGGCGCTCGCCCAGGTGAACTACGATCGCGACGTGCGGCAGTTCAAGGCCCAGGCGGTCAGCCAGGCGGTGATCGATTCCGACAATTACAACCTGCGCAACGCGCGTGCCCAGGCGGCTGAGCAACAGGCGGTCGTCGACAAGAAGACATTGCGTGCGCCGTTCGCGGGCCATCTGGGCATCCGGCAGGTTGACCTGGGCCAGTACCTCAACCCAGGTACCGCTGTGGTAACGCTGCAGGCGCTGGATCCGCTGTATGTCGATTTCACCCTGCCGCAGCAGGCGCTGAGCCAGCTTCAGGTGGGGCAGGGGGTGGCCGCGTTGGTCGATGCGTTCCCGGGACAGACCTTCCCGGGCAAGATCATCGCGATCAACCCGCAGGTCGATACCGACTCACGCAACGTGCAGGTGCGCGCCAGCCTGGGCAACCCCGACCGCAAACTGCTGCCCGGCATGTTCGCCACCATCAACATCGATGCCGGTGCGAAGCAGATGTACGTGACACTGCCGCAGACCGCGATCGCGTATAACTCTTATGGCAGCACGGTCTATCTGGTGCAGAAGGACGGCGCGGGATCGATCGCCAAGCAGAGCTTCGTCACCACCGGTGCCACGCGCGGCGACCAGGTGGCGGTGCTGACCGGGGTGAAGCCGGGCGACACGGTGGTGACCGCCGGACAGATCAAGTTGCACAATGGCGCGCCGGTGGCGGTGAACAACAAAGTGCAGCCGACCGACGCCCCCCACCCCACGCCGGCCGAAGAGTGAGCGGAGCGGAGAAAACCCATGCGCTTCACTGACATCTTCATCCGCCGCCCGGTGCTGGCCAGCGTGGTCAGCCTGCTGATCCTGGTGCTTGGTCTGCGCGCGATGGGCACCTTGCAGGTGCTGCAATACCCGAAGACCGAGAACGCGATCATCACGATCACCACGGTCTATTACGGGGCCGCGCCGGATATCGTCGCCGGCTTCATCACGACGCCGCTGGAAGGTGCCATCGCGCAGGCCAACGGCATCGACTACATGACGTCGAACAGCCAGTCCGGCACCAGCACGATCTCGGTCTACCTGCGGCTGAACTATGATCCGGACAAAGCGCTGACCGAGATCAACACCAAGATCCAGTCGGTGCTGAACCAGTTGCCGACCGGCACCCAGCAGCCGCAATTGACCGTGCGCGTCGGGCAGACCATCGATGCAATGTATATCGGCTTCAACAGTGGGGTGCTGGGCGAGAACCAGATCACCGATTATCTGCAACGCGTGGTGCAGCCCAAGCTGCAGGCAGTGCCGGGCGTGCAGACCGCCGAGATGCTGGGGGCCAAGTATTTCGCCCTGCGCGCCTGGCTGGATCCGGTAAAACTCGGCGCCTACAACCTGACCCCGGCCGCGGTGGCGCAGGCACTGGCCAACAACAACTTCATCGCGGGTGTCGGCACCACCAAAGGACAGATGGTGCAGGTGAACCTGAATGCGTCGACGGACCTGCACTCACTCGATGCGTTCCGCGATCTGGTGATCAAGCAATCAGGCCCGTCGATCGTGCGGCTGAAGGACGTGGCGACGGTCGAGTTCGGCAACGATGATTACCAGTCGCAAACCGGCTTCGACGGCCAGCATGCCGTCTATATCGGCATCCAGGTCGCACCCGCCGCGAACCTGCTTGACGTCATCAAGGGGGTGCGGGCGATCTTCCCTGCTATCCAGCAGCAACTGCCGCAGGGGCTGAGCGGCGCCGTCGTTTATGATTCCACCGCCTTCGTTTCCAGCTCGATCAACGAGGTGATCCACACGCTGGTGGAAGCGGTGCTGATCGTCACAGTGGTGGTCTTCATCTTCCTGGGGTCGCCCCGTTCGGTGGTGATTCCGATCATCGCGATTCCGCTGTCGCTGATCGGCACCTTCACGATGATG
>DATHNE010000093.1:0-43762 GCA_035486355.1 Acetobacteraceae bacterium
ATCGCCGACAGGTCGGAGCTGCCGGTCACCATGTTCCAACCCCCGCGGCCGGCGGAAATCTGGTCCAGCGTGCCGACGATGCGTGCCACCAGGTATGGCGCGTAGGCGAAGGTCGACAACGTCGGCACGATGCCCAGCCGCGAGGTCACCATCGCCATCATGGTGGCGACCACCGAGGGTTCCTGACGCGGGATCGACATGCCGTTCTTCAGGAAATAGTCGCGGCCGGTGTGGTGGTTCTCGCCGACATAGATGCTGTCTTCCAGCAGCATGTAGTCGAAGCCGGCGCGCTCAATGTTGCGGGCAAGGTCGAGGAACACCTCGGCCGACATCCACTCATCGCTGATGTTGCCGGTCCAGGGGGCACCCCAGGCCTGGATGGACGAGCCTTGGAGGAACCAAGCGAGGTGGAAGGCATCGGCGCGCATGTGGGACTCCCCGCGTGTGTCGCACCGACCATAACAAAGGCAATTCGGGAATGTGAAGCGTTAAAGCAGCCCGATTTGTGGGATTATGACGGTCCGAAACTAATCATATGGATTCGAAATAGTCATATTGACGACCATATGGGCAAAAATTGTGCGTTAGCGGCCGGCCGGCGGCCAGCGCTGCAACGCCAGCCGATGCCTGATCGCGACCGCATCACATCGTGCCCACCGATGAACTAGAGTAGGCAGTGAACCGCGCATCACAGCACATTGAAAAGGCACATACGAGCAAATCGCACGGCCAACTGACGTCTCATGCATGTTCTTCTGGCATTTGCCTTGCACCTTCGCTGGAAAAATCACCACTGCGTCGGGGATACCGTCATGCTTCTGTCCGTACCACGTATCGCCGGTGCGCTCGCCTTCATCACCGTGCTGGCCGGCACCGCCATGCCGGCGGCGCGCGCCGCCGATCCCATCCTGATCGGCTTCTCCGCACCGCTGACCGGCGACGCGGCCGGCAGCGGGCAGGAATCGCTCAACGGCGCCAAGCTGGCGGTCGAGCAGATCAACGCCAAGGGCGGCGTGCTGGGCCGTCCGTTGCAGTTGGTGCAAGGCGATGACCGCTGCGACCCGAAGGACGCGGCCATCGTCGCGCAGAAATTCGTGGCGCAGAAAGTCGCCGCGGCCGCCTCACACTACTGCTCGGGCGCGGCCCTCGCGGCGATCCCGATCTTCCGCGACGCCGGCACGCTCTACGTCGATTGGGGCGCGGTATCATCCAAGATCCCCGGCTCCGGCTACGATCGGCTGTTCATCACCATCTACAACGGCGCCCAGCCGGGCGTGTATGCCGCCGACATCGCGGTCAAGAAGCTCGGCATGAAGAAGCTCGCCGTGGTCGATGACCGCACCCCGGCCGATGCCGAGTTCGCCACGGCATTCCAGAAACATGCGAAAGAGCTGGGCGCGGAGATCGTGCTGTCCGGCCATATCACGCAAGGCGACAAGGACTTCTCGGCCTTCGTCACGCAGGTCAAAGGGTCCGGCGCGCAGATGCTGTTCACCGGCAACTACTATGCCGAGGCCGGGCTGCTGAACCGGCAGTTGCGCGATCAGCAGGTGAGCGCGGTCACCATCTGCCCCGACACCTGCATGGATCCGCAGTTCCTCGCCATCGCCGGTGCCGCGGCCGAGGGCGCCTACAGCGTCACCCAACCGCAGGCTGACGAGCTGCCAGCCGCCAAGGACTTCGTTGCGGCCTATCAGAAAGAATTCGGCAAGCCTCCCGGCTATATCGGCCCCTATTCCTACGATGCGATCAACGTCATCGCCGCCGCCTACGCCGCGGTGGGCAAGGTCGACAATGAAGCTGCGGCAAAATACCTGCACGGGCTCACCCAGGAGACCGCGCTCAAGGGCATCACCGGCCCGCTCAACTGGAAGACCGACGGCACGCTGCCGTCCTTCACCTTCAGCGTCTATCAGGTGAAGGACGGCAAGATGCAGTTCGTCGGGCACTAGACCGCGGTACCGGGAAAGCGCGGCCGATGGATCTCGTGCTGCAGCAGGTGATCAACGGCCTGACCATGGGCGCGATCTACGCCATCGTCGGGCTGGGCTACACGATGGTCTACGGCATCATCCGCCTGATCAATTTCGCCCATGGCGCGGTGTTCATGGTGGGGGCCTATCTCGGCCTGACACTGCTCGAGGTACTCGGCGGCGCGCATCCGGCCATCGGCATCGTGCCGGCACTGCTGATCGCCCTGGCGCTGCCGGCCATCGCCTGCGCCGGGCTTGGGTTCGCGATGGATGCGTTGGTGTATCGACGGCTGCGCGCGAAGCGGGCGCATCCGTTGATCCCACTGATCGCCGCACTCGGCATCTCGCTGATGCTGGAAACCGCTGCGATGCTGGTGTGGGGCAAGGAGTTCAAGGTCTATCCCGCGATCCTGCCGGTGTGGCACTTCCATTTCGCCGGCGCGGTGATGAACAGCGCGCAGGTCATGCTGCTGGTGATCTGCTTCGCCATGATGATCGGCCTGCACCTGTTCGTGCAGCACACCCGGATCGGCCGCGCGATGCGTGCCGCCGCGCTCGACCCGAACGCGGCGCGGCTGGTGGGGGTGAACGTCGACCAGATCATCATGCTGACGTTCGTGATCGGATCGGCTTTGGCCGCGGTCGCGGGTGTGCTGGTTGGGCTGTATTATGGGTCGGTCAATTTCCGCATGGGCTATGTTCCGGGACTGAAAGCGTTTACCGCAGCGGTATTGGGCGGCGTCGGCAACATCCCCGGTGCGATGATCGGCGGGCTGATCATCGGCCTGCTGGAAACCTTCGGCGCCGCCTACATCTCCGGCGAATGGAAGGACGCGATCGCGTTCATCATCCTGATCACCGTGATCGTCGCGCGGCCCACCGGGCTGCTGGGCGAGCGCATCGCGGAGCGAGCCTGAGCATGGAGATCGCGCTCCCAAAACAGCTCCGCCTCGGGCTCGCCAGTTCCTGGCAGTCGGTGCCCGGCATCGTCAAATACGCCCCGCTTGCCGTGGCGGTGGCGGCGCTGCCGGTGGCGCTGGACAATCTGTACCTGCGGGACATCTGCACCTATATCGGTCTCTACATCATGCTCGGCATGGGCATGAACATCGTGGTTGGCTACGCCGGGCTGATGGATCTCGGCTACATCGCGTTCTACGGGATCGCCGCCTATACCGTCGCCGCGCTGACCGCCGAGTTCGAGATCGCTCCGTTCTGGCTGGCGTTTCCCGCCGCGGTGTTGCTGGCCGCCGCGTTCGGTGTCGTGCTGGGTGCGCCGACGTTGCGATTAAGACCCGACTACCTGGCGATGGTCACGGTGGGCTTCGGTGAGATCGCGCGACTGGCGTTTATCAATCTCGATGCGATCACCGGCGGCCCCCCGGGCATCACCGGAATCCCAAGACCGGATCTGGGGTTCATCAAGATCACGACATCCGGGCAGTTGTATTGGGTGATCGTGGCGATGGCGATCCTGATCACTTGGTTCACCCAGCGCCTGGGCCAGTCACGCATCGGCCGCGGCTGGGCTTACACCCGCGATGACGAAATCGCCGCCGAGGCGATCGGTATCGATACGGTGCGGATGAAGCTGCTCGCATTCGCGCTCGGCGCTGGTATTGCCGGTATCGCGGGCACTTTCTTCGCCGTGAAGATGACCATGGTGGCGCCCGAAAGCTTTACCTGGTGGGAATCGCTCATCGTGCTGATCATCGTCGTGCTTGGCGGCATGGGAAGCATTCCCGGCGTGATCCTCGGCGCGGTGGTAATGGTCAGCCTGCCCGAGGTGCTGCGCGACTTCGACGATTACCGCATGCTGATCCTGGGTCTCTCGCTCGTGCTGTTGGCCCTGTTCCGGCCGAAGGGATTGTGGCCGGCTGCGCCACATCGCGAGGCATCGCTGGCAGCAGCCGGCGCGTCGCCATTCGCCGCCACGCGTGCGGTGCTGAAGGGACCGCCCGCCGCACCGGCCGATAGCGCGATACCATTGTTGGAAGTCAGTGGCGTATCAAAACGGTTCGGCGGCGTGGCCGCGCTGGCAGATGTCGACCTGACTGTGTTCCCGGGCGAGATCATCAGCCTGATCGGTCCGAACGGCGCCGGAAAGACCACACTGCTGAACGTGATCACCGGTGTGACACCGCCGACATCGGGCAGGGCGCAGTTCGGTGGACGCCGGATCACCGGGCTGCGGCCCAACCGCATCGCCGGGCTGGGCATCGCGCGCACGTTCCAGAACATCCGCCTGTTCGGTGCGCTGAGCGTGCTGGAAAACGTCGCCGCTGGCCTGCACTGCCGGTCACGGGCCGGCACCCTGACCTCGGTGCTGCGAACAGTGGGACAGCGGGCCGAGGAGGGCGCGATCTGGCACCGGTCGCTGGAAATCCTGACCGAGGTCGGGCTGCGCGACCGTGCGGGGCAGATGGCGCGAAGCCTGCCCTACGGCGCGCAGCGACGGCTCGAAATCGCGCGCGCACTGGCGACCTCGCCACGGCTTCTGGTGCTCGACGAGCCCGCGGCCGGCCTGTCAGGGCGGGAGCGGACGGAGCTGATGCAGTTGATCCAGCGGCTGCGGGCGAACGGGCTCGCGGTGCTGCTGATCGAGCACGATATGGATTTCGTGATGTCGATCTCGGACCGCGTCTACGTGCTGAACTACGGCAAGCGGATTGCTGCCGGCACGCCGGACGACGTGCAGAACGATTCAACTGTGATCGAGGCCTATCTCGGCCGCGCCGATGACGAGGTGTAGGGCGTGGCGGCCCTCGAGATCAGCGGCATGAATGTCGAGTATGATGGTGTCCGTGCCGTCTCGGCGCTGTCGCTCGAGGTGGATGAAGGCGAGATCGTAGCCCTGATCGGCGGCAACGGGGCAGGCAAGAGCACGACGCTGAACGCGATTTCCGGTTTGATCCGGACATGCACCGGCCGCATCCGCTTTCGCGGCACCGACATCACCGCAGCCGAACCGCATCGCATTGTCGAGGCGGGCCTGTTGCAGGTGCCGGAAGGACGACGCGTGTTCTCCACATTGACGGTGGAAGAGAACCTGGACATGGGCGCGTTCGCGCGCACCGATCGCGACCAGATCGCGCACGACAAGCAGGATATCTTCACGCGGTTCCCGATCCTGTCGCAACGACGGCGGCAATTGGCCGGCACGTGCTCCGGCGGCGAACAGCAGATGCTGGCGATCGGCCGCGCATTGATGGCGCGGCCACGATTGCTGATGCTGGATGAACCGAGCCTTGGGCTCGCACCGCTGATCGTGCGCGACATCTTTCGTACCATCCGGGAGCTGAATCGCGAGCGCGGCATGAGCATTCTGCTAGTGGAACAGAATGCACGCATGGCCCTCAAGCTGGCCAACCGGGCGACCGTGCTGGATCGTGGGCGCAC
The DNA here is from genome assembly GCA_035486355.1 of Acetobacteraceae bacterium. Lineage (GTDB taxonomy): Bacteria > Pseudomonadota > Alphaproteobacteria > Acetobacterales > Acetobacteraceae > Palsa-883. Next base: position 5,373 of record DATHNE010000093.1, read on the forward strand.
GACGCTGCATGGCAGCAGCGCGGCGTTGTTGCAGGACCCGGCGGTACAGCACGCGTTTCTCGGCCGATCGGTCGCCGTGCCGGCCTGACACAAAGCATCAACCGGGCGCGCATTGTAGCGAATGTTCGCTAAACGGCGAACCGAATCCCCTCGGCATCGAACGCCGCCTTCAGCCGGCGATACACCGCGGCTCGCACCCTGAACTGCTGACCCGGGCGCGTGCGGATGATCACGCCGATATGGATCCCCGGCGCCACCATCCCAGTCACGCCAATCGAGACCGGGGGGGTAATGATGGAACTAATGAGCGACGCGTCCTGCATCACGTCCGCGCTCACCCGTTCGATCGCCTGCTCCACACACGCCAGGTCGGTATCGTAGGTGAGTGTCACCTCCACCAGCTCATTCACCCAGTCGCGCGAGTAGTTGGTGATGGCCTTCAGGTCGCCAAACGGCACCGTGTGCAATGGCCCCTTGTAGTGCCTCAGCTTCACCGACCGTAACGAAAACGCCTCGACCGTGCCGCTGATCCCGCCGCTCTCGATCAGCTCCCCCACGCGGAACGCATCGTCGAGCAAGAAGAACACGCCCGACAGGATGTCACGCACCATGGTCTGCGCGCCGAAGCCCACGGCGATGCCGACCACCCCTGCCCCGGCCAGCAACGGTCCGATCTGCAATCCCATCGCCGCCAGCGCGCTGAGCGAGGCGATGATCAGCACGAAGATGAAAATGAAATTGCGCAGCACCGGCAACAGTGTGCGAATGCGTGCGCGCCGGCGCAGCGCGTCATCGTCCAGGTCGTCAATCGGTACCACCGCGCCGGTCAGCCGCAGATCGATCAGCGCGCGGATCACCAGCCACAGCAAGTCGGCCAGCAGCAGGATCACCAATGCCTCGAACAGGCCCCGGCCGAGGCGGGTCATCGCCGTGTCATTGGCGGTGACCATCGCGGGATTAATCTGCCAGATCTCCACCAGGGCAAACGCCGCCGTGACGACAACCAATGCTTGCACGCAACGATCCGCAATGGCGCCGATTGCGGTGACCTCTTCGCGGTCCCGCAGACATTGCCCGCAGACGACCCGCGATGTGGCATGGCGCAGCAGATACAATGCGATTGGCACGGCACCGATCACCAGCAGCGATTCCGCGGTGGCGGTGGCCTCGGTCAGGAACAACAGCCAGATCAGCAGCAGGGCGAACGACGTCAGGATGCGAAATGATGTCCGGCGGGGACTGCGCTCGTGCGACGTGGCGCTGTCGGGCTGCGTCCAGATGATCGCGATGCCGCACAATGCCAGCGCCAGCAGCACGAACTGCCGCAGCAGCTCCGCGCTATCGGGCGGCAGGCCCAATCCGCGCATCATCATGATCGTCTGCCCACCGATCGCGCCAATCGCGGTCAGCGTGACGAGCCAGCGGTGCCAGAACCAGGCTGTTGGCGTATCGATTGGAACCAGCCGCAGCCGCTCCGCGCCAGGCGCGAGGAAGAACCGCGACACGGTGAGGCTGAAGCGGATCACGAGGGAGGCCCAAAGATATCCCAAGATGATCCAGCCACTCGACGCCGGCCAACTGAACAGCATGAACGTGCCCAAGCTGCCCGCGGCAAACGTGCTGAGCAGCAACAGTGCGAAGGCCAGCCGCTCGACCAGCACGCCCAGCCGTTGCTCCAGCGTGTCGATGCCGAGCTGGTCGAAGTGGGCCAGCCACGGCTTCGACGCGATCCGGAACAGGTGCTGGCAAGCGATGCCGCCGGCGATGAACGCGATGAGATAGAACACGAGATAGCCAAGGTCCGCGGCGGGCATTCGGGCGCAGAGATGGTCCCAGCAGGCACCCAATGCGGCCGGCAGCAGGCGGAGCTGGGTGCCAAGATCGATGATCCGCTCGCGGACGTCGCCCAGCAAGCGGTCGAGCTGGCGGCCCATCGAACCGGCGGGCAGGGTGACCGGCGCCGGCTCGGTTGGTGCGCTCAGCAACTGCTGGCGCACAGCCGGGTCGCCCAGCAGGTCGAGCAGAGCCGTGCCCTGCGGCGTTGCAATCAGGCCGCGGGCCTGGGCGACGCGCGCCGATACGTCATCCGAGGACGCCCGTGCGGGAGGCGCTGCCACCAGCAATGGGGCCACCAGCAACAGGGCCACCAACAGTCCGGCGACACGTCTTGCATGCGACGCGACCCTGGCCGCGCCGCCCCCCGATCTCATGAACCCCCTCACGTGTTGGCGTCGCGGGCTGCGCAACGCCGCGCAGTCGCTTCAGCGCCGCTCACCGTCTGCGACAGGGACAGGATATGGCCCGCGCGGTACCCAATCCAAGTCCGCATCCTTGCACAATGCGACTGACATTTGTCCAAAAGGACCGTCCACCGTCGGCGATGGCGGCGATCGGCGCGGCTGGACACGTCGACGTGTCAGGTCTCGCTGAGCATCTTCTCGCGTGGGAGACGATTGATCTCGGTGCGGTCGCCTGACCCTCTCGCGCGCACCCACGCCAGCGCCTCGGCATCCAGGCGAACGGAAATGGCCGCTTTCATTGCCTTGGCGGGTCGGCCGCGCACGGCGCTCGCCCAGGCAGCATCCGAGGTTTCCGCGATGTCACCCGCGTCTTGCAAGCGGGCCTCCACCGGGTCCAGCCGAGCGATCTCTGACAGCGTCAGTGTCTCGTCGTCAAAAGTTCGGTATTTCGTACCGTCTTCGCACATACGCCGTTGCCTCTCGCAGGCCAATCACCTGAACCCAGATATCGTCTCCCGGGTCAGGATATGTAGGCACGCTGACCACGATCTTGAACCGGCCGCCCATGGTCACGCCGCCGAACCAGCGCCAGCGTTGCTAGCCGTCGACAGAGCGATCCCATATCGTCTGTGCCAGCGGCTCGGCAAAGACGCGCGCCGCCAGCGAAAAGTCCAGACCATGCTTTCCGATATTGCGGCGTTCCTTGTCGGATCGCCACGTGATTCGCATCTGGGTGTGCTCCCGACGGAGCCACAGGATGCGGTGCAACGGATAAACAAGTCCTGACTGCCGTCGGTCGGACTGTCCCGGGAACAGTCCGATGACCTGAAGACACACAGAAGCTGAACGAGAAGACGCCTCGCCCCCTACCCGCACCGTGAGGGAAGGAGGAGTTTGGGGGGTCAGGCCGTGCGGTCGGCTGCCGCGCCCAAGGCCGCCTGCGCCGCCGCCAGTCGCGCGATCGGCACGCGGTAGGGGCTGCAGGAGACGTAATCCAGACCAACCTGCTCACAGAACGCGACCGAGGCGGGATCGCCGCCGTGCTCGCCGCAGATGCCCAGCTTCAACTTGGGCTTTGTAGCGCGGCCCTTCTCGGTCGCCATGCGCACCATGGCACCAACACCCTCGACATCGATCGAGACGAACGGATCCTTCGTCAGGATGCCCAGCTCGACATAGGACGGCAGGAACTTGCCGGCATCGTCGCGCGACAAGCCGAACACGGTCTGCGTCAGGTCGTTGGTGCCGAAGCTGAAGAAGTCGGCGATCTCGGCGATCTGGTCGGCGATCAGCACGGCGCGCGGCAGCTCGATCATCGTGCCGACGGTGTACTCGATCGTCGTGCCGGTCTCCTCGAAGACTTTATTCGCGACCGCATCGACCTGCGCGCGGGTGATCTCCAGCTCCTTCCGCGTGCCGATCAGCGGGATCATCACCTCCGGCACCGGCGCGGTGCCGCTTTCCTTCGCCACCGCGATGGCGCCCTCGAAGATCGCGCGGGCCTGCATCTCATAGATCTCGGGGAAGGAGATACCCAGGCGGCAGCCGCGATGACCCAGCATCGGGTTGGCCTCGGCCAACTCCACCGCGCGGCGGCGCATCGTTTCGACATCGGTGCCCAGCACGCTGGCGAGTTCCGCCAGCTCCGCATCCGCATGCGGCAGGAATTCATGCAGCGGCGGATCCAGCAGACGGATCGTCACCGGCATGCCGGCCATGATGCGGAACAGCTTGTGGAAGTCGTCGCGCTGGAACGGCAACAGACGCGCCAACGCCGCGCGGCGGCCGGCCTCGTTGTTGGCCATGATCATCTGGCGCACCGCGCCGATGCGCTCGGGGTCGAAGAACATATGCTCGGTGCGGCACAGGCCGATGCCTTCGGCGCCGAACTTCTTCGCGGTCTCGGCGTCCAGCGGCGTTTCGGCGTTGGCGCGGATACCCATGCGCCGATTGTCGTCCGCCCACTGCATCAGCGTGGCGAAGTCGCCTGACATCGCCGGTTCCACCATCGAAACGGAGCCGAGGAACACCTCGCCGGTGCTACCATCCAGCGTGATCGTCTCGCCGCCGCGGACCACTTGTCCACCGCTCGACAGGGTCTGCGCATTGTAATCAACGACGATGCCGCCGGCGCCAGCGACGCAGGGCCGGCCCATGCCGCGTGCCACCACCGCGGCGTGACTGGTCATGCCACCGCGCGTCGTCAGGATGCCGCGGGCGGCGTGCATGCCGTGGATGTCTTCTGGGCTGGTTTCGACACGCACCAGAATCACCGCCTCGCCCTTGCCGGCGCGGCTCTCGGCTTCGTCCGCGCTAAACACGACGGCACCTGACGCGGCCCCCGGGCTGGCCGGCAGGCCCTTGGCCAACAGCTTGCGCGGTGCGTTGGGGTCCAGCGTCGGATGCAGCAACTGATCGAGCGCGGACGGGTTCACCCGGCGTACGGCTTCCTTCTGGTCGATCAGGCCCTCGTTCGCCATTTCAACCGCGATCCGCAACGACGCGGCGGCGGTGCGCTTGCCGTTGCGTGTCTGCAGCATGTACAGCGTCTTCTGCTGGATCGTGAACTCGATGTCCTGCATGTCGCGGTAGTGTTTCTCCAGCGCCGCGCGCACGCGCATCAGTTCGGCGTACGCCTCAGGCATCGTCGTTTCCAGCGGCAACTCGCCGTCCTTGGCACGTGCCTTCGACATCGGCTGTGGCGTGCGGATGCCGGAGACCACGTCCTCACCCTGCGCATTCACCAAATATTCACCGTAGAACGTGTTCTCGCCGGTCGACGGGTCGCGCGTGAAGCAGACGCCGGTGGCGCAGTCCTCCCCCATATTGCCGAACACCATGGCCTGGACGTTGACCGCGGTGCCCCATTCCGCGGGGATGTCGTGCAGGCGGCGATAGGTGATCGCGCGATGGTTCATCCAACTGCCGAACACGGCGCCGATGGCGCCCCAGAGCTGCTCCTCGGGATCTTGCGGGAAGGGCTTGCCGGTCTCGTCCGCGACCATGTCGCGATATCCGGCAACAACGTTCTTCCAATCGTCGGCGGAGAGCTGGGTGTCCTCGATGGCGCCGGTGTCGAGCTTGGTCTGCTCGATGATTTCCTCGAACTTGTGGTGATCGACGCCGAGCACGACGGAGCCGTACATCTGGATGAAACGGCGATAGGAATCCCAGGCGAAGCGGGGATCGTTGGCGGCGGCGGTAAGACCTTCCACTGTGGCGTCGTTCAGGCCGAGGTTGAGCACGGTGTCCATCATGCCCGGCATCGAGACGCGCGCGCCGGAGCGCACCGACACCAGCAACGGCTTCGTGGCATCGCCGAAGCGCAGGCCGACGGCCTGTTCCACGCGCGCCAGCGCCGCTTTCACCTGTGCCTTCAGCTCTGACGGATAGGAGTTGTTGTTCTTGTAATAGGCGGTGCAGACCTCGGTGGTAATGGTAAAGCCGGGGGGCACGGGCAGACCGATCGAAGCCATTTCGGCGAGGTTGGCACCCTTGCCGCCGAGCAGGTTCTTCATGTCAGCGCGGCCCTCGTTATGGCCGCCGCCGAAGCTGTATACCCACTGAGCCATCTGAAACTCCTCAGCCTTCAAGACGCGAAAAATCAGCGACCCGATCCATGGTCGCTTGCACGCAATGCAGAAGGCGCAAACGATTACGGCGTAAATCCGGCTCTGGCGCGTTGACGGTCACCTTAGCGAAAAATGCGTCGAGTGGCGCTCGCAATTGCGCAAGGTCCGCCATCGCACCGGCAAAATCCTCCTGCTCAAGTTTGTGAGATACGTCATCGATGACGCCGAGGGCTTGATTCAGATCAAGTTCCGCCGGTTCACGCAACAAAGCTTCATCCGGGGCAGTGTCGAACGGACCATCCTTGCGGGACTCGATACGCAGGATGTTGGCAGCGCGGCGGTAGGCGGTGAGCAGGTTGGCGCCGTCCGAGGTGCCGAGCAGCGCCGCGATGGCGTCGGTGCGGGCCAGCAGGCGGGTCAAATCGTCGTCAGCGCCGGCGGCGAACACGGCGGCGAGTACGTCGTGGCGAGCGCCCTCGGCGCGGAGCTGGACGCGCAGGCGTTCGGCGAGGAAGTCCATCACCTCCTGCGGCGGCAGCGGACGCATGCCATGATGTTGAAGGCCATGGCCGGCCACCTCGATCAACGGCAGCAAGCGGAGGCGAAGGGCGTTCTCGCGGATGATGCGGATAATGCCGAGGCCGGCGCGGCGCAGGGCATAGGGATCGCCCGAGCCGGTCGGTTTCTCGCCGATGGCGAAGAAGCCGACCAGCTGGTCGAGCTTGTCGGCCAGCGCGACCGCGAGCGAGACCGGGGCGGTGGGTACCGCGTCGGCGGGGCCTTTGGGTGCGTAGTGATCGCGGATGGCGTCAGCGACCGCATGCGGTTCGCCGTCATGCAGCGCGTAGTAGCGGCCCATCACGCCTTGCAGCTCGGGGAACTCGCCGACCAGGCCGGTGGCAAGGTCGGCCTTGCACAGGCGGGCGGCATCGTGGGCCAGCGCCGCGCCGGCGCCGACCAGCGGCGCGATGTGTTCGGCCAACGCTGCCAACCGGCGGACGCGGTCACCCTGGCTGCCGAGCCTGGCGTGGAAGGTGACCTGATCAAGCTTCGGCACCCGGGTTTCCAACCGCGCCTTGCGATCGAGATCCCAGAAGTGGCGCGCGTCGGCGAAGCGGGCGCGCAGCACACGTTCGTTGCCAGCAATGCTGACTGCGCCGCCGTCGTCGGGTTCGATGTTGGCGACGAACGCGAAATACGGCGCGGCACTGCCGTCCTTATTGCGCAGGGCGAAGTAGCGCTGGTTGACGCGCATGGAGACCTGCATGACCTCGGCCGGCAGGTCCATCAACGCAGGGTCGATGCGGCCGAGCAGCGGGACGGGCCATTCGACCAGGCCGGCCACCTCATCGAGCAGGCCGGCATCGTCCACGACGCTGACCTGGTGATCGGCGGCAAGACGGGCAACGCCCGCGGCGATCACACGCTTTCGGTCGGCAACATCGACCAGCACACGGCGAGCGCGCAGTTTGGTGGCCCAGTCGTTGGCACTGGTGACGGCGACAGCGCCAGGCGCCTGAAAGCGATGGCCCTCGGTCAGGTTGGCGGCGGCGAGGCCGTGGCCGTCATCGGCGCCGTCGCGCAAGTCGAATGGCACCACCGCGCCATCGAGCAGGCAGGTGATGCGACGCAACGGGCGCACCCAGGTGAACCCGCTGGTGCCGCCCCAGCGCATCGATTTCGGCCAGGGGAACCGGCGCAGCAGGCCGGGTAGTTCGGCAGCGATCAGCGTCGCGGCGGCAACCGCCTCGGCCACCCTGTCGAGCACCCAGTAATCGCCCTCGACGCGGAGCTGATCCTTGGTCGCGCCGTGCTTGCGCAGGAAACCGGCCAACGCCTGCTCGGGCGCCGAGGCGCGCGGGCCGCGCTCCGTGCTGCTGGCGGCGGCGACGGCAGGGGCAAGGCCAGCTTCCAGCGCAATACGACGCGGACCAGAGAAGGTCCGCACGCCGGACGGCGTCAGCGCGGCAAGGCTGTCGGTGACGAGGCGCGCCAAGTCTTCAGCCGCACGGGCCTGCATGCGCGCGGGGATTTCCTCGCTGAACAGTTCCAGGAAAAACGCAGGCATCGATCAGTCCTTCAGCGCCGGCTCGATGTCGGTTTGTGAAAAGTCATCGCCCTTGAACAGGAGCGGCTCCCGTTCGGCCTTTGCGACACCATAGACCAGGCAGTCGCCGTAATTCAGGCGGGCCAAATGCGCGAGCCGACCGTAGATGCGACGCCCCACGCGGGCGTGTCGGGCATGTTCCGCGGTGAACGCGATGATCCTGATACCGAATTCCCGTATGAAATCATCGAAGCGGGCAACGGCCATCTCATCCCCAGCCGTATCAACCTGCCTGGCCGCCTCGAACCAGGTCACTGACGAAATCCGCGAGTCGTGCGCGCTCGCCACCGCGCGTGCGTACCGGGCGGCATCGGGCTCGGCGAGCACCACCGCGAGCAACGCCGATGCATCGACAATCACTTCGGCAGCCCATTCTCGTCGTACATCCAGCTGGTGTCGGAGCTGACCGGTTCACGCATAGGGGCACGGATCTCGCGGCCCATTTCGAGCATGCGCCGGACCCTCTGGTCGATGTCACCCTGACGTTCGGTACGGTCCAGTTCCGCCTGCAACGCCTTGGTCACGCCCGCGGTCAGGCTCTCGCCGGTCGGTTCCGACAGGCGGGAGGCCAGACGGTACGCGTCGTCACTCTTAATGTTCAGTTGCGCACCCATGCGAGGACCCTTGGTAGAAACCTAAGCCGACTTGGTAGAAATAGGGTCCCAGCCGCCGCGCGTCATCCGAGTTCTTGCCCGGCCCTCAGGCGGCGATCGGCAGTCCCCGGGCGATGTCGCGGGTGATCGCCATGATGCGATCCTGCTGCGCCTTGCGGTTCCTCTCGCGGGCGATCTGCTCGCGCAACGCGGTGGCGACCGCGAAGCTCAGGCTCTCACCGGTCAGCGCCACGAGCTCGGCGGCCAGAGCACAGGCGTCCTCATCCTCGATCCGCAATTCCGTGCGCATGGTATTCCCCTGGGCGTTTCGTTAGGCGTTGGTTTTGCTAGCGAGGCGATATTTCACGACTCGGCCTCGCCTGCAACCCAGACCTCACAACAACCCTTCGCCAGCGCCCGCACCCGGCCGATGTAACTGGCCCGCTCGGTCACGCTGATCACCCCGCGGGCGTCCAGCAAATTGAACAGGTGGCTGGCCTTGATGCACTGATCATAGGCCGGCAGCGCGAGGCGTTCCCGCAGCAGGGCGGCGCACTCGGCTTCCGCGTCGGCGAAGTGGCGGGTCAGCATGGCGGTGTCGGCGTGTTCAAAATTATGCGCGCTGTATTCGCGCTCGGCACGCAGGAACACATCGCCGTAGGTCACGCCGGCGCCGTTGAAATCCAGGTCGAAGACGTTCTCCCGGTCCTGGACGTACATCGCCAGGCGCTCGAGGCCGTAGGTCATCTCGAAACTCGGCAGTGTCACCGGAATACCGCCGACCTGCTGGAAATAGGTGAACTGGCCGACTTCCATGCCGTCGCACCAGACCTCCCAGCCCAGGCCCCAGGCACCCAAAGTCGGGCTTTCCCAGTCATCCTCGACAAAGCGGAAGTCGTGCAGGCGGGGATCCAGGCCGAGTTCCCGATAGCTGGCCAGCAGCAGGTCCTGCGCATCCGCCGGCGACGGCTTCATGATGACCTGATATTGATAATAGTGCTGCAGACGGTTCGGGTTCTCGCCATAGCGCCCGTCGGTCGGGCGCCGGGACGGCTGGACATAGGCAGCGCGCCAGGGCTTCGCGCCCAGCGCGCGCAGGGTGGTGGCGGGGTGAAACGTGCCGGCGCCCATCTCCACGTCGTACGGCTGCAGGATCACGCAGCCCTGGCGCGACCAGAAGCCGTGCAGGCGCAGGATCAGGTCCTGGAAACTGAGCGGGGCGGGCGCGATGTCCATCCTGGCCATGGGTCGAGTGATGCGGCGCCGGAGGTAAAGCACCCTCCGGACCGGGGCAAGCCGGGCCGATGCGATGCGCGACCGAAATTCACGCAGTGGCATTTGATTGGAGACCGGACAGCATGCTACTGATATGTCCGTATCGGGTGCATAATTGTGGGCTGGCTGCCGAGAGTGCACCCCCCAAGAGACCGCAGAGGACGCTTCGACCTTGAGACAACCGAAAAACGAGCGGCAATGGCAAACACGCCGGCGCGGCTTCGACGACGATAATTTTTACGGCAATACCCCACCGCCCCCGCCGAGCTTCCCGTCGTTCGCGACCAGTTCGTCCGGTCCCGAAGTGCGGGCGACCGTCAAGTGGTTCAATGCCGACAAGGGCTACGGGTTCGCCGCGCTGTCCGACGGGTCGGGCGATGTGTTCTTGCATGTGAACGCGCTGCAGGCCTCGGGCCACCAGACCGTGGCACCAGGCACGACGCTGAGCGTGCGCGTGGGCCAAGGGCAGAAAGGCCGGCAGATCGACCAGGTGCTGAGCGTCGATACCAGCACGGCCGAGCAGCCGGGCGCGTCGCGCCGGCCATCGTTCGGCGGCGCGGGCGGTGACAGACCGCGCCCGCCACGGTCACATGACGGACCCCGGCGGCAGGTCGACATGAGCTCGGCCGTCGAGATGACCGGGACGGTGAAGTGGTACAACCCCGACAAGGGGTTCGGCTTCATCACGCCGGAAGGCGGCGGCAAGGATGTGTTCGTGCACGCGACCGCGCTCGAGCGTGCCGGGCTGACCAGCCTGCAGGAAGGCCAGTCGGTGCGGATGGGCGTGGTGCAGGGACAGAAGGGCCCCGAGGCGGGGACTGTCAGCGTGGCCTGATCGAGGACGCAGGCGGCGGCCGCCAATCGGCGCCGCCGCAATCGCGCCCGGATGAGAAACGGACAAGGGTCCGGCGGCGGCTGGGACATGGCGTGCCGCCACGGTGTGAGCGTGACCGGCTTTGGCGGGCGAGGCGAGGATGGCGTTCAAACCGAACTACAATCAACAGCGGGCCGAGCGGAATCGCCTGAAGCAGGCGAAGAAGGAAGCGAAGCTGCGCGAGCAGGAGGAAGCGGTCGCGCGGCGCAAGGGCGAGACGGACGCCGAGCCGGCGGGCGAGCCGAAGAATGAGGCGCCGCGGCAAGCGTAAGCCGCCAGCGGCAATCTCAATCCCTGGCCGGAGGCGCCCGCGAATCAGGTTCCGGTACCACGAACGCGGCCTTCCGCCCACAAATGCGATAGGCGCGCGCCAGACGTTCAGCCGGTGACTGAAACATGTCGTCAGCATCGGCTTTCGCGATGGCCAACAACTGGGCCTCGATCTCACGGTGTGATTGGATCGTCCCGTCCGCCAGGATGTGGCCGATGCCTATCCCCCGCTCCCGCAACCGGCGGCTGACCAGCAGGCAGCGATGGCATTCGAGCGGTTCACGTTCGGCGCACATTAACGCGATGCGATAGCGGCTGGCGCCGGCGATGACGCGGTCGAGGCCCGCGGTGAAGTTGGCGGTCGCGGCGACGCGCTCGTAGTCGACGACACCCTCACAGAACAACCTCCTGTCCGCTGGCCGGCCGCCGAGTTCCTTGCCGAGGAACACATAGGCGACACCGGCCTCACGCAAACGCGGTATCAATGCATCGCGGCTGAACTGCGGGGCACGCCGTGAGTAGGGTGCCGAGCGCACGTCCGCGACGGCAGTGACATTTGCACCGCGCAGCAGTGCGAGGAATTGATCCCACGGATGTGTCGAGTGGCCGATCGAGAGGATGTCAGGCGCTGACTGGCCCGCTTGCATGTTCGCATCTGCCACGGAACGATTTAGCTCCCACCCGGTGTCGCGTGCGATCAACCGGCACGGCGTGCTGTCGCCGCACCCGACTTCAAATCTTGTACCCCTGGCGCGCCAACAACTTCCAGTTGCCGCCCTGCTTCACCCACACGGTCAGCAATCCGAACCGCAGCGAATTCTGCCTGCCATTCACCGCCTGCTCGCCGTTGAACACACAGCGCGCCATCGCGTTGGTGCCATTCAACTGGATGGTCAGTTCCGTGAAGGTGATCGACGTCCAGTTCGATTTGCCGTTGCCGGCCTCGTCGATGACCTCCTTCCGCGTTTGCACGCGTCCGGTCGAATGCCCATAGGCGATCGGATCGCTGAACAGCGCGTTGAACACCTTGCCGTTCGCGGTCAGCAGGCCAGTGCGATAGGTATCGAGGGCCGCGGCCACCGCATCCGTTTCGCTGGTGGCGGCATGGGAGTCCGTCGTGTCGATCGCGGCGGCGGCCAGTACGGCAAGGCTGATCGAGGCGAGGTGACGCCGATTGAGCTGCATCGCTTCCTCCTTATGTGTGTTGTGTTGCGCGCGATCTGGGTCACGCGTGTCGTGACGCTACTGCCGAAGGCGTGCGCCGTCATGCCGGTGGCGCGGGAGCCATTCGCTTCAATTTAACGCCCGGACGCTGCAACCCGATATACCAGCGTATGCGCAACGAATCGCGCGTACAAACGGTGGTCTTCGAGGCGCAGGTCAGCCCCGTTGCCGAGGTTGGCCCAGCTCCTACTGGTGGCGGATACCGATCTTGATGGTCCAGATTACCACTGTCCGCCAGCGCAGCCAACGATGTGCTCTCATCTGTGCTCTCATCGCGACTCCTTTCGAGGAGCCGGTCGGGTCTGTCCCGGCCGGCTTCTTGCTTTTGGGTCCTGATTGTCACCGCACGCTTAACGGCAGACGCACGAGACTGTCTGCGCAGGGTCGGACTCGTGTTCTGAGCCTTCGCGGACCGCCAGGGGAATGGTTCGGACGCCCCACTTCAACCCCCGAACCCCATGGGCTTCAAGCGCCGCGTCAGCCCCTGGCGAACCAACCAAGGAGCCGCGCCCTCCGGCCGCGGGGTTGCGCCACGGCGGGGCCATCGGTATTGCCCGCCGACCATGATGTATTTCAGCCGCCTGAAGACTTGGCTCATTCTCGGGGCCTGCCTGATCGGCGCGGTCCTGTGCCTGCCCAACCTAGCCCCTGCCCCGGTGCCCTGGCTGCCGTGGCGCACTGTGCATCTTGGCCTCGACCTGCGCGGCGGCAGCTATCTGCTGCTCGAGGTCGACATGAAGGCGGTGATCAAGGAGCGGCTGGACGGTCTGGTGGACGCGGTGCGCCAGGCGTTGCGCCCCGGCTCGATCTTCTATGCCGCGCTGGACGCCCAGCCCGACCAGAACCGGGTGCTGCTGAAGTTGCGCAACGCAGCACAGACCGACACCGCGGTGGCGGCGCTGCGCCCGCTGATCGCCAATGAAGGCCCGACCAATGCGCCGGACATGTCGATCACCTCCACGCCGGACGGGCAGATCCTGCTGACCCTGGAGCCGGTGGCACTGAAGGCGCGGGCCGAGGGCGCGGTGCAGCAGTCGATCGAGATCGTCCGCCGCCGCATCGACGAGACCGGCGTGGTCGATCCGCAGATCACCCAGCAAGGTGACAACCGGATCGTGGTGCAGTTGCCGGGCATCGGCGATCCGGAGCGGATCAAACAGCTGCTGGGCGAGACCGCGCACATGACGTTCCAGTTGGTGGACGAGAGCGCCAATGCGAACACGCCAGGTGGTGTGCCGCCGCCGGGTGATGCGTTCCTGTCGATGCAGAATGACCCGCACGAAAAGATCGCGGTGCGCAAGCGCGTCGACGTGGATGGCGGCGACCTGACCGACGCGCGCGCCGGGACCAATCCACAAACCGGCGAATGGGTGGTGAATTTCACCTTCAACTCGGTTGGCGCGCGACGCTTCGCTGACGTGACGCGGGCAAACGTCAATCATCGTTTCGCGATCGTCCTGGATGACAAGGTGATCAGCGCTCCGGTGATCCGCGAGCCGATCACCGGCGGGCGCGGTCAGATCAGCGGCAGCTTCACTGCATCCTCGGCCACCGACCTCGCGGTGCTGCTGCGCGCCGGCGCGCTGCCGGCGCCGCTGACGGTCGTGGAGCAGCGCAGCGTCGGGCCGGAGCTGGGGGCGGATTCGATCCGCGCCGGGGCCATATCGCTGGCGGTCGGGTTCGTGCTGGTGATTGCATTCATGGGCATGTTCTATGGGCTGTTCGGCTGGTTCGCGAACCTGGCGCTGGTGGTGAACCTGGTCCTGATGCTGGCGATCATGTCAGTGCTGCAGGCCACGCTGACCTTGCCTGGCATGGCGGGTATCCTGCTGACACTGGGCATGGCGGTGGATGCCAACATTCTGATCAATGAACGCATCCGCGAGGAATCGCGCAACGGGCGACCACCATTGTCGGCGCTGGAAGCCGGATTCACCCGCGCCTATTCGACGATCTTCGATTCCAATGCGACCGCGTTCCTGGCACACGTCATGCTGTTCGTGTTCGGTAGCGGGCCGGTGCGTGGTTTCGCGGTAACGATCACCGTAGGCATCGCGACCAGTCTATTCACCGCCTGGATGCTGACCCGGCTGCTGGTGTCAAAATGGTATGCGTCCCGGCGGCCACAGCTGCTGCCGGTATAGGGGAACGCGATGTTCATGCGACCCAAGATCAGGCTGGTTCGGGACGGCACGCGCATCCAGTTCATGCGCGGCCGCTTCATGGGCCTGATCGTTTCGGCGATCCTGTCGACCGCTTCGGTGGTGCTGTTCTTCTATCCTGGGCTGAACCTGGGCATCGACTTCGCCGGCGGTGTGGTGATGGAAGTACGCACACCCGGCCCCGCCGATTTCGGCGCGATCCGCGCGGCGCTGACGGCGGAGCATGTCAGCACACAAGGTGTGCAGCGCTTCGGCGATGCATCGGAGGTGCTGATCCGCCTGGGCGCGCAGCCGGGTGAAAAAGAGACACAAGCCGAGGTCACCAAGGTCAAGGTGGCGCTCGACCAGGCCGTGCCAGGATCGAAACTGCTGCGCACCGATGCGGTCGGCGCCTCGGTGTCAGCCGAGCTGTTTCGCAACGGCCTGCTGGCGCTGGGGATCAGCCTGCTGATGATCCTGGTCTATATCTGGTTCCGCTTTGAATGGCAGTTCGCGGTGGGCGCGGTGGTGACGCTGATCCTGGACGTCACCAAGGCGATCGGCTTCCTGGCACTCACGCGCATTCAGTTCGATCTCGTGATGGTTGCCGCGATCCTGACCGTCCTGGGCTATTCCACCAATGACAAGGTGGTGGTCTACGACCGGGTGCGGGAAAACCTGCGCAAATATAAGACCATGCCCCTGCGGGAACTGATCGACCAGTCGATCAACGAAACTTTGAACAGGACGCTGGGCACCTCGATGACGGTGTTCCTGGCCAGCCTACCGTTGGCGCTGTTTGGGGGCGAGTCGATCTCGGGTTTTGCCTGGGTGATGCTGTTCGGAATCGTCGTTGGCACGTCATCGTCGATCTTCATCGCCGCGCCGATCTTGTTGTTTCTGGGCGAGAATCGGTTGCGCCGGGATGCCGCCGCGGTGGCGGCACCGAAGGCCCGTGCCGAGACGCCCAAAGCGGCTGGTCCGTCGTAGACAGGTCGCGGATTTATCCGGTTGCCGCGCCCCTCCGAGCGGGCCAGACTCGGCGCACGGCCCCGCGAGGGGCTGTCAGGCGCGGTGCAATCCGCTCGCACCAAGTCGCCGCCTGTAATGGTGCTGAGCCATGGTTGCGGGTCGCGTCGATGCCGTTTCCACCCCCGGCGCGCCGGCGCCGGCCTTGCCGCAGGGGCCGACCACGGGCGACCATGACGAACAGCCGATGCACCTGACCGAGATCCAGGCCGCGCTTGCCGACGCAATGATCGAAACGCGGTATCAACCCGTGGTGCGGTTATCTGACCGTGCGCCGGTCGGACTAGAGGCATTGGCGCGGCTCAACCACCCGGTGCGGGGGACAGTGCTGCCAGACGATTTCGTGCCGCAGATCGAGGATGCCGGACTGGCCGCGCAGCTCACCGAGCTGGTGGCGGCGAGCGCATTTGCGGATATGGCGGGGCCGGCATTGGCCCCGTTGGGGCTGACGGTGTCGCTGAACTTCCCGCTGGACGTGCTGCTATTGTCCGCCGCACTGACGCGGCTCGAGGCGCAGCGCCAGGCAGCCAACATCCCGGTGGAGCGCGTGCTGATCGAGCTGACCGAAAGCCGCCCGGTGCAAGACGTGCCCGCGTTGCGACGGGCGTTGGAGACGATCCGTGGCATTGGCTACCGGATCGTCATCGACGATGTCGGCCCGGCGGTGCCGCTGCGGGACACATTGCTCGACCTGCCGTTTACCGGGATGAAGCTGGACAAGGAGCTGGTGCTTCGCATGCGGACGGCGCCGGACGCGCTGACGATGGTGCGGCGGACGATCGAGATCGCCAAGCAGCGCGGGCTGACGGTGGTGGCCGAGGGTGTCGAGGACGTCGCGATGTGGCACCTGGTGCAGCGTCTTGGTGTCGATCAGGTGCAGGGTTTTCTGGTCGCGCATCCGCTGCCGGCGGCGGCGGTCCCGGTCTGGTTGAAATCCTGGCAGGATCAGCCGGCGTTCTGATCGCGGGTCAGCGACCGAAGCGACGGCGGCGCTGCTGAAAGGCCCGCACGGCACGCAGGAAGTCGATCCGTCGGAATGACGGCCAGAGCACATCGGTGAAGTAGTACTCGCTGTAGGCGCTCTGCCACAGCAGGAAGCCGGACAGGCGGACTTCGCCGCTGGTGCGGATGATCAGGTCGGGTTCGGGCGCATCGGCGAGATAGAGATGCCGCCCGATTGCCTCCGGTGTCACCTGCGCAATCAGGTCTTGGGTTGAGGCGGCATCGTGCGCGGCATTCTGCAGCAGCTCGCGCACGGCATCGGCGATCTCGTCGCGCCCGCCATAGGCAACCGCAATCGACAGACGCATGCCGTCGTAACCCGTGGTGACGTCCTCCGCCGCGCGGATCGCGGCGAGCGTGGCGGCAGGCAGCCGGTCGAGGCAGCCGATCGCCTGCACACGAATGCGATGACGATGGACGGCAGGATCGTCGACGAGCGAACGCAGCTTGGCCTCCAGCGCGCCCAGGATGCCGGCGAGTTCCGCCGCAGGGCGCGCGAGGTTGTCGGTGGAGCAGACCCACAGGGTGACCGCGGGGATGTGCAGTTCGTTGCACCAGGTGAGCACGTCGTCCAGCTTGTCCGCACCGCGCCGATAAACCAGCAGCGGATCACGCACGCCGGCACGCAGGCCAAAGCGGCGATTGCCGTCGAGGATGATGCCGACATGTCGTGGCGACGCACGTTCACGCACCTGGGCGAAGAGGCGGCGTTCGTACACCGCGTAGAGAGGACGCAACAGGACGCGGGCCGTGGCGGTGTAGGCCTGCCGGAATTCGGCCAGCCAGTCGCGATCGGCCACGGCCCGCGCGATGTCACTCATGCGAGGAGAGGCGGACGGCGACCTGATCGAGTTGCGCGGGCATGGCAATCCTGCTTGGAAGTAAGCCACACAGCAGTAACACGGCACCGGGACGCCGCAAGTATCGGGAGGGAACGCATGAGCCGGTTGTTCGGACCGTTGCGTCAGATGGGCTACGTTGTGCCGGATGTGCAGGCGGCGATGAAGCACTGGATAGAGGTGTGCGGCATCGGGCCGTGGTACTACGCGGACCGGCTCCCGGTGACGAAATACTGGTTCAATCGGAAGGAGTATCCGCTGCCGCAGTTCTCTATCGCGCTGGCGAATTCGGGCAATGTGCAGATTGAGCTGATTCAGCAACGGTGTCAGACGCCGAGTTTGTATCTGGAATTTTTGGCGTCGAACCCGAAGGGCGGACTGCAGCACTGGTCGAGCTGGCCAGAGAATTACGACGAGCTGTACGATCGCGCGGTGTCGGCAGGGTATCACCCGGCGCAGGAGGGTGACGCGCCACGCGGGCGGTTCGTGTATTTCCGCGAGGAAGGGCATCCGGGCACGATCATCGAGATGTCGCATGCGACGCCCAAACGGAAGGCGATCTTCGATGCGGTGCGAGTGGCGGCGGTTGGGTGGGATGGAACGGATCCGATCCGGACCGGCTGGCCGAATATTGATTGACCCGTCCCGTCGCGCGATGCCGTCATGCCGAGGCTTGGCCCCGGCCTGCACGCCTTCCTTCGTGCGAGCACCAAAGTCGTGGACCCCGGAGCGAACCCCGGTATGACGTGAATGGCCAACGAACACGCCTCGCAAAGAGATCACGCCATCAGATCATCATAGAGGTGCCGCCACCCGGAGTTGGACCGGTGGATCAATCGGACCTTCCACGCTCTTGGCCACGCCTTGATGTTCATCTCTCGCTGGATGGCGCGGAGAATTTCGTCATGACGTTCGAAGTAGACCAGATGGTGCAGTCCATACATGCTTGTGAACCCACCTAGGTCGCTTCGGTGCTCATACGCCCGGCGGATGATGTCGTTGGTGACGCCCAACATAGAGGGCCCCGTGGGGTGGTTCGTCATGATGTACACCCAGCCGCCTCGCATTGAAGGGAGTGTGCCGGCGGATGGTTAAGATGTTGTGGATGCCGGGCCTTCGCCCGGCATGACGGGGGAAGGAGGCAGCGTCAGCGGGTCGGCGCGACGTCCAACCGCACCACGATCCCGTCCAGTTCGGCCTTCGGCGCGGGATAGCGACGCATCACCTCTGGATCGTGACCCGGAACGATGTGCTGCGGGGTGGGGGCCGCGGCGCGCAGTTTGTCGAAGCCTTCCAACATTTCGCCGATATGGAACGCCGTGGTAAACGGCCGCTCGGTTTCCATGTTCTCGTAGAAATGCGTGACGTCCGAGGCGACCACCACCCAGCCGCGCTCGGTGTGCACGCGCACGAATTGCAGGCCGGCGGAGTGGCCGTGCGCGGGATGCAGCGTGATGCCGGGCAGCAGGTCCACCGGCCCGTTGTACATGTTCACACGGCGCGCGAAGTTCAGCCGCACGATGCCGACGACGTCCTCCACCTCGAAGGAATGCGCCAGCTTATGATAGCGCATGTAGCGGCCGGTAGCGTAATGAATCTCCGGCTCTTGCAGGTGGAACTGGGCGATCGGGAAGCGGTGGAAGTTGCCGACATGGTCGTAGTGCAGATGGGTCAGGATGACGTCTTTCACCTCGTTGGCGTCGACGCCAACCAGCTTCAGTGCATCGATCGGGCAACGCAGGAAGGTGCGCTTGCGCTGGGCGGCGACTTCGGCGGTGAAGCCGGCGTCGATCACCACGGCGCGGCCATCGCCTTTCGCGACCCAGAGAAAGTAATCCATCGGCATCGGCCCGTCATGCGGATCACCGCCGATGAAATGATCCGACCGCCGCGCGTCACGCATGGCGTAGCGGATGGCGAACAGCTCGTAGACCGGCGGGGTGTCAGACATCGTTCCGTGTCCTTCTATTTTTCCGCGACGCACGAGCCGTCGACGTCGTTGCGGATCTGCCCGATCTGCCGGTCGGAGTGAAAGCGCCAATCGGGCTGCTTGTATCCATCCAGCAACCATCCCGGCCGCAGCAGCGTGGCGGTTGGAATCGCCGGGGCCGCACGGCCCGCCCAGCCGATCTTCGCGTCATTGAGTGTGGCCCGCACGCCATCCACCGTCCCGGCCTCCAGATCGACGTGAAAATGCCAGACGAACGGTGGGTCCGGGATCGTGCCGCCGTTGCGTGGCACCGAGTTCATCAGTTGGCATCGGAGGGTGATGGGCGTCGCGTAAGCCGTGCCCACGCACGCCACGGCGAGAACCAGCGCCAGGCTTCCGTGCAGTCTCATGTGAGCGTCCCCTCATCGTGTTCATGTGTCGGCGTCGCGCCCACCAGGAAAGCACGTGCGTCCGCCGCCGACCACCAGCTGACCACCAGGTACGGTGCATGCGCGGCGATCAGGATGGTCTGGGCCGGATCGCTTTCGACATAATGGGTGCAGCCCAGGCGCGTCGCCGTCTCGGCCTTGTAGCGCGCGATCAGCGTGGTTTCGTGCGGCATGTCGTTGGGGCGGCATTCCAAGAGCAGGTCCGCGTGGCCGTGGCGCGCGAGCCATTCCCGGGTCAGCACGCGGTCCATCTCTGGCCGGCCCGTGATGATGACGGCGCGGGTGCGATCGAACCGTGGCAGGGTCTGGTACGGCTCGGTGTCGTGGCGTTGTGCCACCGCGGCGTTCAGGTCGGCCTCGTACAGCGCGTTGGGGATGTCCGGCAGGAACACGCCGTCAAGGTCCAAGCCGTAGAACGGCGCCTCGGTGGTTCGATCCGGGCCCGCACCGGTGGCGCGGAGCGCGCGACCGGTGGGCGTGGCCTCGCCGCGCTCCCAGGGGAAGCGCCACAGCGCGCGCATCGGATGCGACAGGTCGGGAACATAGGTGGTGACCTCGGGGTCGTGCACCACGGCCAGCGTCAGGCAGCCGCGGCCTTCGGCCAGCAGGGCCGCGCGCACGGCGGACATCGTTCCGCCGGTGGAGCAACCGTCATCCACCAGCAGAACGCGGCGCCCGGCCGGCGGGGCGCCGATCCAGCCGACCGTGCCACTGGGCCGATCGAAGCCGATCATCGCCAGCTCCGCCGCCAGCAGGCCGGCCGCCATCGCCGCCGGCACCAGCCCGCCGCGCGCAATGCCAACCACCGCGTCCGGCCGCCAAACCGCCGCGCGATCGAGCAGCGCCGCGATCATCCGCTCGGTCTGGTCATAGCCGAGGAACACCGGCATGCGGCCGGCGTCCAATCCCTTCCAGGTGGGGCGCTGGATCGTCATGGCGGGATGTTGGGCATCGGCATGGAGTCCGGCAAGCGCAATGGCAGTGCGGTCTGGCCGAGCACCCATCCCTCCCAGTGATGCAGCCAGGGATCGTCTGGGGCGGTGTCCGGACGATGGCCCGCCAGGACGTTGAGCATGCAGAGTAGCCCAAGCAGACAGTCGAACCGGTCCTCGCCGGGTGCGTCGGCGCCGAAGCCGTCGCGCACCGCTGCCACCAGCATGGGGTCGGGGCGCGCATGTAAGGGGACCATCACCGCCAGCAGCGCGTCGGCGACCCCAGTCCTGTCCGTTTGGCGGCGCTTGCTGCCGATCAAGCGGAGGCCCAGGTGGCGCAGCGCCTCGGCCGGATAGGTCTCCGCGATCGCGACTGTGCCGGGCGTCAGCAGTTGCAGGAACGGCCCTTGGAACGGCCACAGGCGGATCGTGCCGCAGCGCAGCGCCGGCACCAGCAGGTCGCGCCAGGCGGCGATGGCGGCCTTGCCGGACTGGTTGGCACCGAGGGTCCAGAACAGCGGCGCGCCGGCGGGGCGCTCGGTGGTGGCGCGGTCGCAGGCGCGCGATAAGCCCTCGGGGCCGCCCAGGCCCAGGGCCGCCGCATGGGCGGCGCGGGTCATGCCGCGGATGCCACGGGCCGGGTAGAAGGGGCGTTCCGGCCGCAGGTCGTCCAATGTGGCGCAGACCTGGAAGAAATCCGGCCAGTCGCTGGTCTGTTCCAGGAAATGCAGGAATCCCCTCTCCCGCCGCCGCGCCGCATAGGCGCGCGGCACACCGATCGGCAGATCGACGCCCAGCGCGACGGCGCCGCCAGCCGCCGCCGCGTGCAGGCGCGCCAGCAGGGTATCGACATCGCCGACCAGCACCGGGGCGTCGATGCGCCAGCCGCCGCGCATGCGCCGGGCCAACGTCATCCAGCGCTTGCGCGGGTCGATGCTCCAGTCCGCGTGCGCGGCAAGCGACGCATGATGCAACGATCCGCTAGGCTGCACTGCCATCAGGGGAGATACCGGCCATGACGTATCGCTACGATGCGACCGCGCGCGTGCTGCATTGGCTGACCGTGGTTTTGGTCTTCGGCATGCTCGGACTCGGGGTCAGCATGGTCTACCTGGTGCCCGACAGCGATCCCTGGTCGCACCGGCTGTTCAACACGCATGAAAGCCTGGGCGTGGTGGTGCTGCTGGTGATGCTGGTACGGCTGGCGTATCGGCGATACAACCCCCCGGGCGCACTCCCCGAAGCCGTGCCACGGATCTTTCATCATGTCGGGCATGCCAACCACGTGCTGCTTTATACGCTGCTGCTGATGCAGCCGGTGGTCGGGCTGCTGCGTGACAATGCCGATGGCTTCCAGGTGCGCTGGTTCGAGCTGGTGACACTGCCGTCGGTGATTGGAAAGAATGAGGCATTGGCGCACGCGTTGTCGGCGGTGCACTGGTATGGCGCGGTGCTCATCGCGCTGCTGATCGGCGCGCATATCGGTGGCGCGCTGTTCCACGCGGTGGTGCGGCGCGACGGGGTGCTGCAGCGAATGCTGTGAGCGTCGTCGGGCGGGGCGTTACAGCGGCTTGTGGGCGCGGTCGAGCAGGCGGGAGATCAGGCCGGGCTTTTTCGTCGGCTTGGCGGCCTCGGCGGCTTTCTGCTTTTCGCGCGTTTCGGCTTCCTGCTCGCGCTGCTTGCTGCTCAGCCATTTGTCCAGGCTCATGCCGGCCTTGGCGGCGCGTTTGGCTTCGTAGGCGCGCTGGCCTTCGGTGAGGGTTTTCGGCGTCTTCAAGGCTGGTCCTCGGGGTTGGCGCGGTGTTGTCGCAGCGGCCCGACCTTCGCGCAAGACCTCGACGGCTCAGGCAGACGCCGGCCCGAAGCGGTTGGGTCCTGGCGTGCCGCGCGTGCACATCCAGACAATGAGCAGAATCGGGCCAACCAGCGGAACGAACAGGATGAGCCACCACCAACCGCTGCGATCGAGGTCGTGCAGCCGGCGTACCATCACCGCCAAACCAGGCAGGATGGTGGCAAGATCGAAGAATGCCAGCAGGAAATGATAGGGCAGCGTCCAGTCGATCGCGCCGAGTATCAAGCCGACGATCAGCAAGAACAGTGCCCAGTACCAGTACTCCGAGCGTATCGCGCGGCCGCTGAACGTGACGTATTTCCCAAAGCACGCGCTGACTGCCTGGCCGAATGACATAGCCGCTCCCCGCATCATTTCGCACAGGATATGTCGACCAGTTCCCTCGCGCAACGGCATGCGTTCTTATGTGACACAATGTGCCTCCCGGGACATGATCGGGACCCGACACGGAGGATAGAATGCAGCCTGGACTGGAAGGCGTGGTGGCGGCGGAGACGGTGCTGAGCACCGCAGATCCGAAGCGGCATATGCTGTGGATGCGTGGCGTGCCGGTGCCGACACTGGTGGCAGACTATGGCTACGAGGGGACGATCGCGCTGCTGTGGCAGGGCTTCGCGCCTGGGTCGCCGACGCGGGAGAGTTTGCGGATGGAGCTGGGCGCGGCGCGGGTAGCGGCGTTTGGCGGGCTGTCCGCGTGGTTGGGGACGGCGGCAGGTCGGCCGATGGACGAGGCGGTGCGGCGGTGCATGGGGGAACTGGCGAATGATGCCTCGCCGGCGACGATTGTTGCGGCGTTGAGCGTGGGGGTGCCGGCACTGATTCGCGCGAAGCAGGGGGCCACGCCGGTGACCCCGGATATCGCGTTGGGGACCGCGGCGGATGTGCTGCACATGACGCATGGGGCCGCGCCGGACGAGGCGCGGGCGGCAGCGCTGGAGGCGTATTTCACCGCGATGATGGACAGCGGACTGAATGCCTCGAGCTTCACGGCGCGGGTGGTGGCGTCGACGCGGGCGCCGTTGGCGTCGGCGGCGCTGGGCGCGTGGTGCGCGTTTGTGGGCAATCTGCACGGCGGGGCGCCGGGGCCGACGCTGGATCTGTTGGATGAGGCCGCCGCGCAGACAGATCTCGATGCCTGGCTGGAGCGCAAGCTGCGCGCGGGTGAGCGGTTGATGGGGTTCGGCCATAGACTGTTCCCAGATGGGAATGATCCGCGGTCGGCGGCGATCCGCGCGGCGCTGCGGCGGCTGGGGCCGCAGGCGAGCCGGCTGGAATTTGCCAATGCGGTAGAGCGGCGGCTGCAGGCGGTGCTGGCAAAGGTGAAGCCGGGGCGATCGCTGCCGGCGAATTTGGAGATCGCGGCAGCGTTGTTGCTGGATGCGCTGGGGTTTCCGCGCGCGGCGTTCACCGCGGTGTTCGCGATCGGGCGGCTACCAGGATGGATCGCGCAGGCACTGGAGCAACAAAAGACGGGACGAATGTACCGCCCAACCACGGCGTATGTCGGGCCGGCGGTGGCATAAGTCCCGTCATGGCCGGGCTTGGCCCGGCCACCCACGACTTTCCTTCGCGCAGCCAGCAAAGACGTGGGTGGCCGGCCGTCGCCGGTCACCACACGGCGGGTGTTGGCTACGTCGAGTAATCCGAGAACGCAGCCCCCGCGAACCGCGCACGATAGTCTGTGCGCACGTTCACCAACGCCACCATTCCCGCATCCACCTTGGCCTGCGCGCGCTTCAGAGCCGGCGCGATCTCTTCCGGCTGCGTGACGTATTCGCCGTAGCCCCCGAGCGCCTCGCACAGCTTGTCGTAACGCATGTAGCCCAGGTCGCGGCCGGGCTTCTCGCGCTTCGGATCACCGGTCCAGCCGCCGTTCAGGCTGACCACGATCAGCACCGGGATCTTGTGACGGACCGCAGTGTCGATCTCCATCGCGTTCATGCCCAGCGAGCCGTCGCCATGCACCACGATCACCTGCTTGTCTGGGCACGCCACCTTGGCACCGAGGCCGAACGGCAGGCCGACGCCCATGGTGCCGAACGGGCCGGAGTTCAAACGATGACCCGGCATGAACGTCGGCATCGTCTGGCGGCCGTAGTTCAGTGTCTCCTGCCCGTCGACGCACAGAATCGCATCGCGCTTGGCGAAGTCACGCACCTCTTCCAGCATGCGGACGGGATGGATGTCGCCGTCCTCGGCGTATTTGTTGGCGCCGGCCGCACTGCGCTTGGCCATCTCGCCTTCCGCCAACTTCTGCCGCCACGCCTTGTAGCTATCCGTGGTCACCTTGCCCTTGATGCCGTCGAACAACTGACCCAGCACCATCTTGCAGTCGCCGACGATCGGAATGTCGACGTAGCGCGCGGCTGAGGAAATTTCCTCCGGGCAGATATCGATGCGCGCGATCTTCGCGTTGGGCCCGAAGCGCGGCGGTGAGGCATGGCCGATGATGTAGTTCATGCGCGTGCCAAGCACGATGATCAGGTCGGCGTCGCGGAATGCCGAGGAGCGCATCGCCAGATAAGAGCAGGGATGATCATCCGGCACGACGCCGCGGCCTTGCGGGGTCGTGTAGAAGGGAATGCCGGCGGCCTCGACGAACGCCTGCATCTCGGCCCAGGCACGCGACCAGATCACGCCGCTGCCGGAGACGATCAGCGGTTGCTTCGCTTCCGATAGTGCTTGCACCAGCGCCGCGACCTGGCGCGGATCGCCGAGCGGGCGGCTTTCCATGATCGGGCGGCCGGCGTAGCTCCAATCGACGAGGTTCTCGTCGATCTTCTGGTAGAGCATGTCGCCGGGGCAATCGAGATAGACCGGGCCAGGCTTGCCGGTGATGGATTTCTGCAGGCCGAAATTGATCTGCTGCGGAATGCGCTTCAGATTCATCAGCCGGTCGACATGTTTGTTACAGCCACGCATCAGCTCGACCTGGTCGATTTCCTGGAAGACCTGGCGACCGAACTGATTGAGCGGGCTGGAGCCGCCGAAGGAAACGACAGGGCAGCAATCGACCAATGCGTTGGCAACGCCAGTGATGAGATTGGTCACGCCGGGACCGGAGGCGGCCATGCACACTGATGGCACCTGCTTCAGGCGGCTATACGCCTGGCACATGAAGGCGGCCGCCTGCTCGTGGCGGACATCGATCATGCGGATGCCTTCCTTGATGCAGGTGGCCTCCGTCAGCAGCATGGGGCCGCCCATGATGTAGAAGATGTGCTCAATACCTTCCTTCTTCAGGCATTTGGCGATGATTTCGGAACCGGTTAATTCGGCCATCTGTCAGCCTCCTCTATCGCAGCCGTCATGCCGGGCGCAGGCCCGGCACGACGGCCTTTGTTTCAGCACGGCAAGTCATGGATGCCGGGGCCAAGCCCCGGCATGACGATGGGAAGCGGTATGACCTGGGAGTGGTCGGGTTGACGATCACTTCCCGATCACACCATCTGTCCTCAACGTGCCAACCGCATCGCGATCCATGCCGAGCCAGCTGGCCAGCACATCCTCGTTGTTGGCGCCCAGCAACGGGGCCGGGCGTAGCGTCGGCGGCTTGCCGGAGAAGCGAGCTGGCCAGGTGGTCATCTTGTAGGGGCCAATGCCCGGATGCTGCACGGTCTGCATGATGCCGCGCTCCGCGAAGCTCGGCTCGTTCAGCAACTCCTGCGTATCCAACACCGCACCGGCCGGAATGCCGGCACCGCCAATGATCCGCATCGCCTCGTGCTTGTCGTGCTTGCGGGTCCAGATGGCGACCATCTCATTCACCTCGGCCTCGTTCTCGATGCGCGCGTCCGAGGTCTCAAAGCGAGGATCGCCGATCAGCTCCTCACGCCCGATCACGCCCAATAGCCGGCGCCAGTGCTCGGGATTGGCGCGGCTTGTATACACGTAGACATAGTCGTTCGGCCCGCCGCCCTTGGTGGGGTACAGACCCATCGGCGGATTGCGCGACATCACGCTGCCGGATCCGGCCCGCTTCGCCGGCTCGCCCCGCGTCGTCGTCGCGGCAAAGGCGCCGCGCGTGTATTGCAGCATCGCGTCCTGCATGGCGATCTGGATGTGCTCGCCCTGCCCGGTGCGGGTGCGGCGCAGCAATGCGGCCAGGATCGAGATGCAGGTGAGCATGCCGGTGCCGGTGTCGCCGATCGTCGGACCCGGCTTCAACGGCGGACCATCAGGTTCGCCGGTGATGCTCATCGGGCCACCGCAGGCCTGCGCGATCATATCGAAGGCGAGATTTTTCTCGAACGGGCTGCCGGCGCCGAAGCCCTTCACCTGCGCGTAGATGATCGACGGGTTGATCGCCCGCACCACATCGGCGCCCAGGCCCAGACGCTCCACCGCGCCTGGGGCAAAGTTCTCGATGAAGACATCGGCTTTCTTCACCAGGTCCTTGACGATCTCCAGCCCACGCGGCGATTTCAGGTTCACCGTCACCGATTTCTTATTGGCGTTGTATTGCAGGAAGTAGTGCGCGTCCTTGCCGCCCTTGGGATTGATCGAGCGACCGGGATCGCCGGCCCCCGGGTTCTCGACCTTCACCACCTCGGCGCCGAGCCAGGCCATGGCTTCGGTGCAGGAGGGTCCAGCCTCGAACTGGGTGAGATCGAGGACCCGTATGCCGGTCAGACAATTATCGCCTGGACTTGATTCCATGGATCGCCACTCCTCCTGCACCGCCGGTCTTTCGCCCGTGTGACGGAAAGCTTACGGCCCGGGGGGCAACGCGTCGAGGGCAGGGTCGATCGCCCCCGGGCGATCAGGTCTCATCGCCCAGTGCGCGGCGCTTCAGATCCTTCAAATGCTCGTCACCATCTGGCGTTTTCGGATCGATATCGAGCAGTTTCTGCCACGCGGCGTACGCGCTTTTCCAATCCTTGCGGGCCTCGGCGATCGCGGCCAGCGTACGCAGCGCGGCGAAATCGCGCGGCTCATGGCGCAACGTCTGCTCGATATCGGCGATCGCACCCTGGATGTCACCGGCCGCATAGCGCGCCTTGGCACGCTGGTGATAAGCCTCGGCGAGATTGGGATCGAGCGTGATCGCGTCAGTGAAATCCTCGATCGCGTCCTGATGATCGTCCGCCTGGAGCTCGCGGAGGCCACGGCTCATCAGCAGCGTGACCGCCGGCGAGCCGGCCTCGATCAGCCGCTGCATGATCTGCTGTTCGATCGGCGCTGCGACTTCGGGGCTGGGCGCGGTCTTCAACGCGGTCATCATGCGATCGAGCGCGGCCGCGCGCTCAGCCGGCGTTTGGGCCAAAGCCGGGGTGGCGAAGATCAGGCAGAACGCAAACCAACGTCGCATGGCCCATGCTGGCGCCCGGTGGGGCGGCGACGCAAGCGTCATGTCAGAGCCTCGGGTTTTGGCCCGCCGGCCATCCAATCCAGCAGCTCGATCGTGTGCACGACCGGCAGGCCGTCGCCGGAAAGCTGGGTGATGCAGCCGATGTTTCCGGCGGCAATCAGGTCAGGCTTGGTGGCGTGCAGATTGCCGAGTTTGCGTGCACGCAGGCGCGTCGCGATCTCGGGCTGCAGCAGATTGTAGGTGCCGGCGGAGCCGCAGCAGATATGTGGTTCCACCGGCTCGACGATGCGGAAACCGGCCTGGCGCAGCAACGCCTTCGGTTCGACGGTGATTTGCTGGCCATGCTGCAGGCTGCACGCGGCATGGTAGGCGACGGTCAGATCGGGCGACGGACGGGTCGGCGTGTAGCCGATGCGGGTGAGGAATTCGCTGACATCGACCGCCAGGGATGCGACGCGCTCGGCGCGCGCGCGCAGCAGATCGTTGCGGAACAGGAACCCATACTCCTTCACGACTGTGCCACAACCCGAGGTGTTGATCACGATCGCGTCCAACCCATCACGGTCGATTTCCCGGCCCCAGGCCGCGATGTTCGCCCGTGCCGCGTCCAGCCCGTCCGCGTGCCGGCCCATGTGCTGCGTCAGGGCACCGCAGCAGCCGGCGCCGTCCGCCACCACGACCTCGACGCCGAGACGGGTCAGCAGACGGATGGTCGCCTCGTTGATCGAGGGCGCGAGCACCGGCTGGGCACATCCGGCAAGCAACGCGACGCGGGCACGACGCGCACCCTGCGCCAGATGCACGCCAGGGCGTTCCGCGGCGCTCGGCGCCGGCACGCGCGCGGGTAACAATGCGATCATCGCCCGCAGACGGCGGGTGAAGGGGCCGATGGCGGGGATCAGGTGCGATACGACGGGCCGGGCCACGCTGCCCGCGATCAGGCTTGCCCGGAACAGCCAAGGCCTCGGCAGCACCGTCGCCAGCACCCCGCGCAACAGCCGTTCATGCCAGGGTCGGCGATAGGTCCGTTCGATATGCGCGCGCGCGTGATCGACCAGATGCATGTAATGCACGCCCGAGGGGCAGGTCGTCATGCAGGACAGGCACGACAGGCAGCGATCGACGTGACGCGCGACCAGTTCGGTCGCGGGCCGATCGGATTCCAGCATATCCTTGATCAGGTAGATGCGGCCGCGCGGGCTGTCGAGCTCATCGCCCAGCAGCAGGAAGGTCGGGCACGTCGCCGTGCACATGCCGCAATGCACGCAGGTGCGCAGCACCTGGTTGGATGTGGCGATTTCCGGATCGCGCAACTGCTCGATGGTGAAGTTGGTCTGCACCGGTCAGCGGCCCATCATTTTTCGCGCAAGCTCTCGTTCCTTCGCGCGGTTCTCAGCCAGCACCTTGCGCAGCGCCTGAATTGAGAAATAGGTAAGGACCACCGCGCTGGCGAACAATATCCAGGACAACCACGCGACGTAGCTGAACATGATCAACAGCAGGACAATCAGAATTATGAGGGCCGCTGGTCCCGCCATCCAGACGAAGTGCGATGCGAAGACACGCCGCTCCGGATTGTGCAGGAAATAGCCCCAGGATCCGGCAACAAATCCGACCACGAGGAGCGTTACGATCACTGACGCGGGTATCATGGTGTCCCCTACAATCCGGCAACGAACCGGCCGGGATTGAGGATGCCCCGCGGGTCGAAGGCCGCCTTGACGCGCCGCGTGATGCGGGCCAGCGCCTCGGCTTCCGGCGGCACGACCTGCACGGCGGCGCGCAAGGCCTCTGGCGCGCGCAACAGGGTCCAGGTGCCATGCGCCGCTCGGGCGATTGCAGCCATGGCCTCGTGCGTCGCGATGTCGGCGGCGCCGGCGAGCCAGACCAGACCGCCACCCCAGTCGAGAAATCCATGCGACCCCGCATCGATTGCGGCGCGCAGTGTCGGCGGACCCGCGGACGGACGGACGGACACCCGCCATACCGCCTCGTCCGGATGAGCCTGCAATGGATGGGCGTCACGGACCACGCGCCATATCGCGCGGGAAACCGCGTCCTCGACAATCTCGCCCTGACCGAACGACGTCAGGTCAGTGCGCAGCCGATCCATCCGATATGCCACTGAGGCGGCGAAGTCCTCGATCCGCAGCAGCGTCGCACTTCCTGTGAGCCTCAGGCCGGGGAGGACCGTTGCATCGGGCAGCCAGGCGGCGGCGGACACGCCATAGGGCGAGCCAAGCCCGGCGGACAACGCCGCGACGCCACGCTCAGCATCGAGGCCGACAATGACGACCGTGCCGGTCGTTTCGGGCGCGGGCAACACCTTCAGCGTGACCTCGGTGATCACTGCCAGCGTGCCGTGACTGCCACTGAGCAGCTTGCACAAATCCAGGCCCGTCACGTTCTTCAAGACCCGCCCGCCGGAGTGGATCACTTCGCCGCTGCCGTTCACCGCGCGAATGCCCATAACATGGTCGCGCATCGCCCCCCACGCCACGCGGCGCGGGCCGGAGAGATTGGTCGCGACGATGCCGCCGATCGTCTGGGTGCCCGGCTCGGTGCCAAACAGCGCAGACAGATCCGGCGGTTCCGCGATCAGGTGCTGACCGTGATCGTCCAGGGTCTCCTCGATCTTCACCACAGGCGTGCCGGCAAGGGCGGACAGGATCAACTCTTTCGGCCTGTACAGCGTGATGCCGGTCAGGCCTGCGGTCGAAATGGTCGTCGCCGCCTGCACCGGGCGCAGCATGCCGGATTTCGTTCCGGCTCCACGAATCAGCAACGGCTCGCGCGCCTTGGCGATGCGCTCGGCGATGGCAAGTTCCGGGCCGGTTGGCGTCATGCCGTGTGCGAGGCCTGTAACGGGAAGACCTTGCTCGGATTCAGCAGCCAATCCGGATCGAATGCCGATTTGATGCGACGCTGCTGGTCCAGCTCGTGCGGGGCGAACTGCACAGGCATCAGGTCGCGCTTTTCGACGCCCACGCCGTGTTCGCCGGTCAGGCAGCCGCCGACCTCGACGCACAGTTTCAGAATGTCGGCACCGAAGATCTCGGCCTTGTGGAAGCTTGCCGGATCGTTGGCATCGAACATGATCAGCGGATGCAAATTGCCGTCGCCGGCATGGAAAATGTTGGCGACTTTCAACCCGCACGCATCAGACATCTCGCCGATGCGGCGCAGCACATCAGGCAGGCAGGAGGTGGGGATCACACCATCCATGCACATGTAATCCGGGCTGATGCGGCCGACGGCGCCGAACGCGCCCTTGCGGCCTTTCCAGATTGCCAGCGATTCCTCGGGGGACTGCGACACCTTCAGGCTGATTGGATCGAAACGGTTGCAGATCTCGCTGAGCTGGGCGAGCTGGCGATCCTGCTCGGCGACGCTGCCTTCGACCTCGATGATGAGCATCGCCTCGGCGTCCAGCGGATAGCCGGCATGGGCGAAATCCTCGCAGGCGTGGATCGCGGGGCGGTCCATGAATTCCAACGCAACGGGAATGATCCCGGAGCCGATAATGGCATCGACGCAGGCGCCGGCGATCTCGTTGGAGCGGAAGGCGGCGAGCATGGCGCGCGCGCCCTCCGGGCCGCGCAGGATGCGCACGGTGATCTCGGTGACGATGCCGAGCTGACCTTCACTGCCGGTGAGCAGGCCGAGCCAGTCATAGCCGGCGGCGTCGAGATGCGCGCCGCCGATGTCGATGATCTCGCCGTCGATGGTGACCAGCTTCAGGCCGAGCAGGTTGTTTGTGGTAACGCCATATTTCAGGCAATGCGCGCCGCCTGAGTTCATCGCGACGTTGCCACCGATCATGCAGGCGAGCTGGCTGGAGGGGTCAGGGGCATAGAAGAACCCCTGCCCCGCCACGGCGTTGGTGATGCCGATATTGGTCACGCCGGCCTGCACCAGGGCGCAGCGGTCGTCGTAGTCGATATCCAGGATGCGGTTCATGCGCATCAGGCCGACCACCACGGCGTCGGCCAGCGGCAGGGCGCCGCCGGAGAGCGAGGTGCCAGCACCGCGCGGGATCACCCGCACGCCGTTGTCGCGGCAGAATTTCAGGATCGCGGCGACCTGCTCGGTGGTCTCCGGCAGCACGACAGCGAGCGGGACCTGGCGGTAGGACGGCAGGCCATCGGTTTCGTAGGGCTTCAGGCGGGTCGGTTCGGTGATCAGGCCGTCCGGCGGCAGCAGCGTGGCGAGGCCAGCGACGATGACGTCGCGGCGGGCCAGGACGTCAGGCTTGGGATCGGGCTGGATCATGCGCGCCTCGGGGACCGCCTGCTTGGGGTACGGCAGTCCTGACGGAAGATGAGGCGAGACGGCGAGGCAAGCAAGAACGGGCCGCGCGGCGGCCGGCGGATCAGCCTTGGCGGCACTTCATCCGGGGGTTCTTCTTGTTGATCACATAGACGCGGCCATGCCGGCGCACCACGCGGCAGTTCTTGTCGCGCACCTTGGCGGACTTCAGGCTGTTGCGAATTCTCATGTCACGGACCCAGGCGGCGATAAGGAGCGGCGGGAGATAGGGGGGGCCGCTTGGTGTGTCAAGCCGCCACCGCCACGGGTCGCGGGCCGGCTTGATTGGCGCCCGCTGATCGCTTTCGTCATGGCGGGGCTTGTCCCGGCCATCTATGCCAGCACCCTGCTGCGACGGATGGCCCGGCCATGACGGCTACGTCAGCCGCGCCGCTGATACCACGGATGGGGGACGCCCGGCATCTTGGTGCGCAGCGTATAGACCGAGGTGCTGGCGGTCAGCATCAGGGTGCGCAGATCGGGGCCGCCAAACGCAACATTGGCGCAGATTTCCGGGGTTTCGATGATGCCGATCCGCCGCCCGTCGGGGGCGAAGACCCAGACCCCGGTGGTGCCGGTGCAGAAGATCCGGCCGGCGGCGTCGACCTTCATGCCGTCGGGTACGCCGTTCACGCCGCCCTGGTCGTGCGACATGTCGGCCAGCACACGGCGGCGAACCATCTCGCCGGCTTCGGTCAGCTCGATGGCGTGCAGGTATTGGGTCCAGCGGGTGTTGGCGACGTAGAGCGTGCGCGCGTCGGGGGACAGGGCCAGGCCGTTCGGGTATTCGCACCAGCAGACCCGGTGCAGCTCGCCCGCGGGCGTCAGACGGTACACGGCGCCCTCGCCGATATCGCGCTCGCCCAGCGGCACGCGGATGCCAGGGTCGGTGAAGAACAGCGTGCCGTCGGAGCTGCAGATCACGTCGTTCGGCCGGTTGAAGCGCTTGCCCTCGAAGCGCTCGACCAGGACGCTGACGGCGCCATCCGGCGTGGCG
This sequence comes from Acetobacteraceae bacterium, assembly GCA_035486355.1. GTDB lineage: Bacteria > Pseudomonadota > Alphaproteobacteria > Acetobacterales > Acetobacteraceae > Palsa-883. Next base: position 38,321 of record DATHNE010000093.1, read on the forward strand.
CGGGTCAGGCGGCGGGCGTCACCCTCACAGTTGATCAGGTTGCCGTGCAGATCGAACGTGGTGCCGTTGCCGCCCACCGTCTCGCGCACCAGCACCGGCTTCTGGCCGAGCGCCATGCGGTAGAGGTGATTCACCCGGATATCGACGAAATACCAATAGTCGTCGGGGTGCCAGAGCGGGCCTTCGGTGAAGACGTGCCCGGAGGAGACGCGCTCGAGCTGCAACGTTTCCAAGACGTCGGACAGGGTTTCCATCGGCGTTGTCTCCCCGCGTTTCGGGCGATCACGCGGGAGCGGGGGGCGGGAGTCAATGGCCATGCAGAGGGCGCACCGGAGCGCCTCGCCCAGCAACGGGAGTTTCGTGCAATAAACCTTGGGGACCAACGACGAAGGTGACCGGCAGCATGCGTATTTCCGTCTTCGGCACAGGCTATGTCGGCGTCCTGTCCAGCGGCTGCCTGGCGGGGCTTGGGCACGCGATCATCGGCGTCGATATCGCGGCCGAGACGCTGGCGCTGCTGGCGGTAGGGAAATCGCCGATCGTCGAGGCGGAGATCAACGGACTGATCGCCGGCGCGGTGAAGCTGAGGCGGCTGACAACGACGCAGGACGTGGCGGCGGCGGTGGCCGGGACCGACATCTCGTTCATTTCGGTCGGCACGCCGAGCGCGCCGGATGGCAGCGTCGCGCTGGGCGCAGTCGACAATGCCATCAAGGCGATCGGCGCGGCGTTGCGGGACAGCGCGAAGCCGCATGTGGTGGTGATGCGGTCGACCGTGCCGCCGGGCACGGCCGAGGATCGGGTCATTCCGCTGCTGGAGCAGGCGAGCGGGCGGCGATTGGGCGACGGGCTATCGTACTGCAGCAACCCGGAATTGCTGCGTGAAGGTGCGGCGGTAAGTGACTTCCGCACGCCACCGTTCACGCTGCTGGGTGCTCCGCCGGGCGAAGACGCGACGCTGCTGCGCGACCCGTATGCCGCCATCGACGCGCCGGCGTTTGCCAAGGCGATCCTGCGATTGCTGGACGATGCGGCGCTCGGCGCGCAGCGCGCCGGCGCGGCACGGCGACGGGTGGAAGACCGCTTCAGTTGGTCTCGCGTGGCGCGGCAGTTCGAGCAGATCTGCCTGCGCGCCATGGCAGCGCACGCGGCCTGACCCGATGTGCAGCGTCATCACCTTGCATCGGCCGGGACATATTTGTCCGCTGGCGCTCGCCGCCAATCGCGACGAGATGCTGGATCGGGCTTGGGATCCGCCGGCAGCGTATTGGCCGGAGCAGCCGGATGTTGTTGCGGGACGCGATCGGTCCGGTGGCGGCACGTGGATGGGGATTAATGGTGCTGGCGTGATCGCAGCGGTGCTGAACCGGCCGGGCAGCCTGGGGCCGGCGGCGGGCAAGCGCAGCCGGGGGGAGCTGCCGTTGCTGGCGTTGCGGGAGGGCTCGGCGCGGGCGGCCGCGGAGGCGATCGCAGGGTTGGATGCGGGGTTGTGGCGCAGCTTCAACATGGTGCTGGCGGATCGCGATGGCGTGGTATTCGTGCGCGGGCTCGGGCTCGGGCGACCGGAGGTCGAAGCACTGGCAGCGGGGCTGCACATGGTGACGGCACATGATCCGGATGATTTGGAAAGCCCTCGGGTCGCGCGGCATCTGCCGCGGCTGCGGGCAGCGGTGACGCCTGATGCGGATGACTGGGGCGCGTGGCGGCTGATCCTGGCGGACGGCCGTGGCGGGCCGGCGGAACAGATCAACGTGCAGCCGCGGGGTGGGTTCGGGACGGTGTGCACATCGTTGGCAGAGCTGCATGAGGGCACACCGCCCCGGTGGCTGTTCGCGCCCGGGCCGCCGGATCAGACGGATTTCGCGCCGGTGGCAATCACGGGCTGATCAACACAGTCAGAATTTCTGTCTGATATGATCACGGAACGTTTCCGTCAGCACGTGCCAGCGATCGATGTTGTTGGCGATCGCCTGGGTGGTGGCGCGATGTTCCAGGTGTGATCCGCCTAGCGACGCGGTCCGCGCGCGCGTGCCAGGCCGACGAGGGCGACGCCAAACATGGCCAACGTCGTTGGCTCCGGCACGCTCGATGATGAGGGGCCGGTCACCACGATGTTGTCGATGCCGAAATCGTTGCCATCTGCCACCAGAGTGAGATCACTCAGAACCAGGCAGGCCATGGTGTTGCTGGCGGAGTTCCAGGTGTAGCTGAAGGTCTGCCATGCGCCGCTGTTCGCGCTGTCGCCGATGTTGATGCCGGTGCCGCCGACCTGCGCGAGGATGACGGCATCGTTGCCTTCGCTGGCGTTCGCGAGCTCGTACCTCACGGTGTTAGGTGGCGTTCGGCGACACCGCGAAGGTGGGGCTGATGCAGAACTGGGTCTGGGCGCCGGGGATCGCGAGGTTGTGGGCAGATTGGGAGGCGGCACTGTAACGGTAGGCGCCCCCGAACAGGAAATACCCGCTGCCACTGGCAGCGGCGGCAATCGCGTTCATCGATAGACAAGCTGGCCGTTGTCCCCGAAGTCCGGGATGCTGTTCTGGGTGTACGCGTCGGTCCGGTCCCGGTCGCTGGTGGTGAAGCTGGCAGAGCCGGAATCAAAGTTCTACGCATAGACACTGTCGGCCCAGGCCAGGTTCGCAAGCGGTGCCGCGAGCGTGATCAGCAAGCTGCCGGCGGAGATCGTGACGGCGCGGCGCATTGATAAAGACCGCTCAGACCGTGATTATCCGGTTTCGCTGGCAACTGACGTGCCAGGGAGAACGCGTCAAACAAATCGATATGTTACGAAGAGATTGCCGGGCGCACCGAGCAGTATTGGCGCCCGATCCGGCATGCGTTGCGGGTTCGGGCGCCGCATGCGCAATACCGGGCGTTCGTGGATTACGGGGATGCGGCGGGGTACCGGGCTCGGCTGGAGGAGCTGCGCGCGCGTTTGCGATGAGCGGGGCAGACGAAGCAAGCAAGAATTTCAACCGCAAAAACCGCAAAAAAGGCGACGGCGGGCCAGCCACCCACCGAAGTGATGTTATTACTTTAAAGTAATAATGTCCGCCGTGAGTGCTGTCTGCGTGTTCTGCGTTCCTTGCGGTTGCTTTTGTTCCTGCGGTGCTCAGTTCGGGACCAGCGTTGTGGGGGCTTGGCGTGGAGGCCAATTGATCAAGCCGGGATCAGTGACTTTGTTCGCGTGCCGTAGTGATCGAGACGGGCGGCCAGTGCGTCGCTGACCTGCGTCATGGGCAGGCGCAGCGCCGGGCTATCGATCAGGCCCTGACGCCAGAGCATATGTTTGATCGGTGCGGGGCTGGGCTCGGCGAACAGCAGGCGAGGCAGATCGGCGAGCGCCCGCCAGGCGGCTAGTGCGGCAGCCTGGTCGCCTTCCAACAGATGCGTGCGGATGGCGGCGAAGGCTTCGGGGGTGATGTGGGCTGACGCGAGAATGCCGCCGTCGGCGCCTTGCGTCAGCGCGGTGTGGAACAGCGCGTCTTCCCCGGTGAGGACCGCGAATCCGGGCGGGCGGGCGCGCAGCAGGTCGAAGCTTTGCATGGCATCAGCGCAGCAATCCTTGACGCCGATGATGTTGGCGTGTTCGGCAAGGCGCAGTATCGTTTCGTTTCCGAGGTTGACGCCGGTGCGGTACGGAATGTTGTAGATCAGGATCGGACGTGCGGCTGCGTCGGCGAGTGCGGTGAAGTGCGCGTGCAGGCCCGATTGCGGGGGACGCGTGTAGTAGGGGCAGGCGATCAGATACGCGTCGATCGGCCAGGACGCGGTTTCGTACAGCGACCTGATGAGCTTGGCCGTGTGACTGCCGCAGAGACCGAGGGCGATCGGCATCCGGCGCGTGGTGGCCAGCTCGGACGCGGCGATAGTGACCAGGCATTCGGTTTCGGCCGCGTCGAGGGTGAGGCCCTCGCCTGTGGTCGCGGCGAGGATCAATCCATCGATCGGTCGCGCGGCATAATGGCGGACCAGGCGGCGGAGCGAGACTTCGTCGAGCGTATCGTCGCGGAACGGGGTGATCAGCGGCAGCCAGATGCCGTGCGGGGCGGGAAGCGCGGGCAACATGCGAGGTCTCCTGGGTTGGGCCGGAGACGAGGGGGCAACAAAAAACCCCGCCCGAGACCGGCGGGGTTGCGATCGATCCGTTGGTGCGGTGGCTTAGCGCACGCGACGACCGGCCGGCCCCTGGCAGGGGGGCTTCTTGGACTTCGACGGGACGCGGCCGCGGATGATCATGACGGAAGCGTGGTGGATGAGATGTCAGCATGTCAACCATGTGGGGGCGGGCATGTGGGGCGGGCCTGGTCGGGACCGCCGGCTCGTATCACGCCCGGCGGCGTGGCACCGGCTACCTGCTATGCTGCGCCTATGTCCGCACCGAGTGACCCAGCATGATCCGCTTCATCGGCCAATGGATGGCCCATTGCCTCCAGCTCGCCTGCATGCTGGCGGGCGCCCTGCTGTTCATGCAGGTGCCCGCCCTCACCCATGCCTATAGCGTCGCGCTGCTGCAGGTGGCGCAGGACGCCCGCCGCGACATCGACCGGCGGGAGGACGACGCCCGCCGCTATTACCACCTGCCGCCGGATGCCAACGATCAGGCGGTGATCGCCGCGCTGCAGCCGGTAGAACCATCGAATGCCACAACGCTGCAGCAATCGGTGGCACGCGCGGCGATGTTCGATGCCACACAGGCGCGGATCGCCGCTGCCTCCGGGCTGGTGCAGCCGCTGACCGCCGCATGGGATGCGTTCCAGCACCCGGATGCCGACAAGCTGGCCGTGCTGCGCACCAGCGTCGGGACCTATGTGCCGCAACTGGCGCTGGATGGGGCGTCGCTGCTGTACGGGCTGATCGGGTTGGTGCTGGGCGGGCTGCTGGGACACACCAGCGCAGCGGTGCCAAGGGCGACGGTGGCGGTCTCGCGCAAACTGCGGCGGACGCGGCGGGCACGGCCGGTGCGGATCACACCGGGGACGCGGCACGGCAGGCGGGTGCCAGGGGCGCCGCCGGAGCTGTACGCCGACACGGGCAAGCGGCTGCAACTGCCGACACCGTCCGGGGAGGAGAAGACGCGCTAGGGGCTAGGATCGTGGCAGCGTGCGGGCGGTGAGCACGCGTTTTCACGACGGAAGAAGACTGTGGTTGAACCGCCGGACTTGGTTGCGGTGACTCATTGGGAATCCGTGCAATCAGCTCACCAATCTGGCTGAAACCCACAGTTTTCTTAATTTTCAGGTTCGGTGAAAGTTTAGTCGGCCTCCGTCCGTAGTCCGGAATGCTCATAAAGGCTGTCGTCAATTGATCTTGGCTGATCGTAGTCCCTTCCAGGTTGGCTTGTGTCATACCGGATCTTTCATTTTCGCATCTGACAGATCTACGCCAATCATATCGGTGCAATTACGATTAGTATTATTCGGGTCGGCTCCGCTCAAATTT
>DATHNE010000094.1:0-10821 GCA_035486355.1 Acetobacteraceae bacterium
AGACCATGAGCCCGATGAGCGCCGAGGCGACGGTGGTACGCAACTACCTCGACTGGATGCTGTCGATCCCCTGGAAGAAGCGCACCAAGATCCGCAACGACGTGGTTGCCGCCGAAAAGGTGCTGGAAGCGGACCATTACGGCCTCGACAAGGTCAAGGAACGCATCATCGAGTACCTGGCGGTGCAGGCGCGCAGTCCGAAGGTGCGGGGTCCGATCCTGTGCCTGGTTGGCCCGCCCGGTGTTGGCAAGACCAGCCTGGGCAAGTCGATCGCCAGGGCCACGGGCCGCAACTTCGTGCGCATGTCGCTGGGCGGCGTGCGGGACGAGGCCGAGGTGCGCGGCCACCGGCGGACCTATATCGGCTCGATGCCCGGCAAGGTCATCCAGGGCATGAAGAAGGCGAAGTCGTCCAACCCGCTGTTTCTGCTGGATGAAGTTGACAAGTTGGGGGCCGACTGGCGGGGCGATCCGTCATCCGCGTTGCTGGAGGTTCTCGATCCGGAACAGAACAGCACGTTCAACGATCACTACCTGGAGGTCGACTACGACCTGTCGGACGTGATGTTCGTGACCACCGCCAACAGTCTGCGCATGCCGCAGCCGCTGATGGACCGCATGGAGATCATTCGCATCCCCGGCTACACCGAGGATGAGAAGGTGGAGATCGCCAAGCGCCACCTGATCAGCAAGCAGTCCGAGGCGCATGGGCTGAAGTCGGATGAGTGGCACATCTCGGACGACGCGCTGCGGGATCTGATCCGCTACTACACGCGGGAAGCCGGCGTGCGGAACCTGGAGCGCGAGATCGCCAACCTGGCCCGCAAGTCGGTCAAGGAGCTGGTCACCAACAAGGCCGCCAAGAAGGTCACCGTCACGCGCAAGAACCTGGAGAAGTTCGCGGGCGTGAAGAAGTTCCGCTACGGCGAGACCGAGGCCGAGGACATGGTCGGCGTGGTCACCGGTCTGGCGTGGACCGAGGTGGGCGGCGAGATCCTGACCATCGAGTCGGTGCTGCTGCCCGGCAAGGGCAACGTGAAGCAAACCGGCAAGCTCGGTGACGTGATGCAGGAGAGTGTGTCGGCCGCGCTCAGCTACGTGCGATCGCGCTCGATCAAGTTCGGCATCAAGCCGACCCTGTTCGAGAAGCGCGATATTCACGTGCACGTGCCGGAGGGTGCGACGCCGAAGGACGGGCCGTCGGCTGGTGTGGCGATGGCGACCTCGATCGTCAGCGTGCTGACCGGCATCGCGGTGCGGCGCGATATCGCCATGACGGGCGAGATCACGCTGCGCGGCCGCGTGCTGCCGATCGGTGGGCTGAAGGAAAAGCTGCTGGCGGCGCTGCGGGCCGGTATCACGACTGTGTTCATCCCGAAGGAGAACGAGAAGGACCTGGCCGAGATTCCGGACAACGTGAAGAAGCACCTCAAGATCATCGCCGTCGCCGAAGTGGATGAGGTGATCGCGCAGGCGCTGGCGCGCCGGCCGGAGGCGATCGAGTGGGAGGAACCGCCCGAGCCAGTGGCTCCGGCGGTGCTGCCCGCGGAGGCCACCGCGTCGCTGCCGCATTGACGACACGGCACTTGGGCTGTTAACGGCGCGGCCCCCGCTGCCCTTGCCCCCTTCGGCGTCGCCGGAGAGGGCGGGGGGAGCGGGGGCCGCTTACGTTGACGAGGCCAAAGCCACACCCCTAGTGTCGCCGCCATTCTGGTCGGTCCCCTGGTCGGTTCTGGGGGAACGGCATCCGATAAACCAAGTCACCCGTGAATTGAAAAAAGGAAGTAGCCAGTGAACAAGATGGAGCTGATCGCGGCTGTCGCCGACGGTACCGACCTGCCGCGCGCCAAGGCCACCGAGGTGGTGGACGCGCTGTTCGGTGCGATTGAAGGCGCTTTGAAGAAGAAGGAGGAGGTGCGCCTGGTTGGCTTCGGAACGTTCGCCACCTCCCACCGTGCCGCGACGACCGGCCGCAACCCGCGCACTGGCGAGGAGATGCAGATTCCGGCGTCCACCTCGGTCAAGTTCAAGGCCGGCAAGGGCCTGAAGGACGCGGTTCAGTGATCTGCGATCGGTGATCGGTGATCGGGAGAGAACCGCCTGATCACCGATCACTGATCACGGGTCACCGATGGGCGGTTAGCTCAGCGGTAGAGCGTCTCGTTTACACCGAGAGGGTCGGCGGTTCGAACCCGTCACCGCCCACCAGGATGGCCGTGGCACACATGTTTTTGCGCGGCTTGACGGGGTAGGGGCGGCAGCCTAAACGCTCCGCCCTGCCTGCAACGCGGGTGTAGCTCAGTTGGTTAGAGCGCCGGCCTGTCACGCCGGAGGTCGCGGGTTCGAGCCCCGTCACTCGCGCCAGTCAGGCCCCGCGGCGTGCGCCAGTCAGACATCGTGTCAGCCTGATCGCCGCGCAGCGAATTTTGCACGCGGTTCCGACAAATTGCGGTCTTGTGGCCCTATAGCCGCACGCGGTTCTTGGGGGTAATGTCCGGCTCATGTTGCAGCGCGGCGGGATCACCGTTATGGCGCTGCCGCGGAATGACGGGAACGTGTGATGCAGCCTGTGCTCGCGGGATACCTGCCCATCCTGGTGTTCATTGTCATCGCCGGCGGGATCGCCACCGCGATGATCGGAGGGTCGCTGCTCGCCGCGCGGCAGAAGCCCTATGCCGAGAAGCTGTCGGCCTATGAATGCGGGTTCGAGGCGTTTGATGATGCACGCCGGCGCTTCGATGTGCGGTACTACCTGGTTGCTATCTTGTTCATCATCTTCGATCTGGAAGTCGCGTTTTTGTTCCCTTGGGCGGTCAGCCTGAAGCAGATCGGTGTGTTCGGCTTTCTGTCGATGGTTGGCTTCCTTGGTGTGCTGACCGTGGGTTTTGTCTACGAGTGGTGCAAAGGCGCGCTGGAGTGGGAGTGAGGGCATGAACGACTCGCCCGCTATGGCCCAGGGAATTGCCTGGAATCGTGATGCACTGCCACCGGGGCCGGAACAGGACGCGGTGGTCAAGGGCATCACCGGCGAGATCGCCGACAAAGGGTTCATCGTCGCCAATCTCGACAAGGTGGTGAACTGGGCGCGGACCGGGAGCCTGTGGCCGATGACGTTCGGGCTGGCGTGCTGCGCGGTCGAGATGATCCACGCCTATATGCCGCGCTACGATCTGGATCGGATGGGGATCATTCCGCGTGCCTCGCCACGGCAGAGCGACGTGATGATCGTGGCCGGCACGTTAACCAACAAGATGGCGCCAGCGCTTCGGAAAGTCTACGACCAAATGCCGGAGCCGCGCTGGGTGATCAGCATGGGCAGCTGCGCCAATGGCGGCGGCTACTACCATTACTCGTATGCGATCGTACGCGGCTGCGACCGCGTGGTGCCGGTAGATGTGTATGTGCCCGGCTGTCCGCCGACGGCGGAGGCGCTGGTCTACGGGATCATGCAGTTGCAGAAGAAGATCAGGCGGACAGGGACGATTCTGCGTGGCTGAGGCAACCGCACCACCACCGGCGCCAGCACCCACGACGGCCGAGCTGCTCGCGTCCGCGGTGGCGACGCTGCCGGGTGTGATGGCAACGCGCGTCGCGCTGGGCGAGGTGATTGCCGATGCCGGCCGTGATGGCCTCGTTTCGCTGATGACGGCGTTGCGGGACGATCCGCGCTTCGCGTTCGAGCAGATGATGGATCTGTGCGGCGTGGACTGGCCGGATCGCACCGAGCGATTCGATGTTGTCTACAATCTGCTGTCGGTGTCGCTGAACCAGCGGCTGCGGGTAATCGTGACCACCGATGAAACGATACCGGTGCCATCGGTGCATGAGATATGGCCGGTGGCGACCTGGTGGGAACGCGAGGCCTGGGATCTGTTCGGCATCGTGTTCTCCGGTCAGCCCGACCTGCGGCGAATCCTCACCGATTATGGCTTTGAGGGGCATCCGCTGCGCAAGGACTTCCCGCTGACCGGCTATGTCGAGGTACGTTACGACGAGGACCGCAAGGCGGTGGTCTACGAGCCGGTGAAGCTGGTGCAGGATTTCCGCAACTTCGACTTCGTTTCGCCTTGGGAAGCGATGCTGACGCTGCCGGGTGACGAGAAGGTGCATGCCGAACGTGCCACCGGGGGCAAGGGTTAGGCACATGAGCGAGACGACGGTACCCGAGAAGGGCCTGACCACGATCGAGGTCGACAGCCACGCGCTCAATTTCGGACCGCAGCACCCCGCCGCGCACGGTGTGCTGCGATTGATCCTAGAACTCGATGGCGAGGTCGTGGAGCGCGCCGATCCGCATATCGGTCTGCTGCATCGCGGCACTGAGAAGCTGATCGAATACAAGAGCTACATCCAGGCCGTGCCGTATTTCGACCGGCTCGATTACGTCTCGCCGATGTGCGAGGAGCACGCCTTCGCCCTGGCGACCGAGACGCTGCTGGGTATCGTGGCGCCGGATCGCGGCCAGTGGATCCGCGTGCTGTTCGCCGAGATCACGCGGGTGCTGAACCACCTGCTCAATCTGACCACCTATGCGCTGGATGTCGGCGCCATCACGCCAAGCCTGTGGGGCTTTGAGGAGCGTGAGAAGCTGATGGAGTTCCATGAGGCCGCCTGTGGTGCGCGCCTGCATGCGAACTATTTCCGGCCGGGCGGGGTGGCGAAGGATTTGCCAGCGGGGCTGACCGATCGGATTGGCGAATGGGCCGAGACCTTTCCGAAATTCATTGATGACCTGGAAGAGTTGCTGACCGCCAATCGCATCTGGAAGCAGCGCACCGTTGATATCGGCGTGATGAGCCCGGAAGAGGCGCTGGCCTGGGGCTTTTCGGGTCCCTGCATTCGTGCCTCGGGCATTCCGTGGGACCTGCGCAAGTCGCGGCCCTATGACAAATACGCCGAGGTGGATTTCAAGGTCCCAGTTACGCGCAACGGCGACTGCTATGACCGCTACCTGGTTCGCCTTGCCGAGATGCGCGAGAGCGTGAAAATCATCCAGCAGTGCCTGGTGAAGATGAAGCCAGGGCCGGTAAAGGTGCAGGATCACAAGATCTCGCCGCCGACGCGTGGCGAGATGAAGCGCTCGATGGAAGCGCTGATCCATCACTTCAAGCTGTACACCGAGGGATACCACGTGCCGGCAGGGGCAACCTACACCGTGGTGGAAAGCCCAAAGGGCGAGTTCGGCGTGTATCTGGTGGCGGACGGGTCAAACCGGCCGTATCGCTGCAAGATCCGCGCGACCGGATTCGCGCATCTGCAGGCAACCGAAGTGTTGTCGAAACGGCACATGCTGGCCGATGTCTGCGCGATCATCGGATCGCTGGATGTCGTGTTCGGCGAGATCGACAGGTAGCCATGGCCGAGACCAGCACGGCGGCGTTCGCCCAGCCAACCGAGTTCGCGTTCGACGCGGAGAGCAATGCCGCGATCGAAACGGTGCTTGCCAGGTATCCCGCGGGCCGGCAGGCGAGCGGTGTCATCCCGCTGCTGGATATCGTGCAGCGGCAGATGAAGCGGCAGACCGGCAGCGCCTGGGTACCGCGCGTGGCGATGGATGTGGTGGCAAAGCGGCTGGGGATGGCGCCGATTCGTGTCTACGAGGTCGTGACATTCTATTTCATGTTCAATACGAAACCGATCGGCAGGTACCACTTGCAGCTCTGCACCACGACGCCGTGTTGGTTGCGTGGGTCCGATGACGTGGTGAAGGCGTGCCGTGATGCGACGGGCATTCAGTCCTTTGGCGAAACTAGCGCTGACGGGCTGTTCACCATGACGGAGGTGGAATGCGTGGGCGCCTGCGCGAACGCGCCGATCCTGCAGGTGGATGACGATTTCTATGAGGACATGGACGCGGAGCGGACCAAGGTGCTGATCGAGGCGTTGAAGCGCGGTGAGGTGCCGAAGCCGGGCTCGATGAGCGGCCGGCAGACATCCGCGCCCGAGGGTGGACCGACCACATTGACCACGCTCACATTCCCGGCCGGAGAGTAGGCGATGCTGGCGGACAAGGATCGCATCTTCACCAATCTCTATGGCCAGCATGACTGGCGGCTGGTCGGTGCGCGGGCGCGTGGTGACTGGGACAACACCAAGGCGATCCTGGACGTGGGCCGCGACAAGATCATCGATGAGATGAAGGCGTCTGGGCTGCGTGGACGCGGTGGCGCTGGTTTTCCAACCGGATTGAAATGGTCGTTCATGCCGAAGCAATCCGACGGGCGGCCGGCCTATCTGATTGTCAACGCGGATGAGAGCGAGCCGGGCACCTGCAAGGACCGTGACATCCTGCGGCATGACCCGCACAAGCTGATCGAAGGTTGCCTGGTCGCGAGCTTCGCGATGGGCGCGCATACCAGCTACATCTATATCCGCGGCGAGTTCTACAACGAGGCTTGCAATCTGCAGACAGCGATCGACGAGGCCTATGCGGCCGGGCTGATCGGCAAGAATGCGTGCGGCAGCGGCTGGGATTTCGATCTGTATGTGCACCGGGGCGCCGGCGCGTATATCTGCGGCGAGGAGACCGGGCTGCTGGAAAGCCTGGAAGGCAAGAAGGGCATGCCGCGGCTGAAGCCGCCGTTCCCGGCGGCGATGGGTCTGTATGGTTGCCCGTCCACGGTGAACAATGTCGAAAGCATCGCGGTGGCACCGACCATCATGCGCCGCGGTGCCGCGTGGTTCACCGCGCTGGGGCGGCCGCAGAACACCGGCACCAAGCTGTTCTGCATTTCCGGTCATGTGAATAAGCCGTGCAACGTCGAGGAAGAGCTCGGCATTCCGTTGCGTGAGCTGATCGACAAATATTGCGGCGGCGTGCGCGGCGGGTGGGACAATCTGCTCGCGGTAATTCCGGGCGGCGCCTCGGTGCCGGTGCTACCGAAGAGCATCTGCGATGAGATCCTGATGGATTTCGACAGCCTGCGCGCAGTTCGTTCCGGACTTGGCACCGCCGCGGTGATCGTGATGGACAAGTCCACCGACATCATCAAGGCCATCGCTCGGCTGTCCCAGTTCTACAAGCACGAGAGCTGCGGGCAGTGTACGCCGTGCCGTGAGGGCACCGGCTGGATGATGCGCGTGATGAACCGCATGGTGCAGGGTCGCGCCGAAATCGGCGAGATCGACACGCTGGAGCAGGTGACGCGCCAGGTGGAAGGCCACACGATCTGTGCGCTGGGCGACGCGGCGGCATGGCCGATCCAGGGATTGATTCGGCACTTCAGGCCCGAAATGGAAGCGCGCATCACGGCCTACAAGGCACGTGCGGCGCAGCCGGTCGCGATGGCGGCGGAGTAGCGCGATGGCAAAGGTCACCGTCGACGGCATCGAGGTCGAGGTCCCCAACGGCTCCAACGTGCTGCAGGCCTGCGAGGCTGCTGGCAAGGAGGTGCCGCGCTTCTGCTATCATGACCGGCTGTCGGTGGCCGGCAACTGCAGAATGTGTCTGGTCGAGATCGAGAAGGCGCCGCCAAAGCCGATCTCGTCGTGCTCCTGGCCGGTGGCCGATGGCATGGTGGTGCACACCGACAGCCCGATGGTGCGCAACGCGCGCCGCGGGGTGATGGAATTCCTACTGATCAACCATCCGCTGGATTGCCCGATCTGCGACCAGGGCGGCGAGTGCGACCTGCAGGACCAGGCGATGGGCTACGGCTCCGACCATTCGCGTTATGCCGAGAACAAGCGCGCGGTGAAGGACAAGGATCTTGGCCCGCTGGTGAAGACGGTGATGACGCGCTGCATCCATTGCACGCGCTGCATCCGGTTCATCACGGAAGTGGCGGGCGTGCCCGATCTCGGTGCCACCGCACGCGGCGAGAGCATGGAAGTTGGCACCTATGTCGAGAAGGCGCTGTCGTCGGAGCTGTCGGGCAATATCATCGATCTGTGTCCGGTGGGTGCATTGACGTCGAAGCCGTATGCGTTTGTGGCGCGGTCGTGGGAGCTGAAGAAGACCGACAGCGTGGATGTGCTGGATGCGGTGGGGACCAATATCCGCATCGATGCGCGTGGGCCGGAGGTGCTGCGCATCCTGCCGCGCGTCAACGAGGACGTGAACGAGGAGTGGCTTGCCGATAAATCGCGCTTCGCGCTGGATGGACTGAAACGCAAGCGGCTTGATCGACCGTGGGCGCGGCGCGACGGCAAGTTGCATGCCGCGAGCTGGCCGGAGGCGTTTGATGCGATCGCGGCGAAGGCGAAGGGGCTGGCGGGAGACCGGATCGGCGCCATCGCGGGCGATCTGTGCGATGCCGAAAGTATGCTGGCGCTGAAGGATCTGATGGTGGCGCTGGGGTCACCAAACGTCGATTGCCGGCAGGATGGTGCGGCACTCGACGCGTCGCGGCGGGACTACTATTGCTTCAATACCTCGATTGCCGGGATCGAGGAGGCGGACGCGATCCTGCTGATTGGTACCAATCCGCGCAAGGAAGCGCCGGTGTTGAATGCGCGCATCCGCAAGCGCTGGATGGCCGGCGGCTGCACGATTGGGCTGATCGGTGAGGCCGCGAACCTGACCTATGACGTAATGATGGTCGGTGCCGGGCCGGATACGATTATGGGCGGATTCACGCAAGTGCTGCGCGACGCAAAGAAGCCGATGGTCATCGTGGGGCAGGGGGCTCTGGCTCGCCCGGATGGCGCGGCGGTGCTGGCTGCGGCGTGGAAGCTGGCGGCGGATGTCGGCGCACTGAGCGCGGATTGGCACGGGTTCAACGTGCTGCATACCGTGGGCGGGCGCGTAGGTGGCCTGGATGTCGGGTTCGTCCCGGGGCCGGGCGGGAAGTCGGTCGCGCAAATGCTGGGTGGCGGTGTCGACCTGCTGTGGTTACTGGCTGCGGATGAAGTCGACACGTCGAAGATCGGGGCCAACACATTCGTGGTGTATCAGGGCCATCATGGCGATGCCGGCGCGGCGCGCGCAGATGTGATCCTGCCGGGTGCGGCCTATACCGAGAAGAACGGGACCTATGTGAACACCGAAGGACGGGTGCAGCGCGGGTTTCTCGCGGTCTATCCGCCTGGTGAGGCGCGCGAGGATTGGACGATCCTGCGCGCGTTCAGTCAGGTCGCCGGGCAGCCGTTGCCGTATGACGATCTAGGCGCGCTACGGCGGCGGCTAGAGCAGTTGAATCCCGTGTTCGGCCGCGTCGGCTTTCTGCCCCGCTTCGGTTGCTCTGACGTGACCTCGCCGGCGGGTAATCCGGCCGCTGTTAGTGCCACGCCGTTCGTTGCGGCAGTGACGAATTACTACCAAACCGACCCGATCAGCCGCGCCAGCCCGACCATGGCCGAATGCGCCGGAGTGTTCGCGCCGGCGCGGCTGGCGGCGGAGTAGCGCGATGGAGATGATTGTCGCGTTCCTGCAGACGCCTATCGGGCACGTCATCCTGCTGGCGCTGGAGGCGTTGGCGTTGCTGGTGCCGTTGCTGATCGGTGTCGCCTACCTCACCTATGCTGAGCGCAAGGTGCTGGCGGCGATGCAGTTGCGCAAAGGGCCGAATGTGGTTGGCCCGTTCGGCTTGTGGCAGCCGTTCGCCGACGCGGTGAAGATGCTGATGAAGGAGACCATCATTCCTTCGGGCAGCAATCCGCTGCTGTTCCTGATGGCGCCGATGCTCACCTTCGCGCTGGCGATGATGGCCTGGGCGGTGATCCCGGTGAACGACGGCTGGGCGATCGCCAATATCAACGTCGGTGTGTTGTACTTGTTTGCGATTTCCTCGTTGGGTGTCTATGGCGTGATGATTTCAGGGTGGGCATCAAATTCGAAATACGCCTTCCTGGGTGCGTTGCGCAGTGCGGCGCAGATGGTGAGTTACGAGGTCTCGATGGGCTTCGTCATCGTTACCGTGCTGCTGATGGCGGGTAGCCTAAACCTGAATGATATCGTGCTGGCGCAGCGGAACCTGTGGTTCTGCATCCCATTATTTCCGATGTTCATCATCTTCTTCATCTCGACGTTGGCGGAGACCAATCGCGCGCCGTTCGACCTGCCGGAAGGGGAGAGCGAGATCGTGGCGGGGTTCTTCGTCGAGTATTCGTCGATGAGCTTCGCGCTGTTCTTCCTCGGCGAATACGCCAACATGTTTCTGATGAGCGCAATGACCACTATCCTGTTCCTGGGTGGCTGGCTGGCGCCGTTCAATGTCGAGCCGTTCACCTGGATTCCGGGGCCGTTCTGGTTCATCGGGAAGATCTGCGTTGTGCTGTTCGTGTTCCTGTGGGTGCGCGCGACGTTCCCGCGCTACCGCTACGATCAGTTGATGCGCTTGGGGTGGAAGGTGTTCCTGCCGGCATCGCTGGTGTGGCTGGTGCTGACCGCTGGGGTGATGACGATGATCCACGCGGGGGTGTTCAGCCATGGCGTGTGACCTGAGCCGCGAGGAGACCTGACCGATGGCATTCCTCGATCGCACCGCACGCAGTCTGTTGTTATGGGAGCTGATGTCCGGCATGGCGCTGACCATGCGCTACTTCTTTAAGCCCAAGGCCACCATCAATTACCCCTACGAAAAAGGCCCGCTCAGCCCGCGCTTCAAGGGCGAGCACGCGCTGCGCCGCTACCCGAACGGCGAAGAACGCTGCATTGCCTGCAAGCTGTGCGAGGCGGTGTGTCCGGCGCAGGCGATCACCATCGAGGCTGAGCCGCGCGATGACGGCTCGCGCCGCACCACGCGCTATGACATCGATATGACCAAGTGCATCTACTGTGGGCTGTGCGAGGAAGCCTGCCCTGTGGATGCGATCGTCGAGGGGCCGAATTTCGAGTTCGCCACCGAGACGCGCGAAGAGCTCATGTACAACAAGGACAAGC
>DATHNE010000095.1:0-35653 GCA_035486355.1 Acetobacteraceae bacterium
GCCGGACCGCGACGGACTGCTGGTGCCGGTGGAAGACGACACGGTGCTGGCCGACGCGATCCGCGCGCTGCTGGATGACCCGGCCCGCGCGACAATGCTGGCGCGCAACGGCCGCGCCCGCTACGAAGCGGCCTTCGCGGAGGCGCCGGTGCTGGCTCGGTGGCGACGTTTCCTCGGCACTGTGGAGAAGCCCTGAATGTGCGGAATCGCCGGCCTTGTCTTGTCGCCCAGCGCGGCACCGCCGGCGCCGGACGTGGTGGCGCGCCTGATCGACACGCTGCACCACCGCGGCCCGGACGGCACCGGCACCCATGTGCTGGGGCGCATCGCGCTGCTGCACAACCGCCTGGCGATCATCGACCTGGTGACCGGCGACCAGCCGCTCTACGCCGGCGCGGCGACGCTGGTGTGCAACGGCGAGATCTACAACTACCGCGAGCTGCGCGTGGCGATGCATGGCATCAACTTCGCCACCAACAGCGACTGCGAGGTGCCGCTGCATCTGTGGCTGCGCGACGGCACGGACTATACGCGCGACCTGCGCGGCATGTATGCGATCGCCATCCACGAGCGCGCGCTGCACAGCGTCACACTCAGCCGCGATCCTTTCGGCATCAAACCACTTTATATCGCGCAGGTCGCCGACGGCCTGGCCTTCGCCTCCGAGCCGCAGGCGCTGCTGGAATCGGGACTGGTCACCCGCCGCGTCCGCCCGGCGGCGCGCGACCAGCTCCTGCAATTGCAGTTCACCACCGGCGCCGACACGATCTTCGACGGTATCCAGCGCCTGCTGCCAGGCGAAACAGTCACCTGCGTCGACGGCACCATCGTCGACCGCCACCGCATCTCCCATCTTCCTGAAGGTGGCCCGGAGCAGATCAATGAGGACGCCGCGCTGACCCGCCTCGATCGCGCGCTCGAGGAAAGCGTCGATCTGCACCAGCGCAGCGATGTGCCATACGGCATGTTCCTGTCCGGCGGCATCGACAGCGCAACGGTCCTGGCGCTCATGGCGCGGCTGAACAGCCAGCCGGTGCTGGCCTTCACTGCTGGCTGGGACACCACGGCGGCGCATGATGAACGGGCGCAGGCCGCCATTGTCGCCAAGGCGCTCGGCGCAAAGCACGAAACCATCGAGATCAACGAAGCGATGGTCTGGCAGCATCTGCCGGAAATCGTTGCGTGCATGGACGATCCCGCCGCGGACTACGCGATCATCCCGACCTGGTTCCTCGCCCGTCGTGCGCGTCAGGATGTGAAGGTGGTGTTGAGCGGCGAGGGCGGCGACGAGATCTTCGCCGGCTACGGCCGCTATCGCGCCGCCACCCGGCCGTGGTGGCTGGGCGGCAAGGCGATGTACGCCGGGGGCTACTTCGACAAACTCGATGTGCTGCGCGTCCGCCCCGCCGGCTGGCGCGACGGCATCGCCGCGGCCGAGGCGGCCGAAGCCGAGAGCGGGCGCTCGCGGCTGGCGCAGGCGCAGGCCACCGACATGACCGACTGGCTGCCGCACGATCTGCTGCTGAAGCTCGACCGCTGCCTGATGGCGCATGCGGTGGAGGGCCGCACGCCGTTCCTCGATCGCGGCATCGCCGAGGCCGCGTTCCGGTTGCCGGACGGGTTGAAACTGCGTAAGGGTCTGGGCAAGTGGCTGTTGCGTCGCTGGCTGGAGAAACACGTGCCGGTGGCGAGACCATTTGCGCCGAAGCAAGGCTTCACCGTGCCGGTTGGGGCCTGGATCAAGGGCCGGGGCACCCAACTCGGTCTGCTGGTGGCGGCGCAGCCGGGCGTGGCGGAGATCGCCGATCCGGCGAAGGTGCGATCACTGTTCGCCAACATCCGCCGCTGGCGCCACGGCTTCGCCTGCTGGCAGTTACTGTTCTACGCGCTGTGGCACCGCCGGCACATTCTCGGTCTGCCGCCGGTGGGCGATGTATTCGAGACGCTGGCCGCGACTTAGTCGACGCTCCGGTTACCGGTCACATGATGCGGTGCTGAGCATATTTCAGCACACCGCGATGCGCGCGTGTGATCGCTCCTCCGACGAGCACGTACTCGTGCGATAACCGGCCGACCTCACGCCGCTTGTCGTCGCTGTGATATTCCAGCAGCACGATGTCGAACGAGATAGCCGTCGTGCGCGAGAGAATATCGACTTCGGAACCCTCGGTATCCAGTCTCAGGACCCGGCCCTTCGGCAGGCAGTCGGGTGCGCGCGTGTCGAGCGTGATCTGCTCGGTGTGCTGCTCCCCCAGGTCGAAGAAGCTGGCCTCACCACAATTGTTCTTATCCAGGAACATTACTGTTTTCGCTGGGCCACCGACAGCGAAGTTATGCAGGTGAACGCGGGTACCCTCCAGCGCCGCGAGATTGCGACGCAGGAGATCGAAATTGGATGGCACGGGCGCGTAGCAATGCACGATGGAGTCCGGCCACCGATGTAGCGCCCACACTGCGAAACTGCCGACATTCGCGCCGACATCGACAACGATCGGGGCCGTGGCCGTATAGGCCACGTCGTATTCTCCCTGCAGCACCTTGTTGATGTGCGGAGACATCAATGCCGGCGCGACAATTTGCATGGCCGCAACGCGTGTGGGTTGGCGAGCGGGCAGAGATTAGGCCCCGGTGACAGCACATGACAGCGAACGCGGCCTAACGGGTGCCCGACCCCGCGTTCCGTCGTAGACTATGGCGACTCGCCCAGGGAGGTTCGCCATGCCCGCTCACTACGACCTGTTGATCCGCGACGGCACCTGCGTGCTGCCCTGGGGCCTGGAAGCCACCGATGTCGGCGTCCGCCAGGGTCGGATCGTCGCGCTCGGCGCGCCTACCGGCGCCACAGCTGACGAAACCATCGACGCCAAGGGTCTGCATGTCCTGCCCGGGCTGATCGATCCGCACGTCCATCTGCGCGATCCAGGCGACAAGGCGGTGGAGACCATTCCAACCGGAACGAAAGCCGCGGTTCTTGGCGGCTTGGCCGCAGTGTTCGATATGCCGAACACGTCGCCTTCTATCGTCGATGCGAAAAAGCTTGCGTGGAAGCAGGCATACGTCGAGCAAGTCGCTTGGTGCGATATGGGTCTCTACATCGGCGGCACCAAGACCAACATTCCCGAACTTGCGAAGCTCGAACTTGGCAAAGGTGTTTGTGCCATCAAGATCTTTGCCGGTTCCTCCACCGGCGACCTGATGGTTGAGGATGACGAACATCTTGAGCGTGTCATGCGCTCCGGCCGTCGCCGCATCGCCTATCATTCCGAGGACGAATACCGCCTGCAGGATCGCAAGCACCTGTTCAAATCCGGCGATCCGTACTCCTGCCATATGGAGTGGCGCGACGAGGAATGCGCGTTCCTTGGCACCCGCCGCCTGATGGCGCTGGCGAAGCTGACGGGCCGCCCGGCGCATATCCTGCACGTCTCCACCGCGCAGGAACTTGACTACCTGAAGGACTTCCGCGACCTCGCCACCTGCGAGGTGCTGGTCAACCACCTCACCCAGGTGGCGCCGGACTGCTACGACAACCTCAAGGGCTTCGGCGTGATGAACCCGCCGATCCGCGGCCGCGAGCATCTCGAAGCCGCATGGAAAGCCATCAATGACGGCACGGTCGATACCGTCGGCTCCGACCACGCACCGCATCCCAGCGCGAAGAAACTGTTGCCCTGGCCCGACTGCCCCGCCGGCCTGACCGGTGTGCAGACCACCGTGCCGGTGATGCTCAACCACGTGAACGCCGGCCGTCTGCCGCTGACCCGCTTGGTGGATCTGCTCTGTGCCGGACCCGCCCGCGTCTACGGCGTGGTTGGCAAGGGGCGTCTCGCCGCGGGCTACGACGCCGACTTCACCCTTGTCGACATGAAGCGCCAGCGCCGCATCGAGAATTCCTGGATCGTCTCGCCCTGTGGCTGGACCCCGTTCGACGGCATGGACATCACCGGCTGGCCGGTCGGCACGATCATCCGTGGCCGCACGGTCATGCGCGACGACGAAGTGATTGGCGCGCCACAGGGCAAGCTGGTTCGCTTCCTGGCCTGATCACCAGTCGGGCCAGCCTTTCGTGCGGTCCTTCCGCTGCGCCGGCGTCAGCGCGCGGCTCATCCGCCACCGCGGGCGACCGGTTCGGCATCGACGCCGGATCGGCCCCGCAGTCCGCCACGCCGAGGCGGCATGCGCAGTAGGGTGGCGCATCCGGCTTCGGCTCCTCGGGCTTGCAGTCGCTCTTGCCCTGGTCCCAGTGCAGCGGCGCGCAATCGTTGCCGGTCACGACAGAGACCGCTGCATCAACCGGCGTCCGCCCGATCGCGGCGACGCTGCCCGCGCCCATGGTCGCCGCGCCAAACCCGACCTGCGTGGACGTTGCCCCACACCAGCCACCGGCAACCGCAGCAACTTGGTGTGTGTCATCCGGCATTTCTGCGCCGCTTTGACAAACCAATGGTTTCCGCGCGCGACCGGTTTGCCCGGCGCGATGCCCGCCGCTATGGTCCGCCCGCCGCCGGCAGGGCGCCTGGGGATCGAGAGGGTTCGTGGTCGATATCTTCGACGAAGTGGATGAAGACCTGCGGGCCGAGCGGGCGCAACGTCTGCTCAAGCAGTATGGTGGATGGCTCATCGCGGCGGCCCTGGTGGTCATTGGCGCGGCCGCGGGCTGGCAAGGCTGGCAGTGGTGGCGCGCCAAGCAGGACATGGCCGCCGGCACCGCGTTTGTGGCTGCGATGAATACCGCCCAGGTCGCTGGTCCGATGGCTGATGCGGCGAGCCGCCAGGCGTCGATCCTGGCTTTCGACAAGGTCGCGGCCACCGCGCCCGAGGGCTACCGCACCCTCGCTCGGTTGCGTGCCGCGGCCCTGATGGCCGACGCCGGCAACCTCAACGGCGCCGCCGCACTGTACGACCAGGTCGCCGCCGACGCCTCCGCCGATCCGCTGCTGCGCGACCTCGCCAACCTGCTCTGGGCCCAGCGCATGCTAGACACTGGCGACCCCGCCCTGCTGCGCGCCCGCCTGAAAGCCCTCGCCGAGCCCACCAGCCCCTGGCACGCGCTGGCCTCCGAGCAGCTCGCGCTGCTTGACCTGCGCCAGGGCCAGACCGAGGCGGCAAAGACCACCCTACGCCAACTGGCCGGCGACCCCACCCTGCCGCAGGACCTGCGGGGTCGCGCCAGCGGCTTGTTGACCCGCCTGGGTGGGTGAGGCGCATGTCTGATACGCGAGGCGCCGTCGCGCGCGGCCTGTCGATTACCCGCCGTGCGGCCATGCTGGCCCCGTTGGCCGCCCTGTCCGGCTGCGGTCTGTGGGACAAGTGGTTCAGTACCAAGAAGGTGTCGCTGCCAGGCAAGCGCGAACCGCTAACTGTCGGGCAGGGCACGCTCACCGCCGACAAGGACGTCGGCAAGGTGGAGCTGCCCCCGCCAGTCCGCAACACTGCCTGGCCGCAGGACGGCGGCAACCCGTCGCACCTGATGGGCCACCTTGCCGCCGGTGACCGGTTGACCGAGGCCTGGTCGTCCAGCATCGGCGATGGCGGCGGCTACCGGAAGAAAATCCTGGCGCACCCGATCTCGGTCAACGGCGTGGTCTATACCATGGACTCCTCTGGCATGGTCCGCGCCTTCGACCTCGCCAACGGCGGCCGCCTGTGGGACTTTGACACCACCCAGGATGAGGACCGCAGCACCAACATCGGTGGCGGCCTCGCCTTCGACAACGGCACGCTCTACGCTGTCAACGGCATTGAGGAGCTGGTCGCCCTCGACGCTGCCAAGGGCACCCTCCGCTGGCGCGCCAACACCGGCACTCCAGCCCGCTCCGCCCCCACCGTCGCCGACGGCCGCCTGTTCCTCACCACCATCGATGATCGCCTGCTCGCCTTCGCCACTGCCGACGGCCGCGCGCTGTGGACCTACCAGGCCACCCAGGCCGCGACGTCTTATCTGGGCCAGCCCGCACCCGCCTACGCCGAAGGCTTCGTCGTGGCCGGCTTCGGCTCGGGCGAGCTCGCCGCCGTGCGCGCCGACAGCGGCGCCGTGGTCTGGACCGACACCCTCGCCACCGCCCGCGCCGCCGGCACCGTCGCCGAATTCTCCTCCATCCGCGGCCTGATCACCATCGCTTCCGGCACCGTATACGCCGTCAGCGTTGGCCGCCTGATCGTCGCCATCGACCTGCATTCCGGCCGCCGCCTGTGGGAGCGTGACACCTCCGGCGAGGACTCTCCCTGGGTCGCCGACAACTGGATCTTCCTGGTCAATCTCGACCAGCAGATCGCTGCGATCAGCCGTGCCGACGGCCGTATCGCCTGGGTGACCGACCTGCCGCTGTGGGAGAATCCGGACAAGAAGAAGGACCCGATCACCTGGTTCGGCCCGGTGCTGGTCAGCGACCGTCTGGTGATCGCCGGCACCAACGAGATGGCGCTGTCCATCAGCCCGTACACCGGCAAGATCCTGGGCCAGCAAAGCCTGTCCGACGCTGCCGCGCTGGGCCCAGTGGTCGTCGCCGGCAATGTCTTGATCATCTGCGAGGACGGCCGGCTGCTCGCGCTGCGCTGAGGCGCGATGCACCGCCCGGGTTTGTCGGTCGTAGGGAGCACCATGCCGCCCGTTGTCGTCATCGCCGGACGCCCGAATGTCGGCAAGTCCACGCTGTTCAACCGTCTGGTTGGGCGGCGTGCGGCGCTGGTCGCCGACACGCCGGGCGTCACCCGCGACCGCAAGGAGGCCGACGCCCAATTGCGCGGCCGCCAGGTGCGCCTGGTCGACACCGCGGGGCTGGAAGAAGCCGCTCCCGATTCGCTCCCCGGCCGCATGCGCGCGCTGTCCGCCGCCGCGGTCGTCGGCGCTGACTTGGTGGTGTTCGTCGTCGACGCCCGTGCCGGCCTGACCCCGGCCGACCGTCATTTCGCCCAATGGCTGCGCCGCCACGACCGTCCGATCCTGCTGGTCGCCAACAAGGCCGAGGGCCGCGCCGGCGCCACCGCCCTGCTGGACGCCTTCGAACTCGGGCTGGGTCAGCCGCTCGCTGTGTCCGCCGAGCATGGCGAGGGTATCTCCGACCTGATGTCCGAGATCGCCGACCGCCTGCCCCCTGAGCCCGAGGCGCTCGCCGCCGACGACGCCGAAGGCCGGCCCCTGAAGCTCGCGATCATCGGCCGCCCCAACGCCGGCAAATCGACCCTGCTCAACCGCCTGCTGGGCGAGGAGCGCATGCTGACCGGCCCAGAACCCGGCCTGACCCGCGACGCCGTCGCCGTGTTGCTTCACGACGCCGACGGCGCGATCGAGCTGGTCGACACCGCCGGCCTGCGCCGCCGCGCCCGCGTGGTCGAATCTCTGGAGAAGCTTTCCACCGGCGCCACCATCGGCGCCCTGAAGCTGGCCGAGGTGGTGCTGCTGGTCGTTGACGCGTTCGACGGCCTGCACGACCAGGACCTCCAGATCGCCCAGCTCGTCGAGCGCGAGGGCCGCGCCATGGTGCTGGCCATCAACAAATGGGACGCCGTCCCCGACCGCACCGTCGCCCGCAAGGCGATCACCGACCGGCTGGAGATCAGCCTGGCGCAGATGAAGGGGATCGAGCTGGTGACTCTCTCGGCGCTGACCGGCGCCGGCATGGACCGCCTACTGCCCGCCATCCGCCGTGCCCACGCCGTCTGGAACATGCGCGTGCCGACGGCCGAGCTGAACCGCTGGTTCGACCACGCTTTGTCCCGCCATCCGCCGCCGCTGGTCGATGGCCGCCGGCTGAAGTTGCGCTACGTGACCGAGGCCAAGGCCCGCCCCCCCACCTTCGTCGTCTTCGGCACCCGCGCTGAGCGCCTGCCAGAGGACTATCGCCGTTACCTCGTGAACAGCCTGCGCGAGACCTTCGCTTTGCCCGGCACGCCGATCCGGGTGGAGCTGCGCGGCAGCAAGAACCCCTTCGCGGCGTAGCGGCAAGGCAGGGAGCGGCGAGCAGATTCGGTTTCGAGCGGAGGTTTTTCGAGGCGCAGCAAGAACATAACGGGTAGCTGCTGCTGGAAATTCCCGTGGAAAGCCTGTTGATGCACGTCTGGTTGTTCTGTTTGTGTCGGATACAAACCGTGCGCAATTCGCCAACCATTCCTTACGCCGTGTCGTCATCCGCATCGAGTGGGTCATCATCCCGCAGCGCGCTCGGCGTGCCCAGCCGATGGTTCGGGGATCCTCCCACCGGCCTCATGTAGCTCCTGGGGCCGCCAATACCGGCCTGCCGATACCAATCAGGCAGAGCGATGGCCGCAAAGCGGCATGGGAGGCCGGCGCGGCCGGCAACATCCACCCAGAATGAAGATTCTTTGGGGCAACGACAGCTACACCGTACCAACTCCGGTCGCCTGTCGTTTCCACATAGAATCCTTATGGCAATCCTCAGGGAACTTCCGCCCGCCATCGGCCGCTTGTCACCCCGAAACCCGCCGATTACCGTCCCCACCCACCGCCGCGAACGTCGCAATACCCCCCGCTCCCCCACCCCAGGAGCCCCGCCCATGCCCCTCGATTCCCACCGCATCCACGCCGTCCCAGACGACCTCCTGGCCGCCATCGACTACTGCTACGAGCAAGGCTGGACCGACGGCCTTCCCGTCATCCCCCCCGTGCTGGACCGCGTGCACGCCATGCTGGCCTACGAGGGCCGCCCGCCCGAGGCCGTCATCGCCACCCATCCCGCGACCAGTCTCCAGCTGACCATCCACGCCGCCGCGGTCAACGCCGTCATGGCCGGTTGCCTGCCGGAATATTTCCCCGTGCTCATCGCCGCGTTCGAGGCGATGGACAAGCCGGGCTTCAACTTCCACGGCTCCACCGCCAGCACCGGCGGCTCCGCGCCGCTACTGATCGTCAGCGGCGCCTACGCCGACGCCATCGGCATGAACGCCGACGTCAACCTGTTCGGACCCGGCAACCGCGCCAACGCAACGATCGGTCGCGCCACGCGGCTGATCCTGCGCAACGTCTTCCAGATGATCCCGGGCATTTCCGACAAGTCGACGCAGGGCAATCCCGCTAAGTACAGCTTCTGCATCGCCGAGCGCGCGTGGGGCAATCCGTGGCCGCTGCTGTGCCAGACGCAGGATTATCCGGACGGCGTCTCCAGCATTACAGTCTTCGCCGGTGGCGGCTTCTGCAACGTGGAGAACCACGGCGGCAACACCCCCGGACAGATCCTCGGCTCCGTCGCCGACGCGATGGCCAATGATGGCTGCATCACCCTGGGCCAGAGCGTCGTCATCCTCGCGCCGGAGCACATGCGCATCCTCGCAGACGCTGGCTGGACCCGCCAGAATGCGCAAGACTTCCTGTTTTCGCACGCAAAACGGTCCGTCGAGGAGCTGACCCGCGTCGGCAAATACCGCGACGTCGAATACGACAAGCAGCACGGCGCCGAGGCCCATCCCCTGGCCGAACCCGGCTACGTCCATCGCGGCTTGACCCCCGATGACATCCTGATCACCATGGGTGGCGGCGACGCTGGCGGGCACTCCTGCTTCATCCCGTCATGGAGCCGAGGCCGTGGCTCGATCATGCAGCACAAGCCCATCGGCGTCTGCATCGATTGCACGTAGAAAAGAGGGGAACGTTGGTGCAGCTCTATGATCCCACCTCGTCCGGCGCGGAACGCACCCTGTCCCGCGCGGCCGCGTTTGCCTCGCTGGAAGGCAAGACCATCGGCATCCTGGAAAACGGCAAGCTGAACGCGCCGGAAATGCTGCACGAGGTCGCCGATCTGTTTGTGCAACGGAACGGCTGCAGCATCCGCGCGGTGTATTCGAAATCCAACGCCAGCGCGCCGGCGCCGTCCGAGACCCTGGCCAAGGCAGCCGCGGAGGTGGATTTCCTCATCACCGGCCTGGGGGATTGAGGCTCCTGTTCCACGTGCAGTCTGCACGACGGAATTACATTCGAGCAGTTGGGTAAACGGGCGGTGGTGCTGACCACCGAACCGTTCGAGGTTACGGCGCGCAACATCGCCAAGATCCTCGGTCTCGCGGACTACCCATTCACCAAGGTCCAGCATCCGATCGGAAGCTGCACCACGCCCGAACTCAAGGCCCGCGCCGAGGTCGCGTATCAACAGGCGTTGTCGATCCTGTTGGCGCCATAGGCCCGCGCCCCGCTCCATGATGCGAACGAAATTGCCACTCCACCAGGATCGCTGGTGGCGCATCCTCGGCGTGGCGTTTGTCATGTATGTGCTGTCGTTCATCGACCGCACCAACATCGCGATGGCGATCCCTGCGATGCGCAGCGAATTGCACCTGTCCGCCGTTGGCATCGGCGCCGCCACCAGCGTCTTCTTCTGGGGCTACATCGTCCTGCAGATCCCCGCCGGCCGCCTGGCCGGCGTGTGGTCGGCCAAACGCATCATCTTCCTGCAATTGCTGGCCTGGGCGGCGATCTCCATGACCACCGCCTTCGTCCGGACCGAGACCGAGCTGTGGATCAACCGGTTCGCCCTGGGCCTGGCCGAGGGCGGCGTGCTGACCTGCACCATCGTGCTGATCCGCGCCTGGTTCACCAAGCCCGAGCGGGCTCGCGCCAACGCGGTCTTCCTGCTCAGCCTGGCGATCGGGCCGATGATCGCCAATCCGATTTCCGGTTTCGTGCTCTCGGTCTCCGACTGGCGCACGATGTTCCTGCTGGAGGCACTACCCGGCCTGCTATGGGGCGGCGTGTGGCTTTGGGCGATTGCCGATACCCCGGCGCAGGCATCGTGGCTGCCGGGGGTGGAACGAATACGGCTGATGGCGGAACTCGCCGCCGAGAACGCCACCATTCCGCCCCGGGAGGGACACTGGCTGACCGTGCTCTACAGCCCCCCAGTGCTCCTGCTGGTGCTGTACAACTTCGGTGCGCTGGCGGCGGAGTGGGGTATCGGCTTCTGGCTGCCGAGCGTGGTGAAGGAAACCGGAGCTTCGATCGGCCTGGTCGGCGTGCTGTCAGCGCTGCCTTACGCCGCTGGCGCCGTGATGATGGTGCTGGTCGCCCGCAGCTCCGACCGCCGGCAGGAGCGCAAATGGCACATGATCGCCGCCACCTCCGCCAGTGGTGTCTTCCTGTTCTGCGCCCAGTTCGCCACCGGCTTCGGCCCCTACGCGGCGGTGCTGTTCCTCACCCTGTCGGTCGGCGCCTTCCTCGGCCGCTTCGGACCCTTCTGGACCCTGCCGTCCGAGGTGCTGCCGATCTCCGTCGCCGGCGTCGGCATCGGCCTGATCAACGGCGCCGGCAACCTCGGCGGCACCGTCGGCCCCGTGGTGTTCGGCTACGTCCGCGACACCACTGGGAGCTTCAACGCCGCCTTGACCGCGGGTGGCATCGCGCTGATCGGCGCCAGCCTGATCGCACTTCTGATCCGGTCGCCGGCGCGCCGCTAGCAGAGCCGCCCGCGTCTGCCGTGGCACCCTCTCCCGCCGCGCCATCACGCCGGCCGCAGCAGCCGCTCCCGCGCCAGACGCGCGATGTCGGCCGATGCTTGGTCGGGTATCGGCATCACGGAGCTGACGTTGATCTCGCACAGCACGTACGTGTCGTCTCCGGAAGATGTTTTCGGACCGTAAAGAAAATCGGCATCCCAGATCAGCGGCATGGCGCCGGGCGCAATCCCGAGAAGTTGCATCATCTGCGGCGTCCACTCGGTCTCCATTTTCAGCTTCAGGGCCTGAAAATCTGGCGCGGATGCCGGGTGCATGATCCGCGGGCCTGGCTGCGCCCGCGGTGAATCGGCACCCTCCGCCGGCGGCGGCAGCAGGGCCTTGATGAGCTGATGACCGAAGCCAACGACGCGATCGGTGCCCATATAGCAGCGGATCATCCCTTCAGGCAGCCGCTGCTGGAACGGCTGGTCAATGATGCAGCCGCCATCGGCGAAATAGGCCGCGCAGTCGGTCATGAACGTCGCGAGCGCTACGCTCTTCGGCTCGCTGCCACGGCGAGCCTCGAGCACCGACACAAGATCGCCTGACGCCACCTCGACTTTCCAGACACCCTGGCCGCCATTGCCACGGTTCTGCTTGATAACCCGAGGTCCCTCGGTTCGCAGACGCTTTGGGAAGGATTCCCGGAACGACACCTCTGTGGGATAAAGCTGGGTATCCGTGCCCCAGCCGAGATGCCTGGTGGCATACAGCACCGTTTTCACGCCCATCTTCTGCGTCACATCCGGATGGGCACTGACCCAGACGCCGCGATTCGCAACGTCGCGCAGCATGGTATCGAGCTGAAAGCGGGTCCGGCCGCCGGCGATCGGATCGACCCAGACGAGAACACCCTGCACCTTCCGGAGTTGATCGCGGACGTCTTCGGCGGCCTCCTCGCAATAGACGGCCGGCTCGGCTTCGATCCCGACCGCCTGCAACGCCGCGAAGATGTCACGCCATCGATTGTTGTCGGGGGTCGCGGCACGGCGTGCGTCGCGATCACCCCGCCAGAGCACCGCCAATTTGCCGATGCCACTCATGACACCCCCGAGAACGCAAAGCGGAACCCGACACGCGTAACCGAGCAGGCAAGCGGCGCGCTGATGACACCAACCTTGCATCGAAACAGCGCGCGTGCCGCCGCGATTGCCAGGACCGCCGCATCGCGTCCGGACGGCGCCAATGATACGTCTCGACCGTCTGCGCCTCCAAGGGCCCAACGGAGCGAAAGAGGCGTCCCTCCTCGGTGCGACCGCCGAGGACCGGCGCAAGCTCGCCAATCGGCCCCCTTCGGGGAGGACAGCATGGCAAGGCCAATCGCCCTGGGCGGCGGCGCGTCGAGGAACGGGCGCATGGGTTGCGAAAAGACCACAGACAATACCCGGACGATCGATCGGCCTATGGTTGGGATGAAACCGCAACCGACATATACCGTATACAAGAGGTCTTACGGTCGCGAGGAGACTGCCACATGCGAGCGCCCACACGTTGCATTGGACTTCTAGCGGTGGGTCTGATCGCCGCTCTGGGGTCTCAGCCGGCTTCGGCACAACAAACAATGGACGATCACGAGGCGCAACTGATCCGAGGCCTGCTGCCGAGCGTGGTCAACATCACCTCGACCGTGGCAGCCGTGCCTCAAAGTGGCGCGGGCTCCGCGGCCAATGCCGCCGCGGCATCCCCCCAGACCTTCAGGGGGTCAGGCTTCGTCATCGACAAGAGCGGCTTGATTGCGACCAATGACCACGTCATCCACGGTGCCTATGCGCTTCTGGTGACGTTCTCCGACGGCCAGACCGCGTCCGCCAAACTGGTGGCCACCGACGCGGTTGTTGATATCGCGGTGATCAAAGTGGAAACACAACACGCGCTGGTTCCAGTGCGCTGGGGCGACAGCAACAAATTGCAGATCGGTGACCCTGTCATCGCAATTGGCAACGCGCTCGGCCTCGGCATGGCGGTCAGTTCGGGTGTTGTCAGCGCGCTCAACAAGAGCATCGATGCCTCACGCTACGACGACTATATTCAGACCGACGCCTCGATCAATCATGGCAACTCGGGTGGTCCGTTGTTCAACGCCTCGGGCGAGGTGATTGGCATGGACACCGCCCTTGTTTCGCCAACGACCGGCTCGGTCGGCCTGGGCTTCGCCCAACCCTCGGCCGATGTAAAATTCGTGACCGAACGGTTGATCCGCGACGGTTGGGTGAGGCCCGGATGGGTCGGGGCTACGGTGGACGACATGACGCCGGAACTCGCTCAGGCAATGGGCGCACCGTCACCGGCGGGTTCGATCATCACATCGCTGACTGCAGGTGGCCCAGCTGCTGTCGCCGGCCTGCAGGTCGGCGACATCGTGTTGCGTGTCGGCGATCGTACGCCGCGGGATGCACGCGCGCTGCGGCGTTTGGTGGTACAGACAGATGTCGGCCAGACGGTGCCCATCACCGTACTACATGATGGGCAGCAGCGTGTCGTTCAGATCACAATCAAGCTGTGGCCCAAGACCGCGGCGGAAATCAAAGCAGAGTCCAGCCAGCCGGCAGCCCCGATCTATGTCATCCCGGCTGACCTTGGGTTGAGTCTCAGTGCCATCACCGCGGATGTCCGCGCCAGGTACGGGCTGGACACCTCACTCACGGGCGTCGTGATCAATGGGATCGCGAGTGGCACCGACGCGGCCACGCGCGGGTTGTCGCCCGGCGACGTGATACTGCGCGTACAAGATGGCCAGGTGCTGACGCCAGCGCAGGTACAAGCGGCCATCGACGCCGCACGTGCGCAGCACCGGCCCTACGTCGCGGCCCTGGTGCTGAAAGCAGCACAAAGCGCGGCTCCTCCAGTCTGGGTACCGCTTCGCGTCGGCCCGCCCTGACGGGGTCCGCTGACCACAGACGGTGTGCACCAGCACGCGTCGCAACAGCCTGGCTACAAACAGGTTGACACTGACCGACGCGGCTGCTTGTCGCATCGCTGCATCCTTTGCTGCTGCTCCCACGCATTGCCCATGCTTTCCGATGGGCTATTCGTTGGCGCATAGACGTCCCTAGACACTCAGCCGCATGGCCGCATAGCCTTGAGAACCCAGGAAGCCACGATGAACGAACAGCAACTGCGCGCGACAATCGAGCGCGTTCGCCACGGCACACTCTCGCGCCGAGCCTTCACCCGCCGCGTGCTCGCCCTCGGCCTCACCGCGCCCCTGGCCGCGCAAATGCTCGCCGCCTCCGGCCTGGCCGCGACGCCCGAACCCGCCCTCTATCCCCCCACCAAACGCGGCGGTGGCGGCGCGCTGCGTCTGCTGTGGTGGCAGGCGCCCACCCTGCTGAACCCTCAGTTCGCTGTCGGAACCAAAGACCAAGACGCTGCACGCCTGTTCTACGAACCCCTGGCGAGCTGGAGCCCGGAGGGCGAGCTGCTGCCGATCCTCGCGGCCGAAATCCCCAGCCTCGAAAACGGCGGTGTCGCCAAGGACGGCCTATCCGTCACCTGGAAGCTCAAGCCGGGCGTCACCTGGCACGACGGCGCGCCGTTCACCGCCGATGACTGCGTGTTCAATTGGGAATACGTCGTCGATCCCGCGACCGCCGCGACGTCCACCGGTAGCTTCCAGGACCTCAAGGTCGTCAAGCTCGATGACCACACCATCCGCGTGGAGTTCAAGCAGCCGACGCCGTTCTGGGCCAAGGCCTTCGTCGGCGTCAACCTGATCATCCCAAAGCATTTGTTCCAGGCCTACAAGGGCGATAACTCGCGGCAGGCACCGGCGAATCTGGCGCCGGTCGGCACCGGCCCTTACACGTTCGTCGACTTCAAGCCCGGCGATCTGGTGCAGGGCAAGCTCAACCCCAACTACCATATGCCAAATCGTCCCTACTTCGATACGATTGAGATGAAGGGCGGCGGCGATGCGGTCTCGGCCGCGCGCGCCGTGCTGCAGACCGGCGAATACGATTTCGCCTGGAACCTGCAGGTGGAAGACGAAATCCTCAAGCGGCTGGAAGCCAATGGCAAGGGCCGCATCGCCGTCACCCCAGGCGGCAGCATCGAGCACATCCAGCTCAACAACACCGATCCCTGGACCACGGTCGACGGCGAGCGCTCCAGCATCAAAACGAAACACCAGTTCCTGACCGACCCCGCCGTGCGCAACGCGCTCAACCTGCTGGTGGATCGCGCCGCGGTGCACAAGTTCATTTACGGCCGCACCGGCGACGACACCGCCAACTTCGTCAACGGCCCGCCGAAATATGCCTCCCCCAACACGCACTATGAATTCAACGTCGTCAAGGCGATCAAGTTGCTGGATGACGGCGGCTGGAAGCCCGGCGCCGATGGCGTGCGGGAAAAGAACGGTGTGAAGCTCCACGCGGTCTATCAGACCACGATCAACGCGCCACGCCAGAAGACCCAGGAGATCGTCAAGCGCGCCTGTCAGCAGGCTGGCATCTCGATCGAGCTCAAGTCGATCACCGCGTCGGTCTATTTCTCCTCCGACGTCGCCAATCCGGACACGGATCGAAAATTCTACGCCGATCTGCAGATGTACACCACGACGATGGTGGAACCCGACCCCGGCACGTTGATGCGCGCCTTTCTGTCATCCGAGATCGCGAGCAAGGCGAACAAATGGCAGAGCCCCAACATCACCCGCTGGCAGAGCGCCGACTACGACAAGCTGCACGACCAGAGTGACAGCGAGCTGGACCCGGTCAAGCGTGCCGCGCTGTTCATCGCCATGAACGACATGGTCATCAAGAATGTCGTGGTGATCCCCGTCGTGACCCGCCCCACGGTGTCAGCGATCGGCAGCAAGCTGCACGCCCCGCTCAGTGGCTGGGACAGCAACCTGAGCGCCCTGCATGACTGGTATCGCAGCGCCTGACGCCCCATCACCGCGGCCGCGCGCGCCCTTCGTAGAGATAGGTGTGGGTGCGCGGCCCCGGCAGCCGCGAATGCGCCAGCGCCTCGATCTGGAAGCCGTTATCCGCGATCAGGTGATCGATCTTGCGGTTGAGATGGCAGCCGCCGGCAATGCACCCCCACACCGGATCCAGCCGGTCCTGCCAGCGCGCCACGCCCGGCTCCGGCGCACGCCCGTGCTCGACGAACAACAGCGCCCCACCCGGTCGCAGCACACGCCGCAGTTCCGCTAGCGCGCGCGGCGCGTCCGGGATCGTGCACATCGTCCAGGTCGTCACGACGGTGTCGACGCTGGCATCTTGCAGCGGCACGTTCTCGGCCACTGCCTCCAGCAGCTCCACCGGAACCGCGGCCGCCACCGCCCGCGCCCGCGCCATCCGCAGCAGCTCCGGGGACGGCTCCAGCCCGATCACCGCGCGCACCGCCGCCCCATACAGCCCCAGGTTCAGCCCCGAGCCGACGCCAACCTCCAACACCCGTCCCTCTGCCGCGCCGATCACCCGTCGGCGCAACGGCACCAGCACGTCCTGTCGCATCGCCATGTGCAACAGGCGCGGAAGGATATGACGGTGATAGAAACCCATTTGCGGCCTCCCGCACCTGAACCATGCCAAGGTGACGTCACGAAATCTTAACAACCTGCGTCAGCATGCGGTCAGCAACCCCATGATAGATTGATCGGGTCTCTACAAGTCTCGATCTCATCCAGGACATCCGGGCACACCATGACAAGCGAGCCGCACAGTACGACGACTGAGAACGCTGAACCCTCAACAAAACCCAACGGCGCGGCCTGGGCCTGCGATGACTTCACCACAAAGGCCGCCACTGTCGGCGTTATCTTTGTCGGCGCCGCCCTCATCGAGGCGGCCTTGATCCCCGGCATGGTGATCGGCGCCGCCGCGGCGCTGGCACCCAAATTCATCCCGCAGATCGGTGCTACCCTGCAACCGCTGTTCCGCTCTGCGGTGCGCGGCGCCTACAAGGTTGGCCGCAAAGCGCGCGAAGCCGCGGCCGAAGCCCACGAACAGGTTCAGGACATCGTGGCTGAGGTGCACGCCGAAGCCACCACACCATCAGGGACTGCACCGGAGGCACCGGGCACGCACGCGGCTTGAGCGCGTCTGAGCAGCCCACCCCGGCCCAGCCATCGCGGCGCCGCCGGGTCAGCCAGCCGGCGATGCCCGTGCCCGAATCACTTTCGCCCGACGCACCAGCCGCCGACACGCCAGCCGTGGATGCCGAAGCAGCTCCCGCCGATCAGCCGCACGCCGCGAAGCATCGCCACGCCCGGCACCACGAAACCGCCGCCGCCCTGCGTCATAAACACGGGGCGGAGATCGCGCATGCGGTGCATGGCCGCGTGCGGCTCAAGATTCCGTCAGCGAAACACAACCCCGAGCTGCTGACGCAGATCAAATCCGCGTTCGACGGCATCCCCGGCGTTGACGTGATCGAGATCAAGCCGACCTCCGGCAGCCTGGTGATCTATTACGACACCGAACATCACCCCGACATTCCCAGCCTGTTCCTCAGCCTGGGCCGCACCGCGGTGGATCCGGTTGTTCCGCCTCCAGCCGCCTCTGGCGCCGCGCCGCACCGGCCCCCCTCCAACAAGCTCGACGAAGTCGCCCGCTCGATTGAGGACGAGGCCGAATTCCTCGCCGAGCATTCGCATATCGCTCGGTCCGTCGTCGAATACGTCAAGTCACTGGATCGGCAGATCAAGCGATCTACCGATAACAACATCGACCTGAAGATCCTGGCGCCGATCGTCCTCGCGGGCTTCACCTTCCTGGAAATCGGCGCCGCCGCGGCAACCCCAATGTGGGTGACACTGGTGATCTTCTCGCTCAATCATTTTGTCGAACTGCACGCCCATGACGCCGACAAGACGTAAACCGCCTGCGCGCATCGCCTGACCCGCACCATGCAGTTCTCCGTCCGCCACTGGCTTCCGGGTCGCATACGCCTGAACGTTCCGGCCCTTGCGGCGAAGACACCAGCCACCGAGAAGATTGCCACCTGGCTCGCGGCGCGGGACGGCATCCGCACTGCGCGGATCAATTATGCCTGCGCCAGCCTGGTCGTCACCTATGATGCCGCGCAACACGCGCTGATCGAATCGATGTTGGGTTACCTGCGCTTCCTGTCGCCGCGCGATCTGCTGTCCATCATCGATGCGGCGGACACGCCGGTACCTGCCGCCACGCAAGCGACCCGTGCCGTCGTTCCGATTCCAGTCGCTGCCAAGCTGCCGCCGCCGCTTGGCCCGTCGGTGCTTGCGTTACCGACCGTCTCGTTGGCACTGGCATTCTCGTCGAACCCCCTGATTGCCGCGGTCAATGTGCCGCTGATGCTGTGGAATGCCTGGCCCATCGCCAAGCGTGCATGGCACGTCATCGCCACTGAGCGCCGGCTGAACGTCGACTTCCTGGATACGCTGGCCATCGCCGCCTCCATCGCCCAAGGCCTGCAGGTCACCGGCTGCATCATCACCTGGCTGATCCGCCTGGGCGACTGGATCCGCGATCTGACCGCTGCCGGATCGAAGCGTGCGATCGCGGAGCTGATGGATTTCCAGAACCGCTCCGCCTGGAAGCTGTGCGACGGCTCGGTGATCGCC
This sequence comes from Acetobacteraceae bacterium, assembly GCA_035486355.1. Classification (GTDB taxonomy): domain Bacteria; phylum Pseudomonadota; class Alphaproteobacteria; order Acetobacterales; family Acetobacteraceae; genus Palsa-883. Next base: position 18,992 of record DATHNE010000095.1, read on the forward strand.
GTGCCCGCGATCGAACTCATCCCCGGAGACCTGGTGGTGGTCTACCCAGGCGAGATCATCGCGGTCGACGGTGACGTGATCGACGGCGCCGCGATGGTCGACCAGAAGACCATCACCGGCGAAGGCCTGCCCGTTGCCCGTGCCGTTGGCGAAATGGTCTTTGCCGCCACCGTGCTGCGCGAAGGCCAGATCACCATCCGCACCACCCGCGTCGGCACCGACACCACCGCCGGCCAGATCGCTCAGCTTGTCGACGGCGCGCCGATCGGCGACACCCGCATGCAGAACCACGCGGAACGCTTCGCCGACCGGCTGGTGGCGCCGACGCTCGGCCTCGCCGTCGGCAGCGCGGTGCTCACCGCCGATGTGCAGCGCTTCCTGTCGCTGGTCATCATCGACTACGGCACCGGCATCCGCGTCGCGGCGCCGACCAGCGTGCTGGCGTCGATGACCCATGCCGCCCGATCCGGTATCATCATCAAAAGCGGCGGCCACATGGAACGCCTGGCCGAGGTCGACACCATCGTGTTCGACAAGACCGGCACGTTAACCCACGGCACGCCGGAAGTGGTCGATATCATTCCTTACCAGAACCAGATCTCCGCCGATCACCTGCTCGGCCTCGCGGTGGGCGCGGAAAGCCGCTTGCAACACCCGGTCGCCGAGGCGCTGCGCACCCGCGCGCGCGCTCGCGAAATCCTCGTGCCGCTGTGCGACGCGCCCGACTACAAGGTCGGCCTTGGCGTGCAGGGCCAGGTGAACGGCTACTACGTCCATCTCGGCAGCGAACGCTTTCTGCGTGGCTGCGAGATCCGCGTGCAGCAGGCCGCGCACGACCGCGCCGCGCTGGATGAACAGGGCTACTCCTGTCTCTACATGGCCGTCGACGGATGGCTCGCTGGCCTGATCCCCTACGCCGACAAGATCCGCCCCGAAAGCGCCGAGGTGATGCGCAAGCTGCGCACCATGGGCATTCGCAACACCATCATGCTGACCGGCGACAACGCCACCGTCGCCCGCGCCGTCGGCGCCCGCATCGGCCTCACCCAGCAGTTCGCCGACATGATGCCGTCCGACAAGGCCGAGGTGATCACCACGCTGCGTCGCGAAGGCAAGGTCGTCGCCATGGTCGGCGACGGCATCAACGATTCCGTCGCTCTGACCTATTCCGACGTCGGCATCGCCATGCGCCACGGCGCCGACGTCGCGCATGAATCAGCGCATGTCGTGCTGATGGAGGATTCGCTCTGGAAACTGGTGCAGGCGATTGAGGTGTCGCGCGACGCCGTTGGCCTGATCAAGCAGAACTACGCGATCGTTGCGGTCCTGAACACGCTGGCGCTTGGCTTCGCGTTGCCCAGTGGCTTGGTCAGCCCGACCTTCACCGCGGTGCTGAGCAACGGCTCGGCGATCCTCGCCAGCCTGAACGGCATGCGGCCCCTGTTGCGCCGACGCTGATGCTGCCGGCCGCCCAGCAGCAGGATCTCGAGCGCGCGGTCCGCCTGCTGGAACAGCCACGTCTGGTGATCCGCCTGGCCAACCATGCTGGCAAGCCGCTCGACAGCGTGATCGGCGCGGTGCCCGGCCTCAGCAGCGGCCTGCACGGCGTGCTGCGCAAGGCAATTCTGCAGTGCCTGACAGTGGCAATCGAATCGCAGGAAGGTCAGGACTTCGCACCCTCCGCCTGGCGCGCCAAGGTTCTGACCGGCCTCAGCGGTGGGATCGGTGGCGTGTTCGGGGCCGCGGCGCTGCCGATTGAGCTGCCGTTCACCCTGATGCTGATGCTGCGTGCGATCGCCGATATTGCACGTGACAACGGCGAGGACCTGTACACGCTGGAACCGCGGTTGGCCTGCCTGCAGGTCTTCGCGCTGGGCGATCGCCGCGCTGATGCCGGAGCCGCTATCGGCTATTACGCCGCGCGCGCCACGCTGACCAAGCTGACAAACGATGTCGTTGCCAGTCTGGTCGAACGCAGCGTTCTCGACGTCTCGGCGCCGGTGATCACCCGCCTGGTGGCCGAGGTTGTCTCGCGCCTCGGTCTGGTGCTGTCCGAACGTGTCGCCGCTGGCGCATTGCCGGTGCTGGGCGCGCTAGGCGGCGCAACCTTGAATGTCGCGTTCATGGATCATTTCGAGCGTGTGGCACAGGGCCATTTCATCCTGCGCCGCCTCGAACGCGCGCATGGCCGTGAACTGATCCAAGATCTCTACCGGCAGGTCACCGCCGCGCCGACGTTCCAGCTACAACCTCCGTCCCCCGCGTGACGGAGGGGCAACTCGCTGGCCATTCGAACATATCCCTGCCTGACATCCCGCCGCGCTGCTGCTCGCCGCGTCCGTCCGGCATGACGCCGGGACAGGCGGCGCCGGTCTTTGCGGCCCCTGGTATCAATGTGACCTGTGCGGCCCGGGAGGGGCAGGGACCTGCGCTGGCAACAGCACGTGCAGCGCGGCCCACACCGGTGTCAGCAGCCCGATCGTGCAGATCACACCGAACGCAATGGTGGCCTTGAACGGCTTGGGATGACGGGTGCGCGTGTACCGCTTGCCGCTGATGTGGATCACGCCGGGTGCACCGACGATATCAGGTGGGTGCCCAACACTGTGGACGGAAGCGCAGACAGGATCAGCAACAGCATAGGGCCGGACGGCCTTGCTCTCCGGCCGCTACAATACCGCCAGTCGGGTTACACGCCCCTTGCGGCGTCCGCTGGAGCCGGCAAATCGATGCGCGAGGCGCAATCCCACATACCGGCAATCCCCCTCACATCGCCCCCGTGCTCACCAGCACCGGATCGGCGCGGTAGCGATCTGGAAACAGCCGGTCCAGCGCATTGATCTTCGGCAGGTCATTGTAAGCGATATACGGATTGTCCGGGTGCCGTGTCAGGTAATCCTGATGATACCCCTCCGCCGGGTAAAACACCTTCCCGTTCTCGATCTGCGTCACGATCGGTGCCGGAAACACATGCGCCTGATCCAGTTGCGCGATATACGCTGTCGCGATGCGCGCCTGTTCCGGGGTCGTCGGGAAGATCGCCGAGCGATACTGCGTCCCCTCATCCGGTCCCTGATAATTCAGCTCCGTCGGATCGTGCGCCACCGAAAAGAAAATCCGCAACAGCGTCCCATAGCTGATGCGCCGCGGATCGAACGTGACCTGCACGGATTCCGCATGGCCCGTCCGCCCCGTGCTCACAATCTCGTACTGCGCGTTCGCTTCGCTGCCGCCCGCATAGCCCGATACTGCGTCGATCACCCCATTGACATGCTGGAACACGCCCTGCACGCCCCAAAAGCAACCCCCGGCGAACACCGCCACCTCATGCGCTGCGTTCGTTTGCGCTTCATCCACCGCCGGCGCTGGCACCAGCCGCGCTGTCTGTGCCGCGGCGCCGCCACAGCTCAGCACCGCCACCAGCAGCCATCCCATCCAGGTCAAATGTCGGCGCATGCGTTTCTCCCCCGTGGCATCTGGTTGCAAAGCTGATCCGGCCCAATCTCACAGACATCGGGCGCACAGAATTATTCCGCGCCCCGGGCATCAGTGCTTTGCCGATATCCGCGAATGGCCGCCGCGACGACGCCACTATCGCAGCTCGATCCTTACGATATCCCGTACGCTGCGCCCGCCGCGCTTATCCCCCGGCACCACCAGCCGCAGCTCGCCACCCTTCAGTGCCTGGCCATCCTGCTGATCCGCCACGATCACCTGCTTGCCTTCGAATTCCGGATCGATCTCGCCCAGTGCCAGCGCCGCAGTATAGCCATCCCGCCCGGTCACCATCACCACGCGCCGCACGTGCGACCGCGGATCGCCGCTGACCAGCCCGACCTTCTCCAGCACCGCCCACAGCAGCGCGCCGCGATACGTCGCCTGCACCGTTCCGTGCCCGGTCAGCATCGACATGTGTGTATCAACCTGCGGCAACGCTTGCACTGCTGCCAGATCAATTGTCTGTGTTTGCTCGACAGACTGCGCGATCACCACGCTCTGCGCCGCCGCGCCCGGCGTTTGGTACACCAGCCACGCGGCAGCCAGAACGCCAAGCGGGCACGGCAGACGCATTACTTCGCCACCATCACGTCCGAGGCCTTGATCACCGCGATCGCGTCATCGCCTACCTTCAGGCTCAGGTCATCGATCGCCTCGTTGGTGATCGACGAGGTCACGATCACGCCGCCGCCGATATCGATCCGCACATGCCCCGTGGTCTGCCCCTTCTGCACTCCAATCACCTTGCCCTTGATCTGATTGCGCGCGCTGAGTTTCATCTGATGTCCCCTTGCGGAAGCTGTTGCACTTCGTCCGGCACCGCGACCGGCACGAAACCGTTCCGCGCCAGGATTGCTTGCCCCTGCTCGGACATCACGAAGATGGCAAACCGTGCCGCCAGCGCGTGATCGGTCAGTACCACCATACCGTACGCCGGCCCCACCGTCAGCTCCGGTGGCAACGGCACCGAGGCCAGCCCCGGCACATCACGCAACACTGCGGCGGCGCTGCTGCAATAGCCCAGCATCAGGTCGCCCTTGTTGGCCAGGAATACGCCCGCTACCTGCCCACGCCCCGCCACCAGCGGCTTCGACGTCGGCCCACCCACCAGCGTCAACGCCTTCGCCTCCAGCGCCGCCCTGGCGCCTGGATGCAGTGCCTCCGCCCGCGCGAACACCGCCCAGGCATAATCGCCCCCGGGATCGGCGTGCGGCGTGGACGTCACCAGCCGCAGCTGCGGATCCAGCATGCGGTCCAACATGTTCGCCGGCGTCACGCCCAGCGCTTTGCGTGCCAGCAGGCACATCCGATTGCGCGTGAACACCACCACCGGCCGGTGCCCGCGCTCGTCCGCCAGCTGTCGCGGCTGCCGCATGTCGGCTGAGGCCAGGATGTCCGCCGGCGCGCCTTTCTCGATGCGCTCGCGCAGCGTGCCCGACGGCCCGAACACTGGCGGCGCCACGCGCGCGGCCGGGATGCCCGATGCCGCCAACATCTCGGTCATCGCATCCGTCAGGCTGCCCGCGGCGAATAGATGCAGCTGGTCATCCGCGCGCGCGAATGACGGGCCAAGCAGCAGCATGGCCAATAGAACCAGGATGATGCGCATGAACGCTGTCCGACGGGGGGTCGCTATAGCCGCCGCAATATATCGCGGCGGCATCGGTCAGGCCAGACGGCGGCGAAGGGGCGCCTCGCCGCCGAGGCAATCAGGCCGTCTTGATCCAAACCGACTTTACGTTGAGGTACTCCTCAACATGCTGCTTGCCGCTCTCACGGCCATAGCCACTCATCTTGTAGCCGCCGAACGGCACCGCCGGGTCCATCGCCTGGTAGCAATTGATCCAGACCGATCCGGCACGAATCCCGCGCGCGAGCTGATGCGCCTTGGTGACGTCACGCGTCCACACGCCGCTACCCAGGCCGAACCCCGTGCGGTTGGCGCGCTCGATCACCTCATCGATGCTGGCGAACGGAATCGCCGCGATCACCGGGCCGAAGATCTCCTCCTGCGCGATGCGCATGTCGTCATTCACATCGGCGAACACCGTCGGCGGTACGAAGTAGCCCTTCGCCATGTCGCCATCGGTCAGCCGCTCGCCACCCGACAGCGGCCGCGCGCCTTCCTGCCGGCCGATCGCCAGATAACCCGTCACGCGATCCAACTGCTCGGCCGAAACCAAGGGCCCGATCTGCGTGTCCGGATTGGCACTGTTCCCGACCCGCAACGTCTTGCTGAACGCCGCCACGCGCGCGGTGAATTCGTCGTAGATCGTCTTCTCGACGAACAGCCGCGTGCCGGCGCTGCAGATCTGCCCCGAGTTCGCGAACACTGCCATGCCCGCCCCTGGCACTGCGGCATCCAAATCGGCATCCGCGAACACTACGTCCGGTGACTTGCCGCCCAACTCCAGCGACACGCGCTTCAGGTTCCCTGCAGACGCCTGCACGATCTTCTGCCCGGTCAGGTGCGAGCCGGTGAATGCCACCTTGTCGACATCCGGGTGCGAGGCCAGCGCCGCGCCGGCGGTCTCGCCGAACCCTGGCACCACATTCACCACGCCTGGGGGAATCCCCGCTTCCTGGCACAGCTCCGCCAGCCGCAACGGCGTCAGTGGTGCTTCCTCCGCCGGCTTCAGCACCACGGTGCAGCCGGTCGCCAATGCTGGCCCGATCTTCCAGATCGTCGCCGTCAGCGGTCCGTTCCACGGAATGATCGCGCCCACCACGCCGACCGGCTCCTTCAAGGTGAAGGACACGTACTCGCCCGGGAGCGAGTTCTCGATCGTTTCGCCATGGATCGAAACCGCCTGCCCGGCGTAATAGCGCAGCATGCCCAGCGCCCGCAGCTTGTTGCCGGTGGTGCGGCTGATCGGCGCACCCATGTCCAGCGTGTCGAGCGCTGCCAGCTCGTCGAAATACTGCTCGACCAGGTCCGCCAGCTTCAGCAGCAGCGCCTGTCGCTGGAACGGCTTGAACTTGCTCCACGGCCCGTTGAATGCCCGCCGCGCCGCTGCCACCGCGCGATCGATATCCTCGGCGTCACCCTCGGCGACCGACGCCAACACCTCGCCGGTGGACGGATTGATGCTGTCGAACGTCTTGCCCGACGCCGCTTCCAGCCATTTGCCGTCGATGTACATGCGCTTCGGCTTGCCATCCAGATACGGATGGCGCGTGATCTGAATATCCACGGTCATGACGAAACTCCCTAATTGAGAACAGGCATCTCCTCGGCGCCCGGGGTCGCCGAATGACGCAGGGTCTTTCCCAGCCGATCCGCTTGCGGCGTCGCCACCGCGAACGTCACCTCAAATCCATCCGGCGTGGTGAGGCTCAGAATCGACGCATTCGCGCCCGCCGCGCGCTCCACCCGCCAATCTCCTAGCTCGTGGATCATGCGCAGCGACCCGTCCGAGAACTTGGCTCGCAGCGCATCCTGCAGCATGCGTGGGATCGTCATCATCAGCCCGCTGAGCACCGCGATCGGCAGCAGCACCGCGCACGGATGGTCCTGTTCATCCACCAGCCCAAGCTGAACGTGCTCGCCATCGGGTGTGACGCTCCAGGTGGTCAGGCGCTGTCCCTTGATCAGGTCCAAGGCGATCGTCCCACGCTATTCCCAAATGAACATAACGAGGGGCACCGACGGAGTCCAGTCACCGGGTATTCGCGACGCTACGCCAGCCCACCTGCGGCTTCAAAACCGGTGCGTCACCCCCGCCAGGACCGTGCGCCGAATCCCGTACTGCGGCGCCCCCACGCCCACGCCCGTCCCGTTCCGAATTTCATACGGGGTGTCGGCCACATTCAGTATGTCCAGCCGCACATCGGTGCGCGTATCGATCCGCTGCACCACGGACAGGTTCGCCGTCGCATAGCTCGGCAGCGCGATCCCGTTCGGTGCCCCGCCAGCGGCGCGCAGCCCGCTTTGGATCAGCAAATCGGCGGAGACCCGTGTCGGGTGGGTGCTATCGGGGTTGAACACGTACGCGGCGCCGGCCGACCCGCTCCAGGTTTGGTCGTGGTCCAGGTGGATGTAATTGTTCTGGATGAAGGCCAGGTCAGCGGCGCTGAAATTGAACTGGGCGGAGTCGATGTCTTTCCCCATCGCGCGCGACCACGCGAGGTTGCCATACAGCGACAGCGGCCCGTGCTCGTAGCTTGCGGTCAGCTCCACCCCGGTTTGAGTGCCCTGCGCGTAGTTGAACGCGGTCAGGATGATCGGCGCGCCGAACTGCCCTTCATCGATCAGGTTGTGGGAGATCTTGTAGTACGCATCCACCCCCACGGTCAGCCCGGGGATCACCACCTGGCTTACCCCGGCATCGAAATAATGCGATCGCTCGGCCCGCACCGGGTCGTTCTGCGTCACCTGCGGCGCCGCGGTCGTGCCCTGCACCTGGGCGATGGCGGCCGGCGACAAGGACTCGAACGGGGGCGGCACGAAATACCGCGCGTAGCCGATATGCAGTGTGGTGTCGGTTGGCGGTTTCCACACCAGATTCACCCGCGGGCTGATCTGGTTCTCATGGGTGAATTCGTCCACTTCGTCGAACCGCGCGCCGTAGTTCACCGTCACCGTCGGCAGCAGGCGCCACTCGTCCTGCAGGTACATCCCGTACAGGAAACCCGTATTATACTGATTGCTGACAAGGCCCAGCGGTTGGGTGGAGGTCTGCGCGCCACTCGAATCCACCGGCAGCACGCTGGACAGTGTATCGGCACTTGCCTGTTCCGCCTGTGCGAGGAATCCGGCCCGCAGCGTGTGCTGATCATTCAACCGCCAGCTCCCATCCGTTTGCACGCCGGTCGCGACATCTTGGCGTGACGCCTCCTGCGCGATCCCATTGAACAGCAAGTCGCCGACCCAGTCGGGCGAGAAATGCAGCGAACTGGTCCGGTTAAACAACGAAACCTGCACATCGACCGGCCCAGCATGCTTTTGCAGTGACAGCACGGCGAACTCGGTCGACTCGGTCTGCGTCTCGTTCAGGGTGGCGCTGTTGAACGACGTCACGCCGTTCACGTTCAGTCCCAGCGTCGACTGCCCGGGATTGTTCGGAATCTGGAAGCTGCCGGCGAAGCCGCCCAGGATCAGGCTCAGTCGCGTGTCCGGATCGATGATGCCGGAGACCGTCGCCAGGCCGTGGAACTGATCGGTGGTGTCGTGGATCGCGTTATAGCTGGCGGTCGGGTTTTCGATGCCGCGATCGTTGTGCAGCCCATCCACCGAGATGAAATAATCCACCGGCCCGGTATGCCCGCCATATTCCATGCTCGGCTGCAGCCAGTTCCAGCTACCGCCATACATCGACACGGACAGCCCGGGATTGGTCAGCCCGGTCTTGGTTTGGATGTCCACCACGCCCGCGGTTTGAAATCCATATTGTGCCGGCAGCGCACCGGTGATCAGAGACAGCGATCGCGCGAACCGTTCCTCGAGCACCTGCCCGAACACCGACAGGCCCTCCGGCAGCTCCACCCCGTTCAGCCGGTACTGTACGTTGGCGTGCTCCCCGCGCAGGTGGATTTGCCCGAAACTGTCCTGCGCCACGCCCGGGGCCTGCAGCAGCACCTGGTTCAGCGGTGTGTTGTCGCCCTGTGGGATGTTGCTCAGCGCGTCCGGCGAGAATGAGTACGTGGTGGCACCCAGGCTCGGCTGGATCTGCTGCCGCGCCGCGTCCAGTCGCTTCGAGACGACGTCGATGTCCATCGACATGCCGCTGGTGTCCGGGCTGGCCACCGCGGCTGGGGCCGCCGTTGATGCCGTCGCCGGCGCTGCCGTCAACGCGGCCGGTGCTGCTGCCTGAGCCACCGTCGATGCCGCCGGCGCCGGCGATGATGACGGATCCGGATCGGCCGCTTGCGCAACGCAAGCCGCACTCAGGACCCACAGCACGGCGGGGAGGGTGGTGAGGCGACGTCGCTGCATTGGGATTGGACTCCTTCCCGGGCGGGTTCTATGACGCCAATACGTTATGTTATAACGTACTATTGCGAAGGAGACGGCAACCCGGAATGATGACCACCGCACCGATCATCGGTGCCCCGATCCCGCGCTGGCCGGGCGCGCACCCGGCCCGCCGGCCTTCGGTCGCGTCCTGGGGTGGGGCGATGCTGTTGCACGTGGCGGTCGGCGCGGTCGTGCTGACCGCCGTGCGCCTGGCTGTCGCGCCGCCGCCGTCGGGCAATCACACCATCGCTCTGGTTTTCGCGCCGGCCCCGCGCGCCGCGCCGCCTGTGCCCCGCGCGCCGACTCCAACCGTGGTTCAGCCCCCGGACATACCGGCACCACCGGTCTCCAGCCCGCCGCCAATGGCACCGGTTCTGCCTCCTGAACAGCCACCCCCACCGCTTCCGGCCGCTGTCCCACCGCCGCCGCCAGCGCTTACCGCCGCGCAGCCACCGCCCGCGTCACCGCCACCGCGTGTCCCGCTGAAGCAGCCGCCCGTCCGGCCACATCCGGTCGCATCCGCGCCCGGCCATCCCCTTGTTTCGGCGTCGGCCCGTCCGCGCGCTCCCGCGCCGCCATCGGCACCGACACCGGCACCGGCCGGGAACCCGGCGCCGGTCCGCCCGGCCGCGCTGGCACCGATCGCCGTCGACTGGCAGCGTGCGCTGGCGAGCTGGCTCGCCGCCCACAAGACCTATCCGGACGAGGCACGCCGCGACGGCGACGAGGGCAACGTCGTTCTGCGCTTCACCGTCGACCGGTCCGGCCGTGTGCTGAGTGTCGAGCGCATCGGCACCAACGCTCCTGCCGTGCTGGGCGTCGCGGCCGAGGCGATGCTGCGCGGTGCCATCGTGCCGCCCTTCCCGGACACGATGCCGCAGGACCGCATCACCATCACGGTGCGCGTCCACTACGCGTTGACTGACTGACGCACCTGGCTGGGTCTAAGATCAGCTTGAAATTCCGTTATGGGTGGATGAATTCGGTCCGTCCGGTTGCTGGCATTTCTTGCGCGAAGCGGACGATCGGAAACCAGGACGCCCGAGATCAACGCAAGACAACCACGTTATGGTTCGTTGGACCCAGGCGTATTCAACGCGTTTCCGGTTTCTGGAATTCAGCCACCAGAAGATCGACGAAAACCCTGACCTTCGGGCTCGTCAAATGCCCTGGCGGGTGCAGGACCCAGGCTTCGATGTCACGGTTGGGGACAGTGCCCCAGGCCTTTAGTCGTCCTTCTGCCAGATCCTTCCGGATCAGCCAGGCGGGAAGCAACGCCGCACCGGCGCCAGCAAGAACTGCCTCATAGACCAGTGTCATCGATGAGCACCGCAAGATCTCTCTCGGGATAACCGTGAGTTCTCCCTCAGGGCCGAGGACGGTCCAGGCGGATTGGCTGCCCGCCGCGGAAAGAACCACCGCGTCGACAGGCTCGTCCGCATGTCGCGGCAGGGGCATACCGGGCGGGCTGGCCAGAACACTTTGGGATCGTAGGAACCGCCGCCCGACGAGGTCGCTCTCCGGCGAGGGATTGGCCCGGACCACCGCGTCGTAGCCGTCCCGCACCGGATCGATGAAGCGATCATCAACGTCGATTTCCAGCTCGACCGCCGGATAGGTCCGCGCGAAGCGGGCGGCGAACGGTCCCATCCCGAACAGCGGCAGCAGCGACGGGATGCTGACGCGCAGATGTCCGCGCACCAATCCGCTCCGCGCACTCATCTCGCGCCAGAGCGCGTCGAGATCCCCGAGCAGCGGCGCGGCGCGATCCAGCAGCAGGCGGCCGTCTTCGGTGAGCTTTAGCCTGGCCCTGCCGCGTTCGAGCAGAGGCGTCCCCAGGCGAGCTTCAAGCTCGCGGACTCGGCGCGACAGCGTCGCCTTCGGGATCCCGGTTTCGCGGGCGGCCGCGTTCACCCCGCCCTGGCGGGCGACGGCGATGAACTGCACCAGGGCATCCAGATCTAGATGTTCCATAATCGGTCCGCTCTGTTCCAATTCTCCGGCTATTGGCCATGAATATGAAACACTAGGTAGTTGCCCACACGCAAGGGCGGCAGCCCGTGCGGAGGTCAAACCAAAAGCGCAAGGAGAGAACTGTGATGAACATCTGGACCCCAACCAAGGTCGGAAACCTCGCAATCAAGAACCGGCTCGCGATGGCCCCGATGACCCGCAGCCGCGCCAATCCTGATGGAACGCCAACCCCGCTGGCTGCCGAGTACTATTCTCAGCGCGCCGGCCTCGGCTTGCTGGTCGCGGAAGGCACCCAGCCCTCGGCCGAGGGCCAGGGCTATATTTTCACGCCCGGCATCTATACCGACGCGCATGTCGAAGGCTGGAAACAGATCACCTCGGCCGTGCATGCCGCCGGCTCGCGTCTCTTCATCCAACTGATGCACGTGGGCCGGGTCTCGCATCCCGACAACACACCGGGCCACATCCGGGCGGTCGCGCCGTCGGCGATCGCCCCCGGGGATCAGATGTTCACCCTGGAAGGGATGAAGCCCATCCCCGAGCCGCGCGCCATGACCCTCGCGGACATCGCCCGCACCGTTCGTGACTTCCGCAATGCGGCACGTCGCGCGGTGGACGCCGGCGCCGACGGGGTCGAGATCCACGGCGCCAACGGCTACCTGATCCACCAGTTCTTCGCCCCGAACGCCAACGTCCGGACCGACGCCTATGGCGGCAGTATCGAGAACCGCGCTCGCTTCGCCATTGAGGTCGCCAAGTCGGTCGCCGAGGAGATCGGTGCCGAGCGCACCGGTATCCGCCTGTCGCCGGGCGCCACGCTCGGCGGGCTGGAGGAGGGTCCCGCGGGTCCGGACCTGTATCGCACCCTCGTGGGCGAGCTGAACAAACTAGGACTGGCCTATGTCCACCTCATGCACCTCGGGAACGACGCACTGCTGGCCGACATCCGCAAGCGCTGGGATCAGGCGTTGATCGTCAACCGGCCGGGCCGCGCCTTGCAGGATGTCGGCTCGGACATCGCGGTGGGACGGGCGGATCTTGAATCCTACGGCCGGTTCGTCTTGTCCACGCCTGACTTCACCGCGCGGCTGAAATCCGGCTCGCCGATGAACGAGCCGGACCAGCCCACCTGGTACGGCGGCGGCGCCAAGGGGTACACCGACTACCCGACGCTGGCTGAGAGGGCCGCAGCGTGATGCAACTGAGCGATGGTCTTGGACGCCGGCGAGGGGACAGTCCAGGCGCAGTCTGAATCCGACCTGGTCCGCTTCACCATCCCCATGGCTCACCACCCCTGGCCGCGTCGCGATCGTCACTCTCCGGCGCGCGTGCTACACGCAACCAGTCGCGTCACACGCGCATCGCTCAACCCGAGGCCCGGATGGAACCGTTCAGTTGGCACAGCGGGCCGATCACGCGCGCGACGCCCATCACGCCGGCCTATCGCAACAGCCGGAACGTGCGCCGTTTCTTCCGGGCACAGTGCGGCGACAGCTTCAAGTTCGACCGCTCCTTCATCGGCTGGCTGATCGACGGCACCGCGAAGACCATGGGCGACGCCGCCGGCGAATGGCTGCGCCGTCACCCGCCCGCCACGCCGCCACGATGACCTTCTGGCTGCCCCTGCTGCTCCGCGCCATCACCAGCGCGCTGATCGTTGTGCTCGCCTCGGTCATCGCCGAGGCCGCCGGCCCGTTCTGGGGTGGCCTGATCATTTCGCTGCCGATTGCCGCCGGTCCGGCCTACGTCATGCTTTCCTTGCAGCACGATGCCGCCTTTATCGCCGACGGTGCGCTGTCCAGCCTCGCCGCCAACGCCGCGACGTTCGTGCTGCTCACCGCCATCGCGCTGCTTGCACCCCACTATCGCCGTCCCACGGTGATGACCGGCGCGCTTGCCGCGTGGTTCGCCAGCCTGCTGCTGATCCACCAGGTTGCCTGGACCGTTCCGGGCGCGGTGCTGTTGAACCTGGCCCTGATCGTGCCCGCCTACGTGCTCACCCGCACCGCCGCGCGCACCCCGCCCGTTGCCGCCGGTCCGCTGCGCCGCCGCTGGTATGAACTGCCGATGCGCGCCGCGCTGGTGGGTGGCGTGGTCGCCATCGTCGTCACCACAAGCCGCGCCTTGGGTCCCACCGTCACCGGCATGGCCGCGGTTTTTCCCGTTGCCTTCACCAGTTTTGCCTTCCTGATCCTGCCGCGCCTGGGCGGCCCGACCTCGGCCGCCGTGATGGCCAGCGCCATCCGCGCCATGCCAGGCTTCGCCCTGTCGCTACTGGTGCTGCATCTCTGCGCCGAAACCTTGGGCGTCTGGGCCGCGCTGGCGGCCATGTTGCTGACCTCGCTGCTATGGTCGGCCGGCATGATGGCGGTGCGTGCGTCGAGAGTCTTTACAGTCAGCCGCGCACCGCGCATGACAGGTTCTGATACAGGAACGATACCCCGCTGATACTGTGACCGACTTCGGCGTGCAGAACGCTGAGCCAGGATCGGCATTGGTGGCGCTCGGCGGCACCAACTTCAGCGACCTGGCGCCCGATACCTATACCGTCACGGTCTTGGTCTATGGCTGCGATACTACTGTCTCCGAAACGAATCTGCTGGCGACCGACGCGATCCAACTGGACGCGGTGCCGGAGCCTGGCACGATCCCCTGCTCGGCAGCGCGCTCGTGGCGCTGGGGTCGCTGCGCGGTGTCGGTCGCCGGCGCGTGTCCCGGACCGCGGCATAACCCGCGGGCGCAGGCGCAACGCGGATCGGTGAACTGTTGAGATATTTTATACTCCGTGCCGACCGGCACCCACTCACGAAAACATGAAAGTCATGTGAGAGCCTGATCCGCCCGCCGCTCGAGTGGGCAACTCCCGACCAGCCATGCAATGCTCCGCCCAAGCATCGCAAGGAGACGTCCCATGGGCCCGAATGACATCGCCGCTGCCGCCGCCCTGCTGGTCGCCGCGCGGCGCGAGGGCCGTCGGATCGGCCCGCTGCCAACCGCGTGCCGCCCTGCCAGTGTGGCCGACGCGCATGCAATCCAGGATGCCGTCACCGCCGCGCTTGGCACGCCGATCGGTGCCTTCAAGGCCAATGCCCCCGCCGGCGCCGAACCGACGCGCGGCGTGATCTACGCGCCGACGGTTTACGCATCGCCCGCTCGCATCGCCGTCGCCGTGGTGCCGCAATGTGGCGTCGAGGGTGAGGTCGCGTTCCGATTCCATCGCGATCTGCCGCCGCGCCCGACCCCCTACACGCGCGAGGAGGTTGCCGCCGCCGTTGAGGCCTGCGCCGCGATCGAACCGGTGACCAGCCGCTTCGAGAACCCCGATGTCGCGACGCCGATGGAGAAGCTCGCCGACTGCATCGCCAATGGCGCCTTCGTGCACGGCGCCACGGTGACGGACTGGCAGCGCCGCGATCTCGGCAAGCTCAAGGTCACACTGACCGTGAACGGCGTTGCGGTACTGGAACAGACCGGCGGCCACCCGACCGGCGATCCCCTCGGCATCGCTGTCGCATTGGTGGAGATGATGCGTGCCACCACCGGCGTGAAATCCGGTCAGTTCGTCACCTGCGGCTCCTGTACCGGCCTGCGCTATCTGAAGCCCGGCGACACCTGTGGTGTTCGGTTCGAGGGCCTGGGCAGCGCGGAGCTGACCTTCACCCCCTGATCCGAGGTGCAGGCATGACGGACGCGCCAACCAACCGCATCCCGTCGTGCCGGCGAAGGCCTCCACCGCTTGCCTTTGTGCCGCGCGCCGCCCTGCTGGCACTCCTGCTGCTGCCCATCGCCGTCCACGCCCAAACTTGCGCTTCACCTGCGCCATGTGACGACGGCTGGAAAGTTGCGGCAGCTGAAACGGTCGGGCTCGATCCGGCGGCGTTGTGCGCCCTAACCCCGCGCTTCGACGCCTGGAAGGACGCCGATATCCATGCCGTGTTGGTAATCCGCCACGACACGCTGGTGTTCGAGCACGACTTCACCGGTCCCGACGAGAACTGGGGCCGTTTGCTCGGCACCGTCACCTTCAGCTCCAACGTGATCCATGATCTGCGTTCGATCACCAAGAGCGTCACTTCGTTGGTGCTCGGCATCGCCATCGACCGCGGCTGGATCCCCGGCGTGGACACGCCGGTGCTGTCGCTGCTGCCAGCTTACGCCAGCCTGCACTCGCCGGAGCTCGACCGCATCACGCTGGCCCATCTGCTGACGATGTCGCGGGGCCTAAAATGGGATGAGATCACGCCGTACAGCGATCCGGACGACAGCGAGATCCAGATGGATTTCGCGGTCGATCCCTACCGCTACGTGCTAACCCGCAAGGTCGATACGCCACCGGGCCAAGTATAGAACTACAGCGGCGGCAGCGCCGCGCTGATCTCCGCCGTGCTGCATCAGGCCATCGGCAAGACGGAGGATGTCCTGGCGCAGGAGCTGCTATTCACCCCGCTCGGGATCAAGGACGTTGCCTGGGCGCGCTACCCCAACAACAGCGAGCCGCTCGCCGCCTCCGGTCTGCGCATGCTCCCCCGCGACCTGGCGAAGCTCGGCCAACTCGTGCTGAATCATGGCGCGTGGCACGGCCAGCAAGTCGTGCCCCCGCCTGGATCGACGCCTCGATCTTGCCGCACATCCAGGCGGCGCAACTGTATTTCTACGGCTACCAGTGGTGGCTTGGCCGATCCTTTATGAACGGCCAGCAGGATAAAATCTCACGCTTGGGACCCGCGCCATAGGTTGGTTAGGGGTGGAGAGCGTCGAGAGACGATGCCAGCCCCCTACCGCCGGTATGGGTGGAAACTAGACATAGGTCGCCCGGCCCGTCACCGGCAGCCTCGCACCCAGGGCAGCCATTGGCTCCCTGATCGCAACATCCCGAAAGCCGGCATTCGTTCGTCAGTCCTCCGTTCGCGTGGCGTAAGGTTCCGACCCCTGTTGAACAGCGACCCCAGGCTCAAGCTTAACATGGTAGCGTAGAGGCGCTCCGGTCACCTCAGCTTATGACGTCCATCGCGATCGCTCGATCCCCGGAACCAAACACACGCTAACAACGTCATTCTCGTCTTACACAACTGGGGCTCTGCACTTGGCTTCAACCACGCCGCCCGCTTCGCCCAGCAGATCAAATCGATCGCCAGCCAGGATCAACCGATGCGGGCGAGCGCCTGGGTGAGATCGGCGACGATGTCGTCGACGTGCTCAATGCCGATGGAGGCGCGGATGGTGGCATCCGAGAT
>DATHNE010000096.1:0-2374 GCA_035486355.1 Acetobacteraceae bacterium
GTAGACCTCCATCCAGTGGATCTTGCGCTTGCCGCCATAGGCCTTCTGAACCGCGGCGTCCATGACGCGCACGCTGGCGCGCCAGATGTCCGGGCCTGTGCCGTCGCCTTCGATGAAAGGGATGATGGGGTTGTCCGGAACGGTGAGCTTGCCGTCGCGGATGGTGATCTTGGCGCCCTGGGCGGGCGGCGTGATCTTGGTGGGTGCAGCCGTGGACATTGAGCGATTCTCCGAATGATTCATCGGCTGCTGCGAGCACGCGCCGCCGGGCCCGAAATGCTAGCACAGAGGTGCCGGGCGTGGTCCGGGCCCATCGGCGCAGCTTGTGCAGCCGGCGGGCTGCTCAATCGCGCTCCGCTTACCGCTGTGAGAGACTTCCGGGCTATTGCCCGCACGTAGCGCCCTCCGCGAGCGTGCCGGCGCCAACAGAAATCGCCCGGGGGTCTTGATGTCGTCAATCCTGCGCCAATGTTTTGCCGTGCGGCCTGTGACTGAGGCCGACATGACCGGCGGCAACCGTCTGAAAAGGGTGCTGACCGTCTGGTCACTGACGGCGATCGGTCTCGGCGCGACGATCGGCACGGGCATATTCGTGCTGACCGGGCAGGTGGCGGCTCACCAGGCGGGTCCGGCGGTGACTCTGTCGCTGCTCATAGCCGCCTTCGGAAGCGGCCTTGCGGCGCTGTGCTACGCGGAACTGGCCGCGTTCCTGCCGGTACCCGGCAGTGCCTATAGTTACACCTACGCCACCCTGGGAGAGGCGGTGGCCTGGTTCATTGGCTGGAACCTGCTGCTCGAGTACGGCATGTCGGCATCTGCAGTGGCCGTGAGCTGGTCCGCCTACACCGTGAATCTTCTCGAGAGTGCCCACATCCACCTCCCGGCGCTGCTGACCAACGCACCCCTGGGATCGGATGCGAATGACCACGTGATCGTGACTGGTGCGATCTTCAACCTGCCGGCGGCGCTGATCATCGCGGTACTGAGCGGTGTGTGTTACATCGGAATGCGCGAGACGGCGGGTGCCAACACGTTCATGGTGTCCTTGAAAGTGGCGATCATCGTGCTCTTCATCGTCGCGGGCATCGCTTTCATCGATCCTTCGAACTGGCATCCCTACATTCCGGCCAACACCCGGGAGTTCGGGCATTTCGGCTGGAGCGGCGTGCTGCAGGGCGCGGGCATCATCTTTTTCTCCTACGTTGGGTTCGACACCGCTTCCACGACCGCGCTGGAAGCCCGCAATCCGCAACGTGATCTACCCTTGGGCATCCTCGCGGCACTCGTTATCTCAACCATCCTGTACGTCGCCATGTCCGCCGTCATCACCGGCATGGTGCCGTATACGAAGCTCGGCGTGGATGCGCCTGTTGCGGTTGCCCTCGATGCTCACCCGCAGCTCGCATGGCTCGGCGTATTCGTGAAAATCGGAGCCATTGTCGGCATGACTTCCGTGGTCCTGGGCTCGCTGCTGGGCCAGCCGCGAATCCTGCTCGCGATGGCGGATGACGGCCTGCTCCCACCGATCATGGCGCGGGTCCATCCACGATTCAAAACTCCACACGTGTCCACCGTGGTCACGGGCGTGATTTTCGCGCTGGTCGCGGGCATTTTCCCGCTCGACATCCTCGCCGATCTCATTTCCATCGGCATCCTGCTGGCGTTCGCGGTTGTCTGTATCGGCGTTCTCGTCTTGCGGCGGACACGGCCGGACGTTCCGCGGCCGTTCCGCGTTCCGTGGGCCCCCTTCACCTGCGTGTTGGGAGCCGTCTTCTGCGCCGGCATGACCTATTTTCTCTCGCGGCCCACGTGGATGAGGCTGCTGTACTGGACGATCCTCGGTTTTGCGATCTACGGCGTCTACGGTTTCAAACATAGCCGGCTCCGCAAGAGATGACACAGACCCTGACAACGACACCCGCCGCCGACGGCTTCTGGATGCCGGGCGAATTCGAGCCGCACGCCGGCTGCTGGCTGTTGTGGCCGGAAAGGCCGGATAACTGGCGCGAAGCGGGGCGGCCCGCTCAACATGCTTTCGCGGCCGTGGCCGCGGCCATTGTCGAGTTCGAGCCGGTCACCGTTGGTGTCAGCTCCAGCGAGTACCAGGTGGCCCGCGCACTGCTGGATCCCCGGGTACGCGTGATCGAAATTTCCCACGACGATTGTTGGATGCGCGATGTGGGCCCGACATTCGTGGTGGATCGGCGCGGCGCGGTTCGGGGAGTGGACTGGCACTTCAATGCCTGGGGCGGCTTGCAGGGTGGCCTGTATTTTCCCTGGGACCAGGACGATCTCGTCGCCCGCAAGGTGCTCGAGATCGAGGGCCGTGACCGCTACCGCGCGCCGGTCGTGAACGAGGGCGGCGCGATCCACG
>DATHNE010000097.1:0-3341 GCA_035486355.1 Acetobacteraceae bacterium
AAGGAGCTTACGTATTCCTCGATCGCACCCTGGATGTCGTCAGCCGAGATTGTCAACTCTGCCATGGCTTTTCGTTCTTCCTGCTTGTCGATGGTGTTACGTCGGTAGTGGGTCAGTCGGGCAAGTGGGTCTGGGCTGCGGACAGACGGGACGCAAGCGTGCCGTCGATGATCTCGTCGCCAACCGAAATCGCGAGCCCGCCGAGCAGCTCTGGGTCGGTTGAGATCTGCGCTGTGACCGGATGGCCGTAGATCCGGCTCAGCACCTCGGTGAGGCGGGTGTGCTGGGCGTCGCTGAGCTCGGCTGCCGCGCTCACCTGCGCGACGATTTCGCCACGTCGGGCCACCGTCACTTCGGCCAGGTCCCGCACCGCCTCTTCGGCCGGCTGTCCGCGGAGCAACTCGACCGCCTTGGCGAGTAGTTCGGCTGTGACCGTGTTGACGTCGCCGCCCGCGCTTCCGAGGACGTTGCGCAGCAACTGAACTCGTGCATCCGCGGGCACCTCGTAGTTGCCCAGCAGGATGGCCAGGCGCGGCTCGGTGTCGAGAATGCGGGAGAACCGGAACAACTGGTCCTCCACCTCGTCGAGCTGCCCGTCTCGATCGGCACGGATCAACAGGGCCTGCCGTGCCGCCAATTCGATTGCGTCGACCAGATCGTCTTCGGCCGACCAACGCTGGGAGACAGCTGCTTTGAGGACATCCAGGGCGGGCTGACCGACCTTGCCTGACACCAGCCGCTCGAGCAGTCGGACTCGCGGCGTCGCGTCCTCGGATTGCTGGGTGAGGTAGCGGGTGACCACCTTTTCATCAATCAGCAGCGCAGCGACGGACGTCAGATCGTCGGCCAGCGTCGACACGCCTTGATCGTCGAGGCCGTCGGCGATCCCACCGAATTGCTCCAGCAGACCGGTCAGCGCCAGCCGGCTGGCCGAGCGCATCTTCGTCGCAACGGGATACTGAACATCGGCCGTCGAAGACGCCATCTCGTCGAGATTGTCCAGGAACCGGTCCACGGTCGCTGCCTGCTGGGCCGGGTCGGCAATGTATCCACGCACCAGTTCGCCTGCCCGGTGCACAGATTCGGCACCGATGTCTTGGCGCAGCTGACGGATCACCTGCGCACGCAACAGCTCCGCTTGCTTGCCGCCCTGCTGCTTGATCCGCTCGGCGTCACTTTCGGCCTGAGCATGTAATTGCTCACGGATGCGTTCCGCGTCGGCCTGCGCCTCCTCGGTCAGACGCCGCGCTTCGACCTTGGCGTCTTCCTTCGCCTTCTCGTGCGCGCGGCTCGCTTCCGCCAGTCGATCGGCGGCAGCCGCGGAGTCCGCCAGCTGCTGGCGTACCGCGTTCTGCTGGTTCGCCATCATCGTGCGCACCGGCGGCACGACGAAGCGCACGACCAGCCACACGATGACAGCGAAACCGATGAGCTGCCCGATGAATGTTGACATTTCGTGCTTACCGTCCCGAGACCGAGGTGGAGATTTCGACGCCGAGGATGCGGCTCGCCAACGTGGTGGACAGGCTATCCACCCGCGTGCGAAGGTCCGCAGCCACGGCGTCACCCTCCCGCTTGAGTTGCTCGGCAGTGTCCTGCAGCCTCGAGGAGACCTGCTCTTCGGCCTGTCCACGCTTTTCGTCGACGACCTTGCGGCCCTCTGCACGGGCCTCGTCGCGAGCAGCCGATGCCGTAACCCGAGCGGCGGACAGCGCCTTCTCGTAGTCCTCTTGGGCAGCGGCGAACTGCTCGGCCGATTTCTTGTTGTCGGCAGCCGTCTTGGTGACCATGTTGTCGCGCTCTCTGAGCACCTTCGAAATCGGCGGTACCACGAAGGTGCCGATCACACCGAGCACGATCAAGAAGATCGCCAGCTCGACGAAGAAGGTGCCGTTAGGCACGAGGAAATTGCCCTCCGCCTGGCTGCTCGCAGCCAGGACTACAACAGTCATGTCACCCATCGTTGCGGACTACTTTGGCGCGATTGGTGTGGCGAAGACGAACAGCGCCATGAACGCCAGGTTGATGAAGTACGCGGCCTCGACCAGACCCACCGTGATGAAGAACGGTGTGAACAGTCGGCCCTGCGCCTCGGGCTGGCGGGCGATGCCGGAGATCAGCGCGTTACCGGCGACACCGTCACCGATACCGGCGCCGATCGCGCCACCTGCCATGATCAGCCCGCCGCCGATAAGGGCACCAAGGCCAATGAGATTGGGGTCTGACATTGCTTATCCTCCTTGATATTTGGTAGCGGTCTACCAAGTCTGTCGGTGCTATGCGTGAGTGGTTCTAGTGGTGTTCGTCTTCCAGCTCCATCGCTTGACTGAAGTACAGGATCGTCAGCAGCGCGAAGATGAACGCCTGGATCGCGCCGACAAATAGGTCGAATGACTTCCAGATCGCGTTGGGCGCCCACATGATGTACGGCGGGAACAGCGCGATCAGCCCGACCAGGATGCCGCCGGCGAAGATATTGCCGAAAAGTCGGAGCGACAGCGAGATCGGCTTGGCGAGTTCCTCCACCACGTTGATCGGCGCCAGCACGGCGACGTGCCCCTTGAGCACCGCGATCGGGTGTCCGATGATGCCGCGGCGCCAGATCCCCGCGACGTGGTAGCAGATGAACACGAAGACGGACAGTGCGAGCACGTAGTTGATGTCCGCGGCCGCCGACGAGAGCAGCTCGGTGGTCTTGCCGTGATCGGTGTACTGCAGCGGCAGCACCGACAACCAGTTCGAGATCAGGATGTAGACGAAAAGCGTGACAGCCAGCGGCAACACGAACGGTGCGATGCGCATGCCGATCGCGCTCTCGATCTGGTTGCGCATCTGGATAGTGATCGCCTCGAAGAACAACTGCACACCACCGGGGACTCCGGTGGAGGTGACTTTGGCGCGCAGGAAGAACGCCAGCCCGATGACGATGAGGGCGGCGATGGCGGACGAGGTCACGGTGTCGACGTTGACGGTCAGACCGAACCAGTCGGCGGTTTCGTGGTGACCGACCTCGATCGA
Organism: Acetobacteraceae bacterium; assembly: GCA_035486355.1. Lineage (GTDB taxonomy): Bacteria > Pseudomonadota > Alphaproteobacteria > Acetobacterales > Acetobacteraceae > Palsa-883. Next base: position 3,019 of record DATHNE010000097.1, read on the forward strand.
GCCCTCGGCCAGAAACGCCTCAGTCATTGCTGCTTCCCGTCCCTTCGATCGCGTCAGCAGTGCCGTCGCGCAGCTTCTTCAAGACCGGCAGCGCGGTCGACAGCACCAGCAGCACCTGGAAGAGCGCGAGCCCGAACACCACACCCAGCCCCGCGGGCCGGAAGACGAATGCGATCGCCAATCCGATCGTCGTGATCACCAGCAATCGCGTCGCTGAATTCAGCGCCATTTTCTTTTTCAGCGGGTGCGCATCCGCTGTGATAGCAGCGACCGAGCGCTGCACGCCGAGGGCGTTGAGCAAACCCAGCAGGAGTCCCAAGCCG
>DATHNE010000098.1:0-2500 GCA_035486355.1 Acetobacteraceae bacterium
GACAGGCATGGAATGCCTCGCCAACGTGCCGCGACGCCTGTTCGTGAAGCCGTGAGCCCGCCTGTCGGCCGGCCGAGGGCGGCTGGTCGTGCCCGACCCTGAGGGAATGCTTGCAAAACCCAGCCGATCTGATCAGGATCGCGTAACAATTTAGAGAGGGAGCCTACCATGCGCCGATATCTGGGTGCGTTGACGCCACTGGTGTTCGCCGCCGCTCTCGCGGCCTGCAGTTCATCACCGCCAGCCGCCACACCAACGGTCGCCCCGGCACCGCCGCCACCCAGCACCTACACAGTGTTTTTCGACTGGAATATATCCACCCTGAGTACGCGCGCGCAGCAGATCGTCGGCGAGGCGGCGGCGAACTCGACGAAGATCCAGCACACGCAGATCGCGGTGAATGGCTATACCGATACGTCGGGCACGGCGCGCTATAACGAAGGCCTGTCGATGCGTCGCGCGCAAGCCGTCGCCGCCGAGCTGGTAAAGGACGGCGTGCCGCAGACCGCGCTGGTCATCAAGGGCTTCGGCGAGACGCATCTGCTGGTGCCAACCGGACAGGGCGTGCGTGAGCCGCAGAACCGCCGCGTCGAGATCATCATCCATTAGGGTCCACGGCTGCGCGGGAACACGTCCCGCGCAGCCGGCCCGACGCTGGACCACGTCGACGGCTTCCGGTACCCCGGGCTCCCACCCATCGGAAGGGAGCCACGCATGGACTATCGTCAGCTCGGCCGCAGCGGCCTGACCGTGTCGCCGCTCTGCCTCGGCACGATGATGTTCGGCGCCGCCACCGACGAAGCCACCGCCAATCGTATCATCGCCCGCGCCAAGGATCAGGGCGTGAACTTCATCGACACCGCCGACGGTTATGCCGGCGGAAAGTCCGAGGAGGTGGTCGGCCGCGCCATCGGCAATGACCGCGCCTGGTGGGTGCTCGCCACCAAATGCGCCAACCCCACCGGCCCCGGCCCCAACGCACGCGGCCTGTCGCGCCGCCACGTCTTCCATGCGGTGGAGGCCAGTTTGAAACGCCTGCGCACCGACGTGATCGACCTGTTGTATCTGCATAAGGAAGACCGCGCCACACCGCTGGCGGAGACCGTGCATGCGCTCGCCGATCTGATCCGCGCCGGCAAGATCCGCTACTTCGGTGTGTCCAACTACCGGTCTTGGCGCGTCGCCGAGATCTGCCGGCTATGCGACCGCGCCGGGATCGACCGCCCCATCGCCAGCCAACCGCTCTACAACGCGCTCGACCGCCAGGTAGAGATCGAGCACCTGCCTGCCTGCCATCATTTCGGTCTCGGCGTCGTGCCGTACTCCCCACTCGCCCGTGGCGTGCTGACTGGCAAATACCGACCCGACGCCGCGCCGCCACCCGACACGCGCGCCGGCCGCCAGGATCGCCGCATGATGGAATCCGAATGGCGCCCGGAGAGCCTCGCCATCGCGCAGCAGCTCGCCGCCTACGCCGCCAATCGCGGCATCACCCCCGGCCAGTTCGCCTTCGCCTGGGTGCTGCATAATCGTTTTGTTACCGGCGCGGTCGGCGGCCCACGCACCGAGGCGCAGTGGGAGGACTATGTCGGCGCGCTGGACTACGCCTTCACGCCCGAGGACGAGGCGTTGGTGAACCGCCTGGTCGTCACCGGCCACGCCTCCACCCCCGGCTACAACGACCCCGCCTACAAGATCGAAGGCCGCGTCCCTCGCTCACGCTGACACCGAAGCCGCAGGGCGATCGTATTTGACCGTGTCCTTGTTATGGCCGGGCTTGGCGCGGCCACTCATGATTTTGCTGATCTACCACAGGAAAGACATGGGTGGCCGGCCATGACACAAAGGCTGGGCGTCCCTCACCGGGGCCACATGTGATTACGCTGACCCAACGCCCCACCGCACTGGCGAAGCGGGCAGTCCACGGCGGACAGTGCGGTCCCCTGCACCATCACCAACACAATGGGCACCGGCGATGACGGGTCAAAAGCTGCGCGATCAGAACCGCGCCGAAATCCGCCGCCTGGCCGCCAAATACGGCGCCTCCCATGTGCGCGTCTTTGGTTGGGTCGCTCGTGCGAAGCCGATAGCGAGGGCGACCTCGATTTTCCGGTGGACCTCGAATGCGGACGCTCGCTGCTGGACCTGGGTGGTTTGCAATTCGAACTCGAATCCCTTCTGCGCCGCCCGGTCGATGTGGTGACGGAGCGCGGCCTGAAGGCGCGCCTGCGCGAGCGAGCGCTGCGGGACACGGTTCCGGTGTGAGAGACCCGACCGAACGGCGGCGAGACATCCTCGCGGCGATCAGCGCGCGCGAACGGCACGCGCCGAGCGATCAGGTCGCGTTCGTGCAAGACGAACTAAGCAGAGATTCGCCGCTTGGCCAACGGAAGCGGCCTGCGTTCGCAGTTCAATGTATCGACGGCCTGATGGATGGCGCGGTCGAGTGCGTTGGAATCGGCGAAGGTCTGATGCGCGAGATGGTGCGCCTTGAGGTCGC
>DATHNE010000099.1:0-9350 GCA_035486355.1 Acetobacteraceae bacterium
CGGTGTTCGCAGTCACCGCGATCTGCGGCCGCAGGTCTTCCCAACTGACGAAATCCACTCGCACGTCGATGCCGGTTGTCTCGGTGAATTTCTTCGTGTTGGCGCGGAACAACACCTCGTCGGGATCGACGAACTTGGCGGGTCGCAGCACACGCAGCGTCGCACCGCTTTCGATCTTGAACGCGGGTGGCTCCACATCCGCCGTCGGCACATCGGAATCGGCGGCATGCACGCCGATCAGCGGGACCGTAGCGGCACTCAATGTGGCTGCGCCAACGGCCAGGGATTGGCGCCTTGTCAGGCCTTGCATCACGTCTCGTCCTTTCGTTCCTGCCCGGTCAACGTCCACGTGCGTTGGGCAGGCTGGGCGCCGCCGGTAGCCTTGCCTCTACTCACGGCGCCCATCCGTCAACCTCAGGTCTTGTAATACCGCTCTGCTTGTTTCGCGGCCAACTTGACGGCTGCCTCCGGTGTGGCATTGCCAGTGACCACCGAGGCGAACATATCGACCACCGTATAATTCGCCGCCACTGCGCTCGACGCTGGGCTGATCGGGCCCTTGTAGCCATCGTAGTACTGTGAATCCATCGCTCCGGCGTACGGCGCGAGCTTCGGGTCGTCAGTCCAGAACTTCATCTTGGCATATGCCTTCAACGGCTCTGACCAGTAGCCAATGCAGTTCGACAGCCACGGCCCATATTGTTCCTTCTCCATCATGAAGCGGATATAGTCCTTGGCCGCATTCGGATACTTGGTGTGCTTGAACACCATGGCATTGAGCGGTGTGGCCGATTGCACGTTGCCATGTGCCAGGCCCCGCGGTTGCAGCTTATGTCCGGTATCGGCTGCGATCGCCTGCACCGCCGGATCCGGCGAGTTCTTGCAGGCGAAGTAGATGGACACACCATTGAACGTCAGGCTGATCTGGCCGGCCGCGTAGGCCTTGTTGTTGCCGACATCGTTCCACGACAGCGTGCCGGCAATCATCGTCTTCTGCAGCTCGGTCGCATATTTCAGCGCCGCGATCGTCTCCTTCGAATCGATCGCGATCCTACCCTTCTCGTCCACCAGCATCGCGCCATGCGTCCATAACAACCACGACGCGTAACCGTTCGCGTCACCCAATGCATGACCGAGCGAAAACCCACAAGGATGGCCGATCTTCTGCAATCCCTGGCATAATTTCAGGAAACCATCGAGGTCATCGGGGACGTCATTGAATCCGGCTTGTTTGACCCAGGAAATGCGATAGACGGTCGGCCCCGCACCACCACCCACGGGAATTGAGATCCAGTTCTTGGTGCCCCACTTCTTGCCGTACAGCTCGGCCAGCTTGAACCAGCCACCGTATTTTGCACCGAGATAGTCTGCGAGATCCGTCATGTCGTGGATCTTCGACGCGTAGATTTGGGGATCGGAGCTGAAGCCGATGATGATGTCGGGGCCGGCGCCGGTATTGGCTGTCACCGCTTCCTGCGGTCGCATCTCTTCCCAGCTTAGGTAGTCGGTTTTCACCTCGATGCCGGTCGCTTGGGTGTATTTCTTCGTGTTGATGTCCCAGTAGACCTGATCGGGATCGACGAACTTCGCCGGCCGCAGCACGCGCAGCGCCGCGCCCTTTTCCACCTTGTAGTCGAGCGGTTTCACACTGGCGGTTGGCACGTCGTCGACCTGGGCCACGGCCTGACTGGCCGGGATCGCCGCCGCGCCCAATGACGCGGCTCCGAGTATCAGTGAGCTCCGCCGAGTGAATTCGGCCATTGTCGGTATCCTCCCTCGCTGCGGTCTTGCGACCCTCCGGGGCACATTGTGTTTCCCGGGTAGTTGATGGTGGCCCCCGACGCTTATGCCGCGGCGTAAGGCCGATCGTCACGCGCTCATGCGTTGTCCGCTACTTGCATCAAACACATGCACCAGGCTGGAGTCCGGCGTGATCCGGATCGTCTCCCCCGGCTTGGCGGAGACGCGTTCGCGGAACGCGCAGACCACCGGCGCACCTGCGAATTCCGCCATCACCTGCGTCTCCGAACCGGTCGGTTCGATCACATGCACGGTCGCCGGCAGGCCTTGGGCACTGAGCTGGAAATGTTCCGGGCGGACACCGTACACCACGGGCTTGCCCTCAGCACCATTGCCGTTGCCGGGCAGGGGTAGAGCGATGCCGCCTTCGGCCCGGAACGCCCCGCCCTCGATCTTGCCCTTCAGGAAGTTCATTGCCGGCGAGCCGATGAACCCGGCGACGAACAGATTGTTTGGGTGGTCGTACAGATCCAGCGGCGCGCCAATCTGTTCGACATTGCCGCTGTTCATCACCACGATCTTGTCGGCCATAGTCATCGCCTCGATCTGGTCGTGCGTGACATAGATCGTCGTCGTGGCCAGGCGCTGGTGCAGTTCCTTGATCTCGGCGCGCATCTGCACGCGCAGCTTGGCATCCAGGTTCGACAGCGGTTCGTCGAACAGGAACACCTGCGGATCGCGCACGATGGCGCGGCCCATCGCCACCCGTTGCCGCTGCCCGCCAGACAATTGCCGTGGATACCGGTTGAGATACGGCGTCAGCCCGAGGATTTGCGCCGCGCGCGCCACCTGCTGCTCGATCATCGTCTTGGGCACTTTGGCCAGCGACAGCGAGAATGCCATGTTGTCGCGCACCGTCATGTGCGGATACAGCGCGTAGTTCTGGAACACCATGGCAATGTCGCGCTCCTTCGGCGCGACATCATTGACCACGCGATTGCCGATCGCGATTTCGCCCGCGGAGATGTTTTCCAGCCCAGCGATCATGCGCAGCAGCGTGGACTTTCCGCAGCCGGAGGGACCCACCAGAATGACGAATTCGCCGTCGTCGATCTCGACACTGACCCCGTGCAGCACTTCGGTCTGACCGAAGTGCTTGCGCACGTCGCGGATGAACACGTTGGCCATTGTTTCTCCCTATGTTGTGGTCGGCGAAGCCGACCATCCACGTCTTTCGCGTGGTTCATGAAGGCACGTCGCACCATGGCCAGGCCGCGTCCGGCCATGGCACCAAATTGCGCGTATCAGAATTTCGAGACTCTGGTCTCTTTCGCGGTAATGAACTCGAGCAAAGCCGGCTTGCCCGCCTTGGTCTGCTCGATGCCGCGCTGGATCGCCGCCTTGATCTGGTTCGGATCCGTCACGCGCTCACCATAGCCACCGAACGCCTCGGCCATCTTCGCGTAGTTGCCGGAGATATCCGTCGACCGGTACTTCTCGGTCGAGATCGGCATCACCTTCAGTTCGATCGCCATGGAGAAGTTGTTCATCAGGCACGACAGGATCGGAATGCGCTCGCGCACCGCGGTTTCGAAGTCCATGCCAGTGAAGCCGATCGCCGCGTCGCCCCAGAAGTTGATGCAGGTCTTCTCGGGGTGCACCAGCTTCGCGCCCATCGCGAGACCAAGCCCCATGCCGAGCTGCGTCGTCTTGCCCCAGCCGATATACGACATCGGCTCGGTCGACACCCAGAACGGCGAGATCTGATCGCGCGGGCTGCCGGCATCATGCGTGATGACGGTGTTCTTCGGATCGGTTGCCGCCATCAGCTCCCAAATCACGCGATACGGGCTGATCGGCGCTTCGTTGCTGTTCAGCAGCGGCTGCCACTGTGCCATCCACTCGGCGCGGATCTCGGTGATTTCCTTCACCACCGCCGATGGATCACGGTTCGACTTGATGGTCTGCGACAGCTCCCCGATCAACGCCTCCAGCGTCAGCGCCGCGTCACCCACCAGACCGATGGTGCTGATCACGTCCTTGTTCAGATGGTTCGGATCCAGCGTGGCGTGGATGAATTTCTTCTTTGGGAACTTGATGCCGAAATTCGTTTCCGTAAAGGAACAGCCGATGCCAATGATCAGGTCGGCATTCTGGACGAAGTGGTGCACCGGCTTCGGCACCGCGTTGCCACCAGAGCCCAGCGACAGCGGATGATTCTCCGGGAACGAGCTCTTGCCGCCCAGGCTGGTGGTGACTGGCGCGCCCAGCAGCTCGGCGAACTTCTTCAATTGCGGCCAAGCCTGCGCCCAATGCACGCCGGTGCCGGCATAGATCACTGCACGCTTCGCCGACAAGATCGCCTCGGCCGCCTTCTTCACATCCGCCGGGTCAGGGCCGAACTTGTGGACACCGACCGGCGTGTAATCCAACTCGCCGATCTCCTCGTTCCACATGTCGGTGGGGATCTCGACGATCGCCGGCCCACTGCGCCCATTGCGCAGATTGCTGAACGCACGGCGCATCACGTTCGACAACTCGTTCGCCAACACCAACGGCTCGGCGCTCTTTGCCACGCCGCGCATGCCGCGCACCGCGTTGTAGTTCGGATCGATATGCGCCAGCCGGCGCGGGTAGCCCTGTGGGATAACCAGCAGCGGCACGGACTCGGCATAGGCTTGCGCAACGCCGCCATAAGCGTTCTCGGTACCCGGCCCGTGCTGCATGCAGAAGGCGCCGATCTTCCTGCCGGAGGTCATGCGAGAAATCGCATCTGCCATGTGCAGGCCGATGCGCTCTTGCCGCACGATGATCGGGCGGATGTTCGCCGCGGCCGCGTATTCGAGCAGGTGGTTCACCGGATAGCCGCAGAGGATCTCAATCCCCTCGCGCCGCATGATCTCCGCAACCGCGTCACCGACCTTCATCGTTTTCCTCCGTTCCCCGGGACATTCTGGCCGGAACCCTAGGACCGAGGGCAGGACGTGGCAACCGGTGCACGGTTTAGCCGCTGACACGCGTCAGGAATGCCACCATCCGTGCTTCCGCCTGCTCGGCCAGCTTATTCGGAAACAAAGTGAAACCATGTGCGCCGCCCGGGTAGATCGCCAGCTCGGCCGCGTTGCCCGCTGCGAGCCAGCGGCTGTACATAAACAGCGTGTCGTCCAGCAGCGCGTCAGACGTGCCGACGGTGAACAGGGCGGGGCAGAGGCCGTTCAGCTTCGCGAACAGTGGCGAGATATCGGGATCACGCCGCTCGGTAATGTGCGGCAGGAAGGCGTTGGCGAACTGGGTGATGTCGCTGGTGCGCAGCACGAGGCGGGTTTCGCCGAACTGCCGCTGGCTGGGGGTCTGCGACAGATCGAACGCACCGTACACGAGGTTGGCGCCGTGGAAGCCTGTGTAGCCGTGCCGGTCGCGCATGCGGATCACCGTCACGGCGGACAGGTGCCCGCCGGCTGATTCGCCGCCGATGGTCAGTACGTCGCTGCCGAACTCGGCCTTGGCATTCTTCGCCAGCCACACGGCGGCCGCCTCGCAATCATCCGGACCGGCGGGATAGATGTGCTCCGGCGCCATGCGATACTCGACGCTGACCACCGTTAGGCCCGTTGCGTCAGCGGTCCGTTCCAACATCGGGTCCTGCATGTCAGCCCCACCCAACACCCAGCCGCCGCCGTGGATGTGCAGATACACGCCGCGTGGGCTCTGCGGTGCGATGAAGCGTAGCGGAATATCTCCGCCCGGGCCCGGAATGGTCTGCGTGACGGCGCGGGTAGAGAACACAGGCGGGGGGAACGGCCCGTCTCCACGTCGCCGAGCCGCGCGTGTCGCGGCGGCCCCCACCACCCACCAGTTCGGCTGGTCGCTGAGCAGCTTCATCATCGCCTGGTTCAGCGCGCGCGTCTCGGCTGAGACGGCGTCGGCGCGGAACAGAGCTGGGTCGAGTGGGTTCTCGCTCATCTTGTTCTCCTCCACTTTCAGTGCTGCAGTGCCGCGAGCGCCGACCAATCAAACGCCACCCCGTGCCCGGGCCGCTCCGGTGCAGTCGCCTTGCCCGCGGTGAGCGCCAGCGGCACTTCGATATACTGATCCAGCCCGAACCCATGCACTTCCAGGTAACTCCGGTTCGGCACTGCCGCCAGCAGATGCATCGTCAGGTCATGCACCCCATGCGAGGTCAACGGCAGATTATGCGCCTCGGCCAGATGCGCGATCTTCATGAACACCGTCACACCACCGCAGTTCGTCACATCCGGTTCTGGAAACGTCACCCCGCCCGCCGAGATCATCTGCGTGAACTCGTGCAGCGTATGGAAATTCTCCCCGGTTGCGATCGGCACGCCACCGTCGCGCACAATGCGCGCATGCCCCGCGACATCATCCGGAATCGTCGGTTCCTCCAGCCAGATCAAATTCTGATCCTGTAACGCTCGAGCCGCGCGGATCGCCTCATCCACTGTCCAGCGCATATTGGCATCCGCCATCAGCGGGAAATCCACGCCCAAATGCTGCCGCATGGCCCGCACGCGCGCCACATCCTCCGACAGCTTCGCGCGCCCCACTTTCATCTTGATCGCGTGAAACCCCTTCGCGAGATTATCATCGGTTTGTTTCAGAAGCCCGTCCAAGGTGAAATCCAGATCGATGCCGCCCGCGTAGCACGGCACTGCAGGATCGAACCCGCCCAGCAGCCGATATAGTGGCAGCTCCGCGCGCTTCGCCTTCAGATCCCACAGCGCGATATCCACCGCCGACACCGCCAGGCTCACGCTGCCGCCGCGCCCGCCAAAATGCAGGTGCCACCACATCCGTTGCCAAATTGCCTCAATCAGCTCCGCTTCAGCGCCGATCACCACATGCGGCAGATAATCCCGCAGCAACGACGCCACCGCCGCGCCACCGGCGCCAACGGTGTATGTGTAGCCGACCCCCTCGACCCCATCGCTGTCGTGCAGCCGCACCGTGATCAGCTCGAAATGCGTGATCGTGCCGTGCGTCGAATCCGACAGCGCCACCGGCAGCCGGATGCGATACAGCCCGGTCTCCATCGTCGCGATCCGCATGTTGTTCTCCCGAACGCGCGCTCCCCAGCAGACGGTGCCGCCGCGCGAATGGCAAGGCCGGCCACGTCCTTGGCGGCGCGACCAACTGATGCTATCACCTGGTCACTTGCACAAAGCAAGTGACTGCCGGGGTACGACAGCCCCAGGGCCGACCGGAAGGAACCTCCATGACCGAAAACCAGATCCGCTTCGATGACGGCGCCGGCTACGAGCGCATGATGGGTGTGTGGAGCCGCCTGGCTGGCGATGTGTTCCTCGACTGGATCGCACCCAAATCCGGCCTGCGCTGGGTCGATGTCGGCTGCGGCAACGGCGCTTTCACCGAGCTGCTGGTGCAACGCTGCGCGCCGGTGGAGATCCAGGGCATCGATCCGTCCGAGGGGCAGCTTAAGTTCGCCCGATCGCGCCACACGGCGGGTCTCGCGCGCTTCCAGCTGGGCGATGCCATGGCACTGCCGTTCGGCGACAAGAGCTTCGATGCCGCCGTGATGGCGCTGGTCATCTTCTTCGTTCCGGAACCGGCGACGGGCGTCGCGGAAATGAAGCGCGTCGTCAAACCCGGCGGCACGATTGCGGCCTATGCCTGGGACATGCACGGCGGTGGGTTTCCGCTGGAACCGATGCAGGCCGAACTGCGCGCGATGGGCCGCAAGCCGATGCTGCCGCCAAGCCACGAAATCTCGCGCATCGAGGCGTTGCGCTCTCTGTGGACCAGTGCGGGCCTGACGGATGTTGTGACGCGGGAGATCACCGTGTCACGCACGTTTGAGGACTTCGACGACTTTTGGGCCTCGGTTTTGGTTGCGGCAAGCATGGCGCAATTCCTCAAGGAACTGGACCCGAGGGAAACCGAGGCGTTCCGGGTGCGTGTCCGCGCGCGGTTGCCGGTTGGTGCCGACGGCCGCATCACCTACGCGTCCCGCGCCAATGCCGTGACTGGCCGCGTGCCGGTCTGACCGAGGGAGGTTTCACGTGCGGCCAGCCACCCCAAGCAGCTGCCAAACGATATCCGGGTCTGCGGTCCCGGCAACATAGCGGCCATCGAACTGTCACACCCGTATCCGCCGTTTCCTGTAGCAAAGTGCGCGGCGAGGAAGAGGTGCACCGATGCCGACCGAACAATCTGGCCTAGACACGCGATCCTGGCTCGAGCTCGAACTTGAGGACGATTTCGACGAAGAGCTGGAATATGAACTCGACGACAACCGCATTCCGCTCGAGCTGCGCGCATTGGCGCAGCACCGGAAGAAAAGTGCCATCGACCGGGCGACGTATTTCCGTGAGCTGCTCCGACTACAGGGCGAGCTGGTCAAGCTGCAGGATTGGGTGATGCATGCCGGCCTGAAGGTCGTCGTCCTGTTCGAGGGGCGGGACAGCGCCGGCAAGGGCGGGGTGATCAAGCGCATCATCCAACGGGTGAACCCCCGGACCTGCCGCGTGGTGGCGCTGCCGGCCCCATCGGACCGTGAGAAGACACAATGGTATTTCCAGCGCTACGTGCCGCATCTGCCGGCGGCCGGGGAGATCGTGCTGTTCGATCGCAGCTGGTACAATCGCGCCGGCGTGGAACGCGTGATGGGTTTCGCCACCCCGGCGCAGGTTGAGGACTTCTTTCGCGACGCGCCGGACTTCGAACGGATGCTGGTGCGCTCCGGCATCATCGTGGCGAAATACTGGTTCTCGATCACCGATGAGGAGCAGCAGTACCGCTTCCTCATGCGGATCCACGACCCGATCAAGCAGTGGAAATTGTCACCCATGGACCTGCAGTCGCGCGTCCGCTGGGAGCAGTACACCAAGGCGAAGGAGGAGATGTTTGAACGGACGAACATCCCGGAGGCACCGTGGTACATCGTCGAAGGCAACGACAAGAAGCGCGAGCGCCTGAACTGCATCGCGCATCTGCTGTCGCAGATCCCGTACCAGGATGTGCCGCACGAACCGATCGCGCTGCCGGATCGGATTTTCAATCCGAACTACGAGCGGCGCACGCTGCCGGCGGAGCTGTACGTTCCGACGCGCTACTAGCGCGGCGTTGCGCGCAGCGGCAACCGTGCCAGGCCCAACAGCAGCGCCAGCGTCGCCCCGGCCAGCAGCATCGTCAGCGCTGCGCCCTGGAACACATCGCCACGATCGGTCAATGCGAAGATCCCCACCGGCATCGTCACCCAGTTCGGTGGATACACCATGATAGTCGCGCCCAGCTCCCCCATCGACAGCGCGAAACTCAGCCCGAACGCCGCCACCAGATAGGGCGCCAGCATCGGCAGCGTGACGCGCCGCAGGACATACAGTGGCCGCGCGCCGAGGCTCGCCGCGATCGGTTCGATCTGTTCCGGCAGCCGCGCCAATCCCGCCGTGACGGAGGCAAATGTATACGCTGACACCAATACCAAATGCGCGATCAGAACGATCAGCATGGTGCCGTTCAGTAGCACCGGTGGCCGGCTGAACGCCACCAGCAGCCCCAGCCCCACCGAGACTGACGGCACCGCGCTCGGCAGGAAGAATAGCGCCTGCAGCAGGCCGCGCCGGGCCGCGGCC
>DATHNE010000100.1:0-2261 GCA_035486355.1 Acetobacteraceae bacterium
AGTTCCATCCTGACGCCGCGACAGAGCGTCGATCGCAGCGGAGCAGACATCGAGATCAGCACGAAAGGCCGCCATGATCCGTGCGTCGGCATCCGGGCGGTGCCGGTGGGCGAGGCGATGCTGGCCTGCGTGCTGGCGGACCATCTGCTGCGGCATCGTGCGCAGAACCCCGATGCTCCGGAAGTCGCGCGGCTGCCACGCAATTGACGGTGCCGTCCCAGTGTCATTGCGAGGCGCGTAGCGCCGAAGCAATGACAGGTTCAAGCGAGCGTTTCCAATCTCGGTGAAAACGCTCTAGGCTGTGAACAGAGGATGCCAGGTGTTCCGCACCTTGGCTATCGGTCCGACCCGTGGAGTGCCTCGTGAACGACCTTTACGATACTGATGTCGTGTTGTGGTCCGAGCGTCAAACCGAACTGTTGCGCCGCCGCGCGACGGGTGACCTCGCCAACGACGCTGACCTGGATTGGGACCACATCGCCGAGGAAATAGCAGCGGTGGGACGTAGCGCGCGCCGGGAACTGCAAAGTCGTTTGGTGCGCCTGCTGCAGCATTTGCTGAAGTGGCGATACCAGCCGGAATTTCGTAGCGTGAGTTGGCGTACCACCATTCGCAACCAGCGTCACGCGATTGAAGACTTGCTGGTCGAAAGCCCGAGCCTCAAGGCGGCGTTGCCGGAATTGTTCCTGATCGCCTATCCGCGAGCGCGGCTAAATGCGCTGGACGAAACCGGGCTACTGGACCTTCCTGCGACGACGCCTTTCACGGTAGAGCAAGCACTCGGCGACACTCTTCCCGACTAGTACAAAGCGCCGTGAAGAGTGGCGCTCGAATGCGTCGCGCCGGTCGGCCCACGCACCGGCCGCCCCTTTTGTCGTGACCGGGCTTGGCCCGGCCATGACGGTTGGGGGCGGCCGGTCCCGGTACGTCAACCTTTGTCCGGCCAACCGCCAACTACGCCGACACCACCACCTGTCCGTGCATGAACGGATGCAGGCCGCAGAGGTAATTATAAACTCCCGCCTTTGCGAAGGTGAAGCTGAACGACTCATCCGTATCCATCGGATGCGAGTGCACGCTCAGCGGCGGACAAACAATGCTGTGCGGGATATCGTCATGATTGACCCAGGTCACCGTCGTCCCCGCCTTCACCCGCAACATCGGCGGCCCAAACGCGAAGTTGCCAATCACCACCTTCGTCCCGTCATCTGCCCTGCTCACCCGCATGCCCACCGCCGCGACCACCGCGCCGGCACCTGCGCTCAGCACACGGCGCAACACCACCCGCCGGGCCAAGTGGCCCGGTTGCAAAAAATCCGACATGTTGCCTCCTTCAGGCTGAAGCGAGCGGGGTATCGACGATCGCCAGCGGCGCCTGCGACGACACCAGGCTCACGCGCGCAATGCCGAGATAGCTCTTGAGCTGACCAGCCGGCACTACCATCGGGCCCGGACTCGGCGCAGTCCCCGGCGCCGGCTGCGGAAACGCCGTGGAGCGCGCGGTGTGGAACGCCACGTGTCCCTCCACCTTTTGCAGCACCTGGTGGATATGCCCGTTCAGCACGGTGACCGAGCCGAACCGCTTCAAATACCCCAGCGCCTGCGCGCCATCCGCGGTGCCCCATCCCCAATCCTGATAGGCGATCCACAGCGGCACATGCGCGAACACCACGACCGGCGTGCTGGCGGAAAGCCCCTTCACGTCGCGCTCCATCCACTCAAGCTGCTCGTGCCCGAGGTCGCCGAGCCCGTTGCCTTTCAGGTTCACAACGTTGACCAGGCCGATGAAATGCACCCCGCCGGCGTCGAAGCTGTACCAGCCGTCGCCCTTGGAGCCCTTGCCGAAACGATTCAAGTACGACTTGCCGTCTTCCTCCAGGATGTCGTGCTCGCCCGGCACCGTGTAGGCCGTCAGCTTGGTCTGCTGCATCAGGCCCTGGCAGGTGTCGAACTGCGCCGGCTTCGATAGATGCGAGATGTCGCCGGTGTGGATCATGAACGCCGGCGTCCCCGGCAGAGCGCTGACGTCGTTCAGCGCCTCCTGCAACGTCGCCGTTGTGTTCGGGTTGGCCGCCTTGTCGAAGCCCAGGTGGCTGTCGCTGATCTGCACGAAATTGAAACCCGTGCTGGTTGCCGCCTCGGCGCTGCCGATCAGCCGCGAGCGCGGAATGCCGCCGGCGACCGACCAAACCATCGCGGTGCCTGCCCAGGTCATGCATTTCAGGAAATGCCGGCGGTCATGGCCGCCCGCGTTGGTGTCG
>DATHNE010000101.1:0-53099 GCA_035486355.1 Acetobacteraceae bacterium
CCCCGCCAACATGGCCGTCATCAAGCACACCGCCCTCAATCTCCTCACACAGGCAAAGCCTATCACCAGCCTCAAAAACCGCCGAAAAAAGGCCGGATGGAACCAAGATTATCTCCTTAACGTCGTCACCGGCACAGCTTACGTCATTCAAGCGATTCCCCTGGACAGACCTGGGACAGACCTTGCGATGCGTCCTTGGCTGAGGGAAACTGACGCGCTGGGACAAAGAGGGTACGCCATGGATGCTCCCTGGCAACCTGCCGCAGGATCCGGGTGACTATTTGAGTGAAGCCGACCTCTCCCCTATCTCGCCGCCTATGGGCCGTGCTCTGGTGCTTGTGGTGGACGACGATCCGTCCATACGTGCGGCGCTCGCGGCGCTGTTCCGATCCGTGGGTCTGGAGGCGGAGGGGTTCGGCTCTGTGGCGGCATTGCTGGACCGACAGCCGCCCAACGTGGAGAGCTGCCTCATTCTCGATGTCCGTCTGCCTGGCGTAAGCGGCCTGGATTTCCAGGCCCAGATCGCCAGGTTGTATCGGGAAATCCCGATCATATTTGTCACCGGGCACGGCGATATCCCGATGACCGTCCGCGCGATGAAAGCCGGCGCGGTCGATTTTCTGGCGAAGCCGTTTCGTGATCAGGATATGCTGGATGCCGTCAGTGCGGCGCTTGCGCGCGATCGCACCCGACGAAGCACCCTGGAAGAGATCACGGTGCTCCACACGCGGTTCAAGTCTCTGACCGCCCGGGAGCGCGAAATCATGCTGCTTGTCACGGGCGGGCTGATGAACAAGCAAATCGCGGCAAAGGTCGGGCTAAGCGAGATCACCGTCAAAGTGCACCGCGGCAACGTCATGAAGAAAATGGGCGCCCAGTCGCTCGCGGACCTGGTACGCATGGCGGAGACGCTGGCAGCGCATCCCATCTGAGGGGCGTGTACACCTTCGTATAATTGCTGGCTTGGCTGTCCACTTGTATCGCCCCTGGACGGCATGAGGGATCCAGGCGGTTCCTTGCCGATCGTAACGAGGATCCCCCGGTGCGCAGGACTTCCATGATATCGGTCGTTGACGACGATGAGTCGGTTCGGACCTCGATTGGCGCGCTGGTGCGGTCTCTTGGTCGTGCCGCCCATACCTTCGCCTCGGCGGAGGATTTTCTTGGGTCCTCCGAGCTGGACGCGACGGACTGCCTCATCTCGGATATTCAGATGCCGGGCATGACCGGGATTGAGTTGCAGGAAGAGCTCGCCAAACGCGGTCGCAAGCTTCCGATCATCTTCATCACGGCGTTTCCGGGAAATCGTATCAATGACCAAGTGCTTGCCGCCGGCGCACTTTGTCTGCTGAGCAAGCCATGTGACGGTGACGTGCTGGCGAATTTCATCGAAACAGCCCTGTCGTCGCCCGCGTAGGCGACCTGCTCCAGGCCGTGTTAACCGTGTCGGCGTCCAGCACGCCTGTGGTATACGCCGCGCGGCACTTGCATTGACGCCCGCGGCAAGCCCGACAGCCACGGACGCTAATCCGCGCCCGGCGCGCGCGATCGTCCGCTGGGCGGCCTGCGCACAGGCCGGCCGGGGGCCCCGCCCCCGGGACCCCCGCGAGGGGCGGAGCCCTTGGAACCCCACATTGTTGGTTGGTGAGGGGAGGCGCCAGCACGGACCTGTCAACCGCGCGATTCGCGCCCACCCCTCTCCAACCAACCACGGGATTGCAAAGGCCCGGCCTTTGCTTGGGGGGCGGGAGGCAACGCGCCCTGGTCGGTTCAGGACGAAGCCCTGGCCGGGCGTCCTCCCGGGATGGCTTGGATCTGCCGCGGCGGCCTCGCACCGGCGGGGGGGCGCTGCTATATCGGTGTGTGAGCCCGATTGGGCGGAAAGGGTTGGTTGATGGCGCGCCGCCGGCAGTTGTACGAAGGCAAGGCGAAGATTCTGTTTGAGGGGCCTGAGCCGGGCACCTTGGTGCAGTATTTCAAGGACGATGCGACCGCGTTCAACGCCCAGAAGAAGGGTGTGATCACGGGCAAGGGGGTGCTGAACAACCGGATCAGCGAGTATCTGATGATGCGGTTGGGGGAGATCGGGGTGCCCACGCATTTCGTGCGTCGGCTGAACATGCGCGAGCAGTTGATTCGCGAGGTGGAGATCATTCCGCTGGAGGTGGTGGTGCGGAATGTGGCGGCCGGCAGTTTGGCGGAACGGCTGGGGATTCCGGAGGGCACGCGGCTGCCGCGGTCGATCATCGAGTACTGTTACAAGAACGACGCCTTGAAGAACCCGATGGTGTCCGAGGAGCACATCACGTGCTTCGGCTGGGCGAACGCGCAGGACCTGGATGACATCGTGGCGTTGACGCTGCGGATCAACGATTTCCTGACCGGGTTGTTTCTCGGCGTGGGCATTACGCTGGTGGACTTCAAATTGGAGTTTGGCCGGTTGTGGGAGAATGAGGAGATGCGGATTGTCCTGGCCGATGAGATCAGCCCGGATAATTGCCGGCTCTGGGACGCCAAGACGAACGAGAAGATGGACAAGGATCGGTTCCGCCGCGACCTGGGCAAGGTCGAGGAGGCGTATCAAGAAGTGGCGAAGCGGCTCGGGATTTTGCCCGAGGCGGGGATGCGCGACATGAAAGGGCCGGAGATGATGCAGTGAAGGCGGTGGTCACAGTCATGTTGAAAAACGGCGTGCTGGATCCGCAGGGCAAGGCGATCGGACATGCGTTGAACAATCTGGGCTATACCGCGGTGGGTGAGGTGCGGGCCGGCAAGGTGTTCGAGCTGGAGCTGACCGAGACCGATCCAGGCCGCGCGAAGGCGCAGGCCGAGGAGATGGCGCGCCGCTTACTGGTCAACACGGTGATTGAAAGCTTTAGGGTGTCAGTCGATGCGTGATCTCTTCTGTGGTCTGGCGGGCGCCGGCCTGCTCCTCCTTGCCACCCCTGCCGCCCACGCGGATTGGACGCCGCTGTCTGCGAAGGACCTCGCGACCACGTGCCACGCCACCGGCGATCCGGTGAAACACGCCCAGTGCCTCGGCTACATCTCCGGCATCTACGACCTCCAGTTTGCCCCCAAGATGCCGGCCGGCGTCTGTCCGCCCGCCAACTTGTCGGCGGAACTGCTGTCCGAGGTGGTCACCGCCTATCTCGACACGCATGAGGACGGCCCCGCCGCGCCGGCGATCGGCGAGAGTGTCGTGCGTTTCTTCCCCTGCGCCCCGGGAGCCGCCAAGAAGCCATGAAAGCCGGCATCATCGTCTTCCCAGGCATCAACCGCGAGCGCGACATGGCGATCGCGCTGGAGCGGTCCTCCGGCCACGCCCCGCGCATGGTCTGGCATGCCGAGACCGATCTTGCTGACCTCGATCTCGTGGTGATCCCAGGCGGCTTCTCTTACGGCGACTACCTGCGCTGTGGCGCGATGGCGGCACAGTCACCGGTGATGGCGGCGGTGCGCGCGCATGTCGAACGCGGCGGCTATGTGCTGGCCGCCTGCAACGGCTTTCAGATCATCGTCGAGGCCGGATTGTTGCCCGGCGCGCTGCTGCGCAACGCCTCGCTGCGCTTTCTGGCGCAGGATTGCCATCTGCGCGTGGAGCGCACCGACACCGCGTTCACCAGCCACTATCAGCGCGGCCAGGTGGCGCGCGCGGTGCTGGCACACGGCGAGGGCAATTATTTCGCCGACGACGCGACGCTCGACCGGCTGGAGGGCGAAGGGCTGGTCGCAGTCCGCTATGCCACGCCAGAGGGTGAGGTCATCGCCGAGGCGAATCTGAATGGCAGTGCGCGCAACATCGCCGGCATCTACAGCCCCAATTTGCGCGTGCTCGGTCTGATGCCGCATCTGGAGAATCTAGTGGATCCCCTGATGGGTGGCACTGATGGCAAGCCGCTGTTCGACGCGCTCGCCGCATGATGCAACGCGACGTCAACCAAGCCTTGGCGCGGGAGTTCGGCCTGTCGGCCGACGAGTACGCCACCGTCCTGCAGATCATGGGCCGCACGCCCAGCCTGACGGAACTCGGCGTGTTCAGCGTTATGTGGTCGGAGCATTGCTCCTACAAATCCTCCCGCGTTTGGCTGCGGCAATTACCGACCAAGGCGCCCTGGGTGCTGCAGGGTCCAGGCGAGAATGCCGGTGTGGTGGAGATCGGCGACGGCCTCGCCGCGGTCTTCAAGATGGAAAGCCACAACCACCCAAGCTTCATCGAACCTTACCAGGGCGCGGCGACCGGCGTGGGGGGCATTTTACGCGACGTGTTCACCATGGGCGCGCGGCCGATCGCCAATTTGAACGCGCTGCGCTTCGGCCGCGTCGACAATCCGATGACGAAACGGCTGGTCGATGGCGTGGTGCGCGGCATCGGCGGTTATGGCAACTGCGTCGGCGTGCCCACGGTGGGTGGCGAGATCAACTTCCACCCGGCCTATGATGGTAACCCGCTGGTCAACGCGATGACCGTCGGCATCGCCCCGGCCGATCGCATCTTCCTTTCCGCTGCCGCCGGCATCGGCAACCCGGTGGTCTATGTTGGCTCCAAGACCGGGCGCGACGGCATCCACGGCGCCACCATGGCCTCGGCCGAGTTCGCCGCTGACTCGGAAGAGAAGCGCCCCACCGTACAGGTCGGCGATCCGTTCACCGAAAAGCTGCTGATCGAAGCCTGTCTGGAACTGATGCAGACCGACGCGATCGTCGCGATCCAGGACATGGGTGCCGCCGGTCTCACCAGTTCCTCGGTCGAAATGGCCGGCAAGGGCAACGTCGGGATCGAACTCGACCTGGATCAAGTACCGCAGCGCGAAGCCAGCATGACCGCCTACGAAATGATGCTGTCGGAAAGCCAGGAGCGCATGCTGATGATCCTGCGCCCCGACCGGCAGGAATTGGCCGAAGCGATCTTCCGCAAATGGGAGCTCGACTTCGCGGTGATCGGCCAGCTGACCGACACCGGCCGCATCGTCGTGCGCCACAACGGCGTGGTGGAAGCCGACATCCCGCTGGCGCCGCTGAGCGACAAGGCGCCGCTGTATCACCGCCCGACCGTCGAGACCCCGAAGCAGGAACCGCTGAATCCCGCCCGCATCGAGAATCGCGTCGGCCTCGGTGTGGCTCTGGAACGGTTGATTGCCTGCCCCGATCTCTGCTCGCGCGCCTGGGTGTGGAACCAGTACGATGCCACCGTTGGCGGCCAGACCGTGCGCCGCCCCGGCGCGGCCGACGCCGCGGTGGTGAAGATCGACGGCCACAAGCTGGCCCTCGCGCTGACCACTGATTGCACCCCGCGCTACTGCGTCGCCGACCCCGAGGAAGGCGGCAAGCAGGCTGTCGCGGAAGCCTGGCGCAACCTGATCGCCACCGGCGCCCGCCCGCTGGCGCTGACCGACAACATGAACTTCGGCAACCCCGAGAAGCCCGAGATCATGGGTCAGTTCGCCGCCGTCATCCGCGGCATGGCGGCGGCCTGCGAGGCACTGAACTTTCCTGTCGTGTCGGGCAATGTGTCACTCTACAACGAGACCGAGGGCCGCGCGATCCTGCCTACCCCCGCGATCGGTGGGCTGGGCGTGATCGATGACGCCGCCGCCTCGGTCGGTATCGCCCTGCCGCCGTGGCTGGACGTTGTGCTGATCGGCGTCACCAAAGGCTGGCTCGGCCAGTCGCTGTGGTTGCGCGAAATCAATGGCCGCGAGGACGGCGCCCCGCCGCCGGTCGACCTCGCGGCCGAACGCGCCGCCGGCGACTTCGTCCGCGCCCAGATCGACAAGGGGATCGTGCGCGCCTGCCACGACGTCTCCGATGGCGGCCTGCTGGTCGCGATCGCCGAGATGGCGATGGCCGGCAACACCGGCGTGCGCCTGTCCGCCCACCCCCGCGACATCCCCGGCCACGCCTTCTGGTTCGGCGAGGACCAAGGCCGCTACGTCCTGGCAGTGCCGGACTTCGCCATGACACTGCGCGCCGCCGAGGCCGCGAACATTCCAGCCATGCGCCTAGGCACCTCCGGCGGGCGGGATTTGACACTACCCGACGGGGCCACCATATCGGTTGGCGCGCTGCGCGAGGCGCATGAACGTTTCTTCCCAAGCTGGATGGGCTGAGGGGGCCCGTACCATGGCCATGGCCGCGAATGAGATCGAGGCGCTGATCAAGGCCGCTCTGCCGGACGCGCGCGTCACGGTGGAGGACCTGGCCGGCGATGGCGATCATTACGCCGCCACCGTGGTGTCCGAGCAGTTCCGTGGCGTCCCCCGCGTCAAGCAGCACCAGATCGTCTACGCCGCCCTGCGCGGCCGCATGGGTGGCGAGTTGCACGCCCTGGCCCTGCAAACATCCGCGCCGGACTGACCCCAGCTGGCATTGCGAGGAGCGCAGCGACGCAGCAATCTCGCTCCAGCAAGGCACCTACACTCAGGAGTCCCCCACATGTCCAACCCCACCTTCGACCGCATCCAGAGCGACATCACCAAGAACCAGGTGATGCTGTACATGAAGGGCACCGCGATGTTCCCGCAGTGCGGCTTCTCCGCCCGTGTGGTGCAGATCCTTTCGCATCTTGGTGTGCCGTTCCAGACCGCGAACGTGCTGGAGGACACGGAGGTCCGCGAAGGGATCAAGCAGTTCTCTAACTGGCCGACGATCCCTCAGCTCTACGTGAAGGGCGAATTCGTCGGCGGCTGCGACATCATCACCGAGATGTTCCAGTCGGGCGAGCTGGAGACGCTATTCAGTGAGAAAGGCATTCCCCACAAGGCCACGGCCTGAGTACAGCGGCCCGACGACCGCGCCACCCCGTGGTGGCCAGGCATGTGCCGGCCACCCATGTCTTTGCCGGCCACACAAAAGATGGTCGGCCATGACCAACAAGATCCATCGCCAGCACATCGGCTTCGAATGACACAATAATGGCGGGACGCAGGCCCAACCCCGCCCCACCTTCGGCGTCCAAGTTGCAGGATCTCGCTATATCCTATTGGGTATAGCGTGTCGCGTCTCGATCTGCTTCAAGGAACGCCTTCCATGAACGCCCCATTCGATCCGAGCTTCCTCGTCAACGAGAAATTCGCCATCGGGCAACCTGTCTCCCGCAAGGAAGATCCCGTGCTACTGCGCGGCCAGGGTCGTTACACCGATGACCTGAATCAACCCAACCAGCTCTATGCCGTCATGATTCGCAGCCGCGTCGCGCACGGCACGCTACGCGTGATCGACGCCGATATGGCCCGCGCGATGGATGGCGTCCGTGCGGTCGTCACGGCCGCTGATCTCGATGCGGCCGGCATCGGCAACATGCCCGCCAGTACTGGAAAGAACCGCGACGGCACGCCCACGCCACGCCCACCGCAGCGGCCGTTGGCAACCGATCGCGTCCGCTACGTGGGTGAACCGATCGCGATGGTTGTCGCGGACACTGTGCAGCTGGCCAAGGACGCAGCCGAATCGATCTTCGTCGATATCGACCAGCTTCCCGCCGTCACCATCGCCAGCGCCGCCGCCGCACCCGACGCGCCGCTGCTGCACGACGCCGCGCCGGGCAATCTCTGCATGGACTACCACTACGGCAACACCGAGCAGGTATCCGCCGCCATCGCCCGCGCCGCGCACGTCACCACCCTGTCACTGCGCAACAGCCGCATCGTCGTCTGCCCAATGGAGCCACGCTCGGCGATTGGCGAATTCGATACGGCCGAGGATCGTCATGTCCTTCGGCTGGGCTGCCAGGGCGTGTTCGGTCAGCGCGCGCTGCTCAGCGGCGTGCTGGGCGTGCCGGTGGAGAAAATCCGTGTCCTGACTGGCAATGTTGGCGGATCCTTCGGCATGAAGGCCTCGGCCTACCCGGAATATATCTGCCTACTGCACGCCGCGAAGCTACTCGGCCGGCCGGTGAAATGGACCGATGAGCGCTCGGAAAGCTTTCTGTCCGACAGCCATGGTCGCGACCATGAGATGACCGTGGAGCTGGCAGTGGACGCAGAGGGCAAATTCCTCGCACTGCGGGTCACCGGCTACGGCAACCTCGGAGCCTGGCTGAGCAACGCCACCACGATCCCGCCCACCTTGAACACGGTGAAGAACATCATCGGCGTCTATGCCACGCCACTGATCGAGGTGTCCGCCAAATGCATGTTCACCAACACCACGCCCGTGGGGGCCTATCGCGGCGCGGGCCGGCCCGAGGGCAACTACTATATGGAACGCATGGTGGAGACCGCCGCGCGTGAGATGGGCATCGACCCGGTGGAACTGCGCCGCCGCAACCACATCAAGCCGGAGCAGATGCCATACCGCGCGCCCTCCGGCATGGTGTACGACAGCGGCGAATTTCACATCGTCATGGAAAAGGCGCTGCTCGCCGCCGACTGGAACGGCTACGCTGCGCGCCAGGCAGACACGCGCACCCGCGGCAAGATCCGTGGCCGCGGCATTGGCCACTACCTGGAAGTGACCGCCGATGCCGGCAATGAGATGGGCGGCATCCGCTTCGAAGACGACGGTACAGTGACCATCATCACCGGCACGCTGGACTATGGCCAGGGCCATGCCTCGCCCTTCGCGCAGGTGCTGTCTGATCGTCTTGGCATCCCCTTCGAAAAGATCAAGCTACTGCAAGGGGATTCGGACGAGCTTGTGGCTGGCGGCGGCACTGGTGGATCGCGCTCGATGATGCAGAGCGGTGGCGCGATCGTCGAGGCCAGCGGCCTCGTCATCGACAAGGGCAAGCAGCTCGCCGCGCATATGCTGGAAGCCGCCGTCGTCGACATCGAGTTCGTCAACGGCCGCTTCTTCATCGCCGGCACCGATCGCGGCGTCAACATCATGGCGCTCGCGGAATGGCTGCGCACCGCGGATGTGCCCGAGGACCTGCCGCGTACGCTGGACGTGAAGCACATCTTCAAGGGCGTGCCGTCAGCGTTCCCGAACGGCTGCCACATCGCGGAGGTCGAACTCGACCCCGACACCGGCACACTGGTGATCGACCGTTACGCCACAGTGAATGATTTCGGTGTGCTGGTGAACCCGATGCTGGTGGCCGGCCAGGCGCATGGCGGCATCGCACAAGGCATCGGCCAGGCGCTGACCGAGATGGTGGTCTACGACGAAGATGGTCAATTGCTGACTGGCTCCTACATGGATTACGGCCTGCCGCGCGCCTCGGACTTGCCATCGTTCGGCTTCGAAAGCCACCCGGTACCGGCACGCACCAACCCACTCGGCGCCAAGGGGTGTGGCGAGGCCGGCTGCGCCGGATCTCTCCCCGCCATCATGAACGCGCTGATCGATGCGCTATCGGAATTTGGTATCACCCACATCGACATGCCCGCGACGCCGCTGAAGATTTGGCAAGCGATTCAGGACGCGCGCGCCGCGGGCTAACGCCCACCATGTCATGGCCGGCCCACGGGTCGGGCCACGGCCCACCCGAGGACAGGCTCCGGCCGGCCACCCGCGACTTGCTTTCTGACACAACGCACGTTGTGGGTAACCGGGCCAAGCCCGGCCATGACACAGCATCAGGACCCAGGGGATGACACCTCTCGCATCGTACGCTATGTCCTTTTGGGAATAGCGTTCGCCCCAGGAGGAAACCGGCGATGAACGTCATGCTGCAGCCTGCGCGGATCCCCGACCTCGCCGCCAACTTCATCGCCAAGCCACTGCAACTCCTGATCGACGGCGCATGGGTCAACGCCAAATCCGGCAAGACCTTCGACGTCTTCGACCCCGCCACCGGCCAGCCCATCGCCAAGGTCGCGGAAGGCGGCGCCGCCGATATCGACGCCGCCGTCGCCGCCGCGCGCCACGCCTTCGAATCCGGCCCGTGGCCGCAGATGTCCCCCCTCGAACGCAGCAAACTGATCTACCGCCTCGGCGACGCCCTCGAAGCCCACCGCGAGGAATTCGCCGTGCTGGAAGCCCTCGATAACGGCAAACCCATCCGCGACGCACGCGCCATCGACGTGCCCGGCTCCTACGAGATGTTCCGCTACATGTCCGGCTGGGCCACCCGCCTCACTGGCGAAACGATTCCGATCTCCGCCCCCGGGTGCTGGCACGCCTACACGATGCACGAGCCGATCGGCGTGGTCGGCCAGATCATCCCGTGGAACTTCCCGCTGATGATGGCGGGATGGAAGCTCGCCCCCGCGCTGGCCGCCGGCTGCACCATCGTGCTGAAGCCCGCCGAGCAGACGCCGCTGTCCGCGGTGCGCCTCGGCCAGCTCATAACCGAAGTCGGCTTCCCGCCGGGCGTGGTGAACGTCGTCACCGGCTTCGGCGAAACCGCCGGCGCCGCGCTCGCCGCACATCCGGATGTCGACAAAGTCGCCTTCACCGGCTCCACCGAGGTCGGCAAGCTGATTGTGCAAGCCGCCGCTGGCAACCTGAAGAAAGTGTCCTTGGAACTCGGCGGCAAATCTCCCGCCATCGTGTTCGCGGATGCCGACCTGGATGTCGCCATCAAAGGCACCGCCAGCGCGATCTTCTTCAACATGGGTCAGTGCTGCACCGCCGGCTCACGTCTCTACGCGCACAAAAAGGTGTTTGACAAACTCATGGATGGCGTCGTCGGCGAGGCCGGCAAGATCCGTATCGGTCCCGGTCTGGATCCCGACTCCCAGATGGGTCCGCTCGTCTCCGAGGAGCAGTTCTCCCGCGTCACTGGCTTCCTCGAAAGCGGCCGCAAGGAAGGCGCCCGCGTTGTCACCGGCGGCGAACGCGTCGGCAATGCCGGCTACTTCGTCGCTCCCACGGTGCTGACCGACACGCGGCCCGAGATGTCGGTGGTCCGCAATGAAATCTTCGGCCCGGTGGTCTGCGCGATGCGGTTCGACGATAGCGACCTCGACCGCATCGCCAAGGAAGCCAACGCCACCAATTATGGGCTCGCCGCCAGCGTATGGACCCGCGATCTCGGCATCGCCCACAAGCTCGCGCGTCGCATCCGTGCCGGCACCGTGTGGGTGAACACCCATAATTTTGGTGACGTGGCGCTGCCCTTCGGTGGCTACAAGGAATCCGGCTGGGGTCGCGAGATGGGCAAGGAGGTCATGGAACTCTACACCGAAACGAAAGCCGTGGCCGCCGCGCTGTAGCCATGGCCGCGCCAACCCGCATCGACGCCACCGGCATCATCGACGTGCGATTGTCGCATGACGGGCAGCGCGTGCACCTGCGCCTGCGCGATACGGCTGGACAGGTCACTGCGCTGTCCCTGCCCGCCGCCTGCCTGAATGCAGTGTTCGCGGTGCTGCCGCGTCGCGTCGAACCCGGCAGCGTTCACCCGCTGGATAGCTGGAGTATGGCGCCGACACCCAACGGGCAGCAGCTGCTGCTCACACTGTGCACGCCGGAAGGCCAGTCGGTCGCGTTCACAACCACACCCTGGCAGGTACAGGGCATGGCAACCATCGCCACCTATGGGCGCCGCGGCGAGATCACACGTAAGTCCATTCATTGAACAACCGACGACGTCACGTTCCGGGGTCGTAGGTCCGGCAGAACGCCGCCGCCTCCAGTCGCCGGAAATCCTCCAGCCCCTCCGCCAACTTCTCCCGCGGCCAATCCCACCAGGCGATCCGCTCCAGCGCCGCAATGATCTCCGGCGGAAACCGGAACCGCACCAGCCGCGCCGGCACGCCCACCATGATCGCGAACGGCGGCACCTCCTTGGTCACCACCGCCCCGGCCCCGATCGCCGCGCCATTGCCGATGCTCACACCCGGCAGCACGATCGCGCCATGTCCAATCCACACATCATTGCCCACCGTCGTGGCAAATGACCGTCGCCAATCGAAAAATCCTGCCTCATCCGGTCCCAGCCCATAGGCTGACGCACGATAGGTGAAATGGTTCAGCGCCACCCGATCAAGCGGATGGTTCCCCGGATTGATCCGCGTCTGTGCCGCAATCGAACAGAATTTCCCCAATGTGCTGTAGATGATGTCCGCGTCGTTCACCACATAGCTGTAATCGCCGAAGCTGCTTTCCGAGACCTTTGTCCGCGCGCCCACCTCGCAATACGCCCCGAACGTGCTGTCGCGCACCTGCGCGGTGGGATGGATGAACGGCTTGGTGCCGAGACGTTTGGCCGCCGTGGCGGGATCCTGGTACATGACGGTCTCTCTGCTGCGTCGTTGCTGAACCTGCCCAGCCGGAAATACGCTCGCAAGATGGATGACGCGCCAACCCCTTCACGTCATGCCGGGTGCAGGCTAAGCATCCACGACGTTGGTCCATACCACATGAAAAGACGTCGGCGGCCGCTTGAGACCGCATGATGACGCAGCGCCGGTGCAGCACGCGTTACGTGCGTCGTGATGACACTGTGATGACAATTCGCGGACGCTCCCATGAACCGAGATAGCCACGGCGATTCCGCCTTCCGTCATCACGCGCTAATTCAAAAACAGCTTCCCCGGATTCAATATCCCCCGTGGATCCAGTGTCGCCTTGATCGACCGCATCACCGCCAGCGCCTCGACCCCATGCTCCTGCTCCAAAAACTCCCGTTTCCCGATCCCCACCCCATGCTCGCCACTGCACGACCCGCCCAACGCCAGCGCGCGCGCCACGATCTTTTTGTCGAGCTCCCACGCCCGCGCCAACCCGTCCGGCTCCGGCGGCACCAGGATCACCGTGTGAAAATTCCCATCCCCCACATGGCCCACAATCGGCGCGATCAGCCCCGAGGCCTTGATGTCCTCCTTCGCCCCCAGGATTGCCTCATCCATCCGCGAGATCGGCACAATCGCATCCGTCGCGATGCCCTGATGCCCCGGCTTCAGCGCCAGGCACGCCCAGTACGCGTCATGCCGCGCCTGCCACAACTTGTTGCGCTCTGCTGCCTCGGTCGCCCAACGGAAGCCGCGTCCCGCAAACCCGCCGGCGATCTCCTCCGCCTGCAGCGCCTGCTCGGCCACCGAGGCTGGCGTGCCGTGGAACTCAAAGAACAGGGTCGGCAGCGAACCCAGCCCCTCCAGCTTCGAATACGCCACGCACGCGTCGATCTGCACCTCGTCCAGCAGCTCCATCCGCGCCACCGGGATGCCGCATTGCAGGATGGCGATCACCGTCTCCACCGCGCCCTTCAGGGTCGGGAACTGACAGGTCGCCGACGACATCGCCTCGGGGATGCCGTGCAGCCGCATCTGGATCTCGGTGATCACCCCCAGCGTGCCCTCGGACCCGATGAACAGCCGTGTCAGGTCGTAGCCGGTGGCCGATTTGCGCGTCCGCCCACCGGTGCGGATCACCCGCCCGTCCGCCAGCGCCACGGTCAGCCCCAGCACATTCTCCCGGATCGTCCCGTAGCGCACCGCGTTGGTGCCTGAGGCCCGGGTGCCGCACATCCCCCCGATCGTGCAGGCGGACGTGCCCGGATCGACCGGAAAGAACAGCCCCGAATCGCGCAGATGCGTGTTGAGCTGGTCGCGCGTTACCCCCGCCTCGACGCGGCAATCCATGTCGGGCTGGCTCACATCCAGGATCTTCGTCATGTGCGACAGGTCCAGCGTGATCCCGCCACGCACCGGCGTGACATGGCCCTCCAGCGACGTCCCCGCCCCCCACGGCACCACCGGCACACCCTGCGCATGGCACAGCGCCAGCAGCTTCGCCGCCTCGTCAGTGGTTTCGACGAAGGCGACCGCGTCCGGCAGCACCGGCGGCTGGGTATCCTGGCCGTGCGAGTGATGCTCGCGTAGCGTGACATTGGTGGTGATGCGCTCGCCCAAGACGTCGCGGGCGGTTTCGATCACGGCATCGACGGGTCGGGGCATGGCTTCGATCTCAGGTGGCTGGTCGGTGTCACATGCACAAAATCCACCCCGTTGGCCAGAACCCGCCCCGCACTCCTCGGTTTCGTTGTTTTACCACCCCCAATTGCACCTCACCCCACGTGCCGGCTAAACCTGCGCCTCTCGCGCGGGTGTAGCTCAATGGTAGAGCTCCAGCCTTCCAAGCTGGCTATGCGGGTTCGATTCCCGTCACCCGCTCCACGTCTCAGGGGTTCCACCACCCGTCCATGAGCGGCCACGTCCACGTCATTGGCGCCGGCCTTGCCGGGCTGTCAGCCGCGCTCGCGCTCACCGCGGTCGGGCGCGCCGTGACGATTTACGAGGCTGGGCCCGTCGCCGGTGGTCGCTGTCGGTCCTATTTCGACCGCGAGCTGGGCCTGACGGTCGACAATGGCAACCACCTGCTGCTGTCCGGCAACACCGCCGCCATGCGCTATCTCGATACGATCGGCGGCCGCGCTGCGATGACGGGCCCCGCCGCCCCCATATTTCCCTTCATGGACCTGACCACCGAGCAGCGCTGGGAGCTTCGCCCCAACCGTGGCCGCTTTCCCTGGTGGGTGTTCTCCCGTGGCCGCCGCGTACCCGGCACCAAGGTGCTGGACTACGCCGTGCTGGCGCGTATGTTACGGACACGGAACGATAAGACCGTGCATGCCGGCTTTCGCCAGAACGCCCTCTACCGGCCGCTGCTCGCACCTCTGACCGTCGCCGCGCTGAACACCCAGCCGGAGGCCGCCCTGACCCGCCTGCTCGCCGCGGTGTTGCGCCAAACCCTGGCCGCTGGCGGCGATGCCTGCCTGCCGATGTTCCCCCATACGGGCCTGTCGAGCGCATTAATCGACCCGGCGGTGCGCACTCTTGCCGCCCGCGGCGCTCAGCTCCGGTTCAGCCACCGCATCGGCAGCCTGACCACAAGTGCGGGCCGGGTCACTGCGCTGTGCGGTCCGGACCGCGCGATCCTGCTTGGCCCGACCGATGCCGTGGTGCTCGCGGCACCCGCCTGGGTGGCGGCCGAGTTGTTGCCCAACCTGATGGTGCCCGCCGTGTTCGAGGCCATCGTCAACGTCCATTTCCGCATCGCGGCCGATCCCGGCCCCATCGGCTTCATCGGCCTGATCGGGGGCACCGCGGAATGGGTGTTCGTCAAACAGAGCCATGTCTCCACCACCACCTCCGCCGCCTCCGGCCTGGCCGAGATGGATGCCAACCGCATCGCCGCCTCGGTCTGGCCGAACGTGCGTGCCGCGCTTGGCCTCACCGGCCGCACCCCGCCGCCCTGGCGCGTGGTGAAGGAACGCCGTGCCACCGTCGCCGCCACTGCCACGCAGGAACGCCGCCGCCCGCAGGCGAAGACCGATATCGCCAACCTGGTGCTGGCCGGTGATTGGACCGCGACCGGCTTGCCCGGCACCATCGAAGGTGCGATCAGGTCGGGTGAAACCGCCGCCACCCTGTTGGCCGCCTGACACCATGGACCAAGCCTCGCCGCGGGATCATCTGGACAGTGCCGTTGACCGCGCCGCCGCCGCGTTGCGTGGGTATCAGCACGACGATGGTCATTTCGTCTTCGAACTCGAGGCCGACGCCACTATCCCGGCGGAGTACGTGCTGCTGGAGCATTTCCTCGACCGCATCGAGGTGCCGCTGCAGCAGAAGATCGGCGTCTATCTGCGGTCAATGCAGGGCGAGCACGGCGGCTGGCCGCTGTTTCATGACGGTGCGTTCAACATCTCGTGCAGCGTCAAGGCGTACTATGCGCTGAAGGCGGTCGGCGACGATCCCGACGCGCCGCACATGGTCCGCGCGCGTGACGCCATCCTCGCCGCCGGCGGGGCCGAACGCACCAACGTGTTCACCCGCGCTCAGCTCGCCCTGTTCGGCCAGGTGCCGTGGCACGCCGTGCCGGTGATGCCACTCGAGATCATGCATCTGCCGCTGTGGTTTCCGTTCCACCTCAGTAAGGTATCCTACTGGTCGCGCACTGTGATCGTGCCGCTGCTGGTGCTGATGGCGAAACGCCCGATCGCGCGCAATCCGCGCAACGTGCAGATCCGGGAGCTGTTCCGTACCCCGCCAGAGCAGGTGACGGACTATATCCGCGGCCCTTATCATTCCGCCTGGGGACGGTTCTTCAAGAGCGTCGACAGCGTGTTGCGTGCGGCCCAGCCGTATTTCCCCAAGCGCAGCGCCGATCGCGCGATCGAGAAGGCGGTGGACTTCGTCACCGAACGCCTGAACGGCGATGATGGCCTGGGCGGTATCTACCCCGCCATCGCCAACAGCGTGATGATGTTCGATACGCTGGGCTACGCCCCCGATCATCCCGCCGCCGGCATCGCCTGGCGTGCGGTGCGCAAGCTGCTGGTAATCGAGAACGACCGCGCCTATTGCCAGCCCTGCCTGTCGCCGATCTGGGACACTTCGCTTGCCGGCCACGCGCTGGCCGAAGCTGGGGTCTCCACCGACACCGCCTGCGCGTGGCTGCGCATACGTCAGGTCAATGACGTCGTCGGCGACTGGGCTGTGCGCCGCCCCACCACGCCGCCCGGCGGCTGGGCGTTCCAGTATGCCAACCCGCACTATCCCGATGTCGACGACACTGCGGTGGTCGGTATGTTGTTACATCGGAACGGTAATCCGGCTCACGCCGAATCTATCGCCCGCGCACGCGACTGGATCATCGGGATGCAGTCCTCCGATGGCGGCTGGGGCGCGTTCGAGCCGGAGAACACGCATCTCTACCTGAACCACATCCCCTTCGCCGATCATGGTGCGTTGCTCGATCCACCCACGTCGGATGTCACAGCCCGCTGCGTGTCGTTCCTGGCGCAGATCGGCCTGCCGTCCGATCACCCGGTGCAAGCCCGCGCGCTCGCCTTCCTGCGCCGCGAGCAGGAGAAGGACGGTAGTTGGTTCGGCCGTTGGGGCACCAACTATATCTACGGCACGTGGTCGGTGCTGTGCGCGCTGAACGCCGCCGGCGTGACACCGGACGATCCGGCCATGCGACGGGCCGTCGCATGGCTGGCCTCGGTGCAGCGCGCCGACGGCGGTTGGGGCGAGGACGAGGAAAGCTACGCCGACGCCCCGCATGGCCGTTACAAGGAAAGCACCGCCAGCCAGACCGCCTGGGCGCTGCTCGGCCTGATGGCGGCCGGCGCCGCGGATCATCCCGCCACCGCGCGCGGTATTGACTGTCTGATGCGCACGCAGCGCGACGACGGCGAGTGGACCGAGTTGCCCTACACCGCCGCGGGCTTCCCGCGCGTGTTCTATCTCCGCTACCATGGCTACCGCCGCTATTTCCCCGCGATGGCGTTGGCCCGCTACCGCAACCTGCAACACGGCAACACGAAGCACGTGGCTTTTGGGTTCTGATGTTGGGCTGCCGTACCAACCATCGCCTCCCGGTTATGGCCGGGCCTGTCCCGCCCATCTGCGCACGACCGGCAAAGCGCCGATGGCCGGTACAAGGCCGGCCATGACGCCGAACGAAAGCTCGCCTCCCACCGTCATCGTCGGCCTCGTCGCCGAGGCGCGCGTCGCCGGCGTCCTCAACTGGCCCGTCTCGATCGGCGGCGGCAATTACGAAGGTGCCGTTGCCGCTGCGGAACGGGCGGTTCGCGCCGGAGCCCGTGCGCTGATCAGCTTCGGCCTCGCCGGCGGCCTGGACCCCGTCCTGCACCCTGGCACGCTGCTGCTCCCCACCGAAGTGCTCACCGACGATCGCCGTATCCCTACCGACGTATCATTACGAATTCGGCTCGGCTCCGGCCTCCCGGCCCCGCTGCTCGGCGTCCGCACCACCGTCGCCACAGCCGCCGCCAAACACGTGCTATTCACCACTACCGGCGCTGCCGCACTCGACCTCGAAAGCGGCGCCGTCGCCCGGATCGCGCAGGCCCACGACCTACCCTTCGCCGTGCTGCGCGCAATCTGCGACCCCGCCGACCGCGACCTGCCGGCTGCCGCTCTGATCGCACTCGACCATCACGGCGCGATCGGCTTTGGACGCGTTATCGCATCAATCATTGCACAGCCCCGGCAGCTCCCGACCTTGTTGCGCCTGGCGCGCGATGCCGACACGGCAAGGCAATCACTTCATTCCGCTGCCAAGAATATTCGGTAGAGCAAAGCCATGGGCCCTGCACGACGGACCACAGGACAGGCTATCGCCGGCGCGGTTGTCCTCGCGTTCGCCGGGCTCTTCCCCGCGCGCGCGGCCGACCTCGCCGCGCGGCCAGCCCCAGCGTTGTTCGTGTCTCAACAATACGGCCTGGTCGCTGACATACCCCGTGGCCTGACCTACTGCCCACTGCCAACTGATCGGAGCGGATCAGACCACGGGACCCAGATCTATCTCGTGCCGCCCGATCGATGTGGTGAGCCGCGAGGATATTCCTCGAGCGTACGACGACCGGCATCATTCGTCCCATCCATTGAAATATTCTACAGTCAGAACGTCGCCCATTTCCACCGCGAGGACCGTCAGGACTCGCCTCCGGAATCCAACGCGGAGCTGGCGGAACAGATGTGCGGCGACCTGCATGCCCCCCTGTCGCGGGGCATTGTGCTGCTCGGCATGCCTGCGGCGGGCTGCCGCGCCGACGAGAACGGCATCGTCACGCTCCAAGCAATGGTGATCTATGCCAACGAAGACGCCCCAGCCAACAAGCCCGATCGCGTCCTGATCGTTTCGCTGGAGACAACGCCGGACCGGCTCAGGTCGGACCTCGCCACTTTCACCCAGATCGCCGGTGGCATCCGCGTCTGCCATGCGTCATCGACCAAGGCCAGCGAATCAAGGGAACCCTGCCCGGAAAGGGCCAATTCGTGGTAGCGCAGGCCCGCCCGCCTCACCTTCGTGCAAGCGGATGATGCGCCTCCACCAATTTCTGCAACCGCTCCGCCAGCACATGCGTATAAATCTGCGTCGTCGCGATATCCGCGTGCCCCAGCAGCAACTGCAAACTCCTTAAATCCGCCCCATGCGCCAACAGATGCGAGGCAAACGAATGCCGCAGCACATGCGGTGACACGCGCGCCGGATCCAACCCTGCCTCCAGCGCCACGATCTTCAGCATCAGCCCAAACCCCTGCCGGGTCATCGGCTGACGCCCATCGCGACCGGGAAACAGCCACCGCGTCCCCGTCTCATCCAGTGCCGCCAGCTCCCCTGCCGCCAGCTTCGCCGCCTCCGACAGCGGCACGATCCGCTCCTTCCCGCCCTTCCCCTTCACCATCAGCACCACCGCATCTCCCGACAGCGCCCGACGTGGCAATTCCAGCAGCTCCGATACCCGCAGCCCCGACGCGTATAGGATCTCCAGCGCCGCCTTCGCGACCACGCCTTGCCGCCCGGGCCGCGCCGCGGCCGCCATCAGCAGGGCATCCACCTCCTGCTCGCTCAGATATTTCGGCAACGGCCGCCCCAGTTTCGGCGCGTCCAGCATCGCGGTCGGATCGTCCGCCCGCACCGCCTCACGCAGCAGGAACCGATGGAACTGCCGCAACGCCGACAGCCGCCGTGCGGCCGTCCGCGCCGCCAGCCCGGCCCGCGAAAGCCCTGCCATATAAGCCTGCAGCACCGTCGCATTTGCCCGCGCCGGCGCTGCGCCACGTGCCGCGGCGAAACGCGCGAAATCCTCCAGATCGGCCGCGTAGGCCAGCCGCGTGTTCCGCGCCGCGCCGCGCTCGGCCACCAGCATCTCCAGGAACGCCTCGATGTGGCGGTCCATCTACTGGCTTTTGAACCCGTCGTTCGGCAGCACCTTCTCGACCGTCTGCACATGCGCCGACGGCGGGAACGCGCCCAGATAGGCCACGCTGGCCGCCACGATGATCAACCCGGCAGCAAGAACGATCAGGAACACGCGCGCCATGATGAGTGTGCGACTCCGCTGCACGAGGCCTCGCGTGGCCTCGGCGTCGCGCGTTGTGCTAGCCTCGCCCGCCATGACGCGCAACACCGAGCTTCGCGATGCCCTGCGGCTGCCCGACGCCCTCGCCGGGCGCAGCATCGTGCTCGTCGGGTTGATGGGCGCCGGCAAGACCTCGATCGGCCGCCGGCTGGCCGCACGCCTCGGGTTGCCGTTCCGCGATGCAGATGCCGAGATCGAAGCCGCCGCCGGCTGCACCATCCCGGAGCTGTTTTCACGTTATGGGGAGCAAGCGTTCCGGGATGGCGAGCGCCGGGTGATCCGCCGCCTGCTGGCCGGCGATCCGCTCGTGTTGGCCTTTGGCGGTGGCGCCTTCGTCGATCCCGACACCCGCGCCGTCGTGCGCGAGGAAGCGGTCTCGGTCTGGCTGCGCTGCACCCTGCCGATGCTGCTGCGCCGCGTCGCCGGCCGCAGCCATCGCCCGATGCTGCACGGTGGCGACCCGGCCGAGATCATGCAGCGGCTGATGAACCAGCGGTACCCGCTCTATGCCGAGGCTGACGTCATCATCGATTGCACCGACGAGCCGGCGGAGACCACCACCACGCAGGTGATGGACGGGCTGCTGGCCTATCGCGCGCCACGGCGGCTGACCGTGAACCTCACCAGCACCAACTACGATGTGATCATCGGCGATCATCTGCTGGAACGCGCCGGCGCACTGCTGGCTCCACGCCTGCCGCAGAAGCGCGCGATGATCATCACCGACGATCATGTAGCCCCGCTGCATCTGGACACGCTGCGGCGCGGCCTGGCCGAGACCGCGATCGTTTCCAGTGAGATCATCGTGCCCGCCGGTGAGGCGAGCAAAAGCCTGG
Organism: Acetobacteraceae bacterium; assembly: GCA_035486355.1. Taxonomy (GTDB): domain Bacteria; phylum Pseudomonadota; class Alphaproteobacteria; order Acetobacterales; family Acetobacteraceae; genus Palsa-883. Next base: position 20,566 of record DATHNE010000101.1, read on the forward strand.
CAAATTACGTCGACGTTCTGAACCGGTTGCTCGATGCGCGGGTCGAACGCCGCACCACGATCATCGCGCTGGGCGGCGGCGTGGTGGGCGATCTGGCCGGCTTCGCGGCGGCAACCGCGTTGCGCGGCCTACCCTTCGTGCAGATGCCGACCACGCTGCTGTCGCAGGTCGATAGTTCCGTCGGTGGCAAGACTGGCGTGAACACGAAGCATGGCAAGAACCTGGCCGGCGCCTTCTACCAGCCGCGCATGGTGCTGGCCGATACCACGACGCTGACGACGTTGCCGGCGCGGGAACTGCGCGCGGGCTATGCCGAGATCGCCAAGGCGGGGCTGATCGGCGATGCCGCGTTCTTTGCATGGTGCGAACGTTATGGCACCGCCGTGATCGCGGGTGACGCCGAAGTGCAGGCCGAGGCGATCCGCCGCGCCTGCGCCTTCAAGGCCGCCGTGGTCGGCGATGACGAGCGCGAGGAAAAGCCCAATGACGGCCGCGCCCTGCTGAACCTGGGCCATACCTTCGGTCACGCGCTGGAGGCGGAGTACGGCTACTCCGGTGGTCTGCTGCATGGCGAGGGGGTGGCGATCGGCCTGGGGCTGGCCTTCCGCCTCTCGGCGCGGCTCGGCCATTGCAGCGCGGCGGATGCGGAACGCGTCATCGCCCATGTCTCCGGCGTCGGCCTGCCGGCAGAACTGGCGATGCTGAACCGCCGCTTCTCGGCCGCAACACTGATCGGGCATATGCGGCACGACAAGAAAGTGCAGGACGGCGCGCTGAAATTCGTGCTGACCCGCGGCATCGGCCAGGCCTTCACCGCGACGGACGTGCCTGAAGCCGCCGTCACCGAGCTGCTGCGCGACGCCGGTTGCACGGCGTAGCGCGCCGTCGCTCTCACTGCGTTGCCTCACGCCAGCACCCGCTCCACCGCCACGCGCCGGCAATCCATTTCAAAATCCAACCCGACAATCGGCGGGCGCGCGAAATGCCAGGTCAGGCCATGCGCCATGGCGCCGCGCCGCACGACCTCGTCGGCGATGAACCCGTTCATCTCGAATACGGTATAGGCCTGCGTCGCCGTCACCACTGACCAGTCCGCGTTCAGCAGTGCCATTCGCCGTTCCATCTCACCAACCACAAAGCGTGCTTTGGCGCGCATCCCCACCGCGCTGGTATCACCTGGTGCAATGACATGGTCGCGATACGTCGTCTGCCCCTCGGTCACCTCACCCGACCCAGCCACCACAAAGGACGGCGCCGCCGCGGCATCCGGCACGGCATAACAGAACGCATGGAATCGCGGTTCCGTAGGCGGATCGATCTCCGGGCAGACATTGCTGCGCGCCACCGGATTGGCGCCCGACGCCAGCAGCCCCCATTCCCGCAACACTGTCGCATAGTCCTGGTTGAACGCGCGAAACCCATCCTCGGTGAACGGCGCGGGCGATCGCAGCTCGCACGCGCAGAGCGCGGTCAGCGGCCGACCGGCCTCACGCAGCATCGCCGCGATCCGCGCGAACCCCTCCCGCAACGAAACCAGCCGCGCGAAGCGCACCCGCTCGATGCGGTATCCCACCAGCGCCCGCACCCCGGCGGAGTACTGGAACACGCCTGGGGCGAAGGCATACCCGCCCTCGGTGAGGTCAACGGTCATCCGCCACGCTCCCCATCAGGCCACCGCCAGTCGCACATCGCGGTGCCGCAACAACCCAATCGCTCCGGTCAGCGCAATCGCCAGTCCGCACAGCAGCACCATCGCCGGCGGGCCGATCGTGCGGATCAATGCCGGCGCCAGCAGCATCCCCAGCAGCGCTCCGGCATTGGTCATCACCATATACGCCCGCATCGCCGCGGCCATGTCGGTCATCGCCAACAGCAACTGACGCAACGTGGCGATGGTGACATCGCTCATCGGCCCACCGATCGCCGCCAGACCCGCCGCCGCCATGAAGCACGGCAGCCGTGCCTCGGTCGGCAGGGGCATCGCCATCGCAATCCCGAGCAACGCGATCCCGGTTCCAGTGGTGACGCTGCCACTGAACACGCGCCGCCCCGGATGCACTGGCAGGGCAAGATTACCGACCACCAGCGTCGCCAACAGGTTGGTGCAGCCATAGGCCGAGATCACCAGCCCATAGGCGCTCAGCCCACTGCCACCCGGCCCGGTGATACCGAGCCGATCGATCGCCAGCGGCAGACCCAGAAACATCGCCGTGTACCAAGCGCCGTTGATCACGAAGGTCGAGCCCAGGACGAAGCCCAGCACTGCGTGCTCGCGCATGGCGCGAAAGCCACGCGCCACCGACGCGGCCATGCTTTCCCGATCCGCGGGCGGCGTATGCGGCATCGCCCGCAGCCGGCCAATGACCAGGATACACGCCGCCGAAACGATGAAGGTCGCCGCATCCAGTGCCAAGAAATGAACCAAAGGCAGCCAGACCGCGAGCAGCGACACCAGTCCGGGGCCCAACAGCCGGGCGATCCGGCCAGTGGTGTCCAGCAGCGCGTTGGTGGCCGGCAGCAATGTCCGGTCGGGGATCAGGCCCGGCAGGCTCGCCTGCAACGCCGGCCGAAAGAACGCCTGTCCCGCGGCGATCACCCCCACCGCCAGCACCAGCCCCCACGCCGGTGGCTTGCCCGTCGCCAGCCACACCGTCATCACCAGAAGCAGCACGCCGGCGCAGGCACCATCGGCCGCAATCATCATCGCGCGATTCGGCTGCCGATCAGCCCAAGCACCACACCCGAGCGCGGTCAGCAGCACCATCGCCGCCGACAGCGCCCCCAGATATCCGGCCGCCGGCCCGAACACCGCAACCGCGATCCAACTCACTACCACCGCATAGAGCTGGTCGCCCACGGCCGACGTGGCCAATCCCGCCCACAACAGGGCGATTGGGGTGTCACGCAGCGGACGCAGCAGGCGCATTCATGATCCTAGTTGCGAACTATTCGCAACTTATCACCTCCGCGCCACGCTGTCTCGCGTCATTTACTCCGCCGCCTGCCGCAGCGGCCACGCATCCACCGGGATCCGCGGCAGCTCAAACCGGTCGGTCGTCCGCGCGTACCAGCCGCCGCCATGCATGCGCCCGATCAGATCGAGCTTCGGCGTATCGACGTAACACCGCGCCGGATCCAGCACGAACTCGTCCTTGATATGGATCGCCTTCACGGAGCCCAGCACCACCGCGCGATCCACCCCCACTTCGACGATCACCAGCCGCTCGCATTCGAATGCCACCGGGCTTTCGGCGATGCGCGGCGGCGCCACGTGGCTCGACCGCGCCGTCGTCAGGCCTGCCTGCTGCAGCTCGTTCACATCCTTGTCGAAATCGATCGCGGTGATGTTCATCTGTTCGGCCAGCGCATTGCTCACCAGGTTCACCACGAACTGACCAGTGCGGCGGATATTGCCGCCGGTGTCCTTCACATCGCCCGGCCCCCGCCCGCCAATCCCGATCGCCACCACCGGAGGCTTCCCCGACACGGCATTGAAGAAGGAAAACGGTGCCGCATTCACGGTTCCGTCCAGGTCCTGGGTGGTGACCCAAGCGATCGGACGGGGAACAACGGTCGAAACCAACAGCTTATAGGCGTTCTCGTCCTTCAGCGTGGTCAGGTCGAACAGCATGCGTGCCTCCAGGGCGTGGCGCGGTACGGTGGGTTGTCTCGATCGCAACCTGACCCGGCGGCTGGTCGACTGTCCAGACCGAGCCGACCGTCTGTACAAACGTGTTTGGCAGGAAACGTGTTTGACAGGCGCGCCGACGCTCCGCAGATGCTCGTTATATGGTCCCAATCTCATGGATTTGGACGGATGCGAACGCCGTTAGGGCAGAACGGGTATGATCTGGTGATCCGGCGTCGTGCGAGGTCGGCCCCGACAGCAATGCGTCGTGGCACTGCCGCGCTTGGCGATGCCGGCGACCGGTCTGGCCTGCCTGTGCGTGCCACCAGCGCGCGCCATGACCATCGATGTCACCTACGGCCGCGGTGTTACATCACAGATGCAGACGGCGTTCACTGACGTGGTCAACGCGTACGATGCGGCCTTCTCGAACACCATCACGTTGCAGATCGGGTTGGTGGGCCAGAGCGCGGGTCATTCCTTGGCGGGAGCGCGACAGCAACCGCGGCGATCAGTTACTCGACCTGGTACTCGGCGATGACCGCCTCCGATTCGTCAGGCCTCAGCAATCCAACCTTCAACGCCGCCTACACGACCCTGCCCACCTCCTCGGTCCTTGGTACGAGTGGCCAGGTCACGGCGCGTGCCGCGATTCTCAGCGCACGCGGCTTCGATGTGAGCCTTGGTGGTACTCCCAATATCACGACCGAGACCGGGCTGGACGGCATCATCACGATCAACACCGGATTGCCGCTGGCGATTCCCTCGGGCGGCACACTGCGGAGCGGCAGCTACGATCTCATCTCGGTGCTGGAGCACGAGCTTGACGAGGTACTCGGCATCGGATCCGGATTGACCGATGGCACCCATCCGGCCGCTCCAGACCCCGAGGACTATTTCCGCCATAGTACGGCCGGTACGCGCAGTTTTACCCCGTCGGGAAACGCATCCTTCTCCATCGATGGTGGCACGACGAACCTCGCCACCTTCAACCAGACTGGCGTTGGCAACTGCAATGATTGGTACACGCCGACCTGCCCGATCCCAACCCGCTGCCGCGGGATGCCACAGCCTGCCCGCACCAGGAGACAGCGTTGATGGAAACCGCGGCCAAGCCCGATCCGGAGCTGATCGCGTTGGGCGCGCTGGGTTACGACCTGTCCAACACTGCCCCCTTGCTCGCCCTTGATGCATCACAGGAGAACGTACCGGAACCCCCCTCGATCGCCGTTCTGGTACCCGCGTTGATCGGGATCTTGCGCCTGCGCCGCCGTCCCGCCTGAACGCTCGCTGCCGTCACGTGCAACCGGGGTTGAGCCCGCGGCACGGCGCCTCGAACGCATCGGAAATCAAATCCGGCCGCATGTACAGTCGCTTCCTCCAGCTCGCGCGCATGCACAGTTCCTCCAGCCGCAACACCGCGTTCAGGGTCTCCGGTGGAAAGCGCCGACCAAAACACGCGACGATCACGCCCAACATCGCTTCCACCTGCTCGATCACAAGCCCGCACGCCGTCTCCAATACCGCGTTGCGCACCAGCATCATTTCGTCCACGTCATAGCCGTCGCGGATCAACTTCACGATCCAGCGGAACATGTTCATCCAGTTCGCCATATCATCGGTGGGATGGGACATGGCTCGGCGCGCAACGTCGCACCCATTCTACGCGTCGAACCGTGTTCGTTTCCTTAACCGCGACTGGCGGGTCGCATGGCGCGCCCGCCCATGCGTGCTAACAGCGGACGCATGAGCGCCTGGTGCTACGTCCTCGCCTGGACCGCCACGCTGGCGGCGCAGCTGCTGCACCTGCCCCAGGCCGGGGCGCTCGCCGGTCTCGCCATCCTCGGCTTCCTGCTCCTCGAGTTCGCCAATCAGCGCCGCTATGCCCAGGTCCTGTTCCTGGCTCTGGTCGGAACCGGCCTGATCGGCGTCGCGGCCGCCGCGCGGCCGCTGACACTGTTCCTCGCCGCCTGGCAGCGCGGCGCCACCTACGCCGCCTTCTTCCTCGCCCTCACCACCCTGCGCGATGCGGCCGAGACCAGCCCGCTGGTGCGCCGCTGCGGCCGCCACCTGGTCGCGCAACCGTCCGGCCGTCGCTACGCGGCGCTGACCGCCGGCGGCCATGTGTTCGGCATCATCCTGTCCTACGGCGCGATCGAACTGCTGGCGGCGATGGTGGCGCGCGCCAATGCCAACGACACGGCGGTGGATGAGACGGCGCGCGCGACACGCGGACGCCGCATGCTGATGGCGATCTATCGCGGCTTCTGCGTGATGAACTGCTGGAGCCCGTTGAACATCATGACCGCTGTGGTCTCCACCGCGGTGCCCGCCGCGCCGATGCACCGACTGTTGCCGATCGCCTTCGTCGTCGCCGTCGGCATGGCGGCACTTGGCTGGCTGGAGGACCGGGTCTCCGCCGCCCGCCGCACCACATCGCCACCCGACGCGCGCACCACTGAGTCCTGGTCGATCCACCTTGGCATCATCGCCCTGGTCGCCGCCGTGATGCTGGCAGCCGAGGGCCTCAGCCAGGGCACCGGCATCACGCTGGTCACCGCGGTCACCTGCGTCGTCCCCACTGTCGCGGCGCTCTGGCTGCTCATCCAGCTCCACCGCCAGCCGCGCCGCATCCTGCTGGCGATGCTCGCCCGCCGCCTGCACCGCTATCGCTTGCGCATCCCCGGCTTCCGTGCCGAGGCCACCGTGCTCGCCGCCTCTGGTTTCATGGCCTTTGCGATCGGCGGCGCGCTGCCGGCCACCGGCCTCGCCCCGTTGCTTGCCGGCCTGCCGCCGATCGCCATCCCGTTGCTGGTACCCGTGGTGCTGATCGCCACCGGTCAGATCGGCCTCAACCCGGTTGCTGTCGTCGCTTTGCTCGGTGCGGCTATCCCCGATCCCGGCGCATTGGGCGTGTCCTCCGCCACGCTCGCCTTCGCCTTCATGTTGAGCTGGGGGCTGGGCGTCGGCATGACGCCGATGTCGGCCAGCGCCATCACCACCGCGCGCTGGCTCGGCGTCGCGCCCTGGACCGTCAGCACGGTGTGGAACGCGACCTTCACCTTCTCCGCACTGGTTCTCACCTGGCTCGCGATCATCGCGCTGAACATGGTGTTTGGCTAATCCGCGCGCCTTGCCCAAGCCATCGCACCGGGGCAACCATGCCCGCCGCACACCCGGGAACCGATCCAGATGAGCTACCAGGACTATGTCGGCAATACCGAAACCGCGACCGACACCGTCTGGCCCCCGCTGATCCGCGGCCTGGCCGCGACCCTCGACATCCCCCCGGACGAACTCGCCCCGGGTGGCCAATTACCACCGCTCGGCCATTGGATGCTGTTCCAGGAATGGACGCCCGCGCACGGCCTGGGTGAGGACGGCCATCCGCAGCGCGGCGGCTTCATGCCACCGGTGCACAACCTGCCGCGCCGTATGTGGGCCGGTGGGCGCGTCCGCTTTCTTGCCCCGCTCCATGCCGGCGAGCCGGTCAAACGCACGCTGACCATCCTGAAGATCGATGAGAAATCCGGCGCCTCTGGCCGCCTGGTCTTCGTCACCGTACGCCAACAGGTCGATGGCCCGCGCGGCCCGGCGATCGATGAAGAGCAGGACATCGTCTATCGCAGTGCCGAGGGTGCTGCGGTCAAGGCCGCCGATACCGCGCCGCCACCACCGACCGACGCGGTCAGCCGCGTGGTCGATCCCAACACCGTATTGCTGTTCCGCTATTCCTGCCTGATCGGCAACGCCCATCGCATCCATTACGACCACGAATTCACCATGCAGCGTGAGGGCTATCCCGGCATCGTGGTGCACGGCCCGCTGCAGGCGACCTGGCTTGCCAACATGGTTCGCCGTCACACGCCGGGCGCGCGCATCGCGACCTTCGCCTATCGCGGCCGCCGGCCCGCATTCCACCAGAACAAGCTGACGCTGCTCGCTTGGCGGCAGGTTGACGGGCTGCATCTGGAAAGCCGCGACCACCAGGGGGCCGTGTGCATGACGGCTGACGCCACGTTTGGCTGACGCGCCCCAGCCCGCCGCGATTGTCGCACCCGCCACACTGACCGACACCGCGGCCGAGACGCTGCGTGGCATCGGCTTCGTCGTCCTGGCCTACTTCCTGATGACCATCGGCGACGTCGTCACCAAGTTCGTACTACCCGAAGCCGGCGTTTCCGGCGCTATGATTGGCCGCGGCATGTTCGGCGCGCTGGCCATCTCCGGCCTTGCCCTGGCGCAACCCGTGCCGCGTCCCTGGCGCATGCTGATCCCGAAACGATGGGGCATGGTGCTGCTGCGCGCCGGGCTGTCGTCTTTCGTCTCGCTCACCTGGTACATCGCCTGGCGCAGCATGAGCCTGGCCGACACCTACGCCATCGGTTTCACCAGCCCGTTGATCATGACGCTGCTCGCCATCCCGATGCTCGGCGAGCGCATCCGCTGGCGCCGCCTGATCTCCACCCTGATCGGTTTCGGCGGCGTGCTGATCATGCTGCGGCCCGAGGGCGATATGTGGCAGCCCGTAGTGCCGCTGTTGCTGGTCGGCATCGTCATCATGGCGGTCACGCGCATCATGACACGTATGCTCGCCACCACGGAGACAGCGCCCTGCCTCGCGGTTTGGCTGCTGATTTCGCACATGTTGGCTGGCGCCATCATGGTGCCGTTCTATCCGCCCAGCGGTCTGCCCAGCCTGTTCACGTGGTGCGCGCTCGCCGTGGTCGGCCTCAGCAACGGCCTGGGCCACTGGGTCCTCGCGCGCGGCTATGCACTGGCCCCGGTGTCCGCGCTCGCACCCTATGAGTACACCATGCTGCCGTTCGGCGCCTCCTTCGGCCTCCTGGTGTTCGGCGAAATTCCCAGTTGCTCGACGCTCGCGGGCGCCGGGGTGCTGGTTGCCGCCGGCCTCTACAACCTGCATCGCGAACGCCTGCGCCAAGCCGCGGAACGTGCGGCCCTCGACCGCGCGGCGGTCGTGGGGTAGGCTTTTCCCATACCACTCGCTCGGAGGGTCGAGCCCGACCGGGGCGGGTCTCCGTGCGCAATCGGGAGTAGACATGTCCACATTGAATTATGCGGCACCAAAAACGGTTGATGAGGCCGTCAAGCTTTTGGCCGGCACCGCCGGCCTCGCGAAGCTTCTGGCCGGTGGCACCGATCTTCTGGTGCAGATGCGCTCTGGCCGCGTGAAGCCGGACCTGATCGTTGATACCAAGCATATCCCAGGCATGATCAGCATTCGTCAGGAAGGCGGTGGCTTCAAGATCGGTGCCGCGACGCCCGGCGTGATGCTGGAAGCCCATGCGACGTTGAAGGCTGCCTGGCCCGGCATTGTCGAAGGGCTCGACCTGATCGGCTCGGAGCAGATCCAGGGCCGCTGCTCGCTGGTCGGCAATCTCTGCAATGCATCGCCGGCGGCCGACAGCGTGCCGGCGCTGATCGCCGCGCGTGCGACCTGCACCATCGTCGGTCCCTCGGGCATCCGCATCGCGCCGGTGGAGAGCATCGTGGTCGGCCCCGGCCGCACCTCGCTCGCCAAGGGGGAATTCATCACCGAGTTCCAGTTGCCGCCGCGTCCGGCGCACGCGTCTGACGCCTATCTGCGTTTCATTCCGCGAACAGAAATGGATATTGCCGTCGTCGGCTGTGCGGTGAACGTGGTGCTGGACGACAAGGGTGTCTGTAAGGATGCGCGCGTCGTGCTGGGCGCCGTCGCGCCGACGCAGGTGGTCGTTGACGCCGTCGACAAGGCGCTGATCGGCCGCACGCTGGACGATGCCGCTCTGAAGGCGCTCGACGCCGCCGCACGCGGTGTCTGCAACCCGATCTCCGACAAACGCGGCACCATCGAATACCGCGTCAAGGTGGCGGGCGTGCTCGCGCGTCGCGCCGCCGCCATCGCGTTCGCCCGTGCCAAGGGCGAAACGCCGGTCACCAAGCACTGACAGGGACACGCCGAACCATGAGCAAGTATCACGTCACCACCACCATCAATGGCGAGCCTGTCGAGTACCTGTGCGAGACGCAGCAGACCCTGCTCGACGTGCTGCGCAACGAGCTGCATTTGACCGGCAGCAAGGAAGGCTGCGCGTCGGGCGATTGTGGCGCCTGCACGGTTATCCTGGACGGCAAGATGGTCTGCTCCTGCCTGGTGCTGGGGGTCGAGACCGAAGGCAAGACCGTCACCACGGTGGAAGGCATCGCGCAGGGCGACAAGCTGCACCCGGTGCAGCAGCGCTTCCTTGAATACGCCGCGTTGCAGTGCGGCTTCTGCACGCCGGGCTTCATCGTCGCCACCAAGGCGCTGTTGGATGAGAACCCGAACCCGACCGAGACCGAGATCCGGTACTGGCTGGCCGGCAACCTGTGCCGCTGCACCGGCTACGACAAGATCGTTCGTGCCGTGCAGGCCGCGGCCGCCGACATCCGAGGGGAGACCGTGGCATGAATTATTTCGCCAGTGACCTGAAAGTCGTCGGCACCCGACCGATCCGTCCGGATGGGGTGGAGAAAGTGACCGGCCGCGCCGCGTTCGGCGCGGACTACGTGATGCCCGGCATGCTGTGGGGCAAGGTGAAGCGCAGCCCGCACGCGCATGCAAAGATCGTGAAGATCGACGCCTCCAAGGCACTGGCGCTGCCCGGTGTGAAAGCCGTGGTGACCGGCGCCGACTTCCCCGACATCCCGGCCGAGGAAGCCTTCATCGGCGAAGGCCCGGTGAATTTTCGTGATCAGGCCTACAACGTTATCGCCCGCGGCAAGGCGCTGTACGAAGGCCATGCCGTTGCCGCTGTTGCCGCCACCACCGAGGCGATCGCCGATGCCGCTGTGGCGCTGATCGACGTGACGTACGAGGTGCTGCCGTTCTGCATCGACGTCGCGGACGCGATGAAGCCAGATGCGCCGATCCTGCACGACGATCTGTTTACCGCCGGCGTCGATCCGAAGCCGAGCAAGCCGTCCAACATCAGCAAGCGCGTCGCCTTCAAGAAGGGCGACATCGACGCCGGCTTCAAGGACGCCGAAATCATCGTCGAGGGCCGCTACACCACCCAGCCGGTACACCAAGCCTATATCGAGCCGCACGCCTGCGTCTGCGCCATTGGCGCCGACGGCCAGGTCAACATCATCTCCTCCAGCCAGGGCCAGTTCATGGTCCGCGCCTACACGGCCAAGCTGCTGGGGATGAATATCTCCAACATACGTGCCACGCCGGCCGAGATCGGCGGTGGTTTCGGTGGCAAGACGATCATCTACCTGGAACCGCTCGCCGTCGCGATGTCGAAGAAAAGCGGCCGCCCGGTGAAAATGGTGATGACGCGCGAGGAAGTGTTCCGCGCCTCCGGCCCGACCTCGGGTGCCACCATCGATGTGAAGCTGGGCGCCAAGAAGGACGGCACCATCGTCGCTGCACGCGCCGAGATGTGGTACCAGGCGGGCGCCTTCCCAGGCTCACCGGTGCAGCCCGGCGTGATGTGCTGCTTCGCGATGTACGATCTGCCGAACGTCGAGGCGATCGGCTACGACGTCGTCTCGAACCGGCCGAAGGTCGCGGCCTATCGCGCGCCGGGCGCGCCGATCTCCACCTATGCCACCGAAAGCGCGATGGACGATCTGGCGCGGAAGCTGAGCATGGACCCGTTGTCGCTGCGTGAGAAAAACGCCGCGAAGAACGGCACCAAGACGCATTACGGCCCGACGCTGGTGAACATCGGCTACTTGGAGACGCTGCAGGCGGCGCGCGCCACCGAGCACTACCGCACCAAGCTTGGCAAGCATCAGGGCCGCGGCGTCGCCTCCGGCTTCTGGTTCAACATCGGCGGTGAGTCATCGGCGGCGGTGCATATCGCCGAGGACGGCACGGTCGTTGCGGTGTCGGGCAATCCCGACATCGGTGGCTCGCGCGCCTCGATCGGCATGATGGTGGCCGAGGTGCTGGGCGTGCAGCCTGACCTCGTGCGCACGATCGTGGCCGATACGGCGTCGATTGGCTTTACTCACGTCACCGGCGGCAGCCGCGTGACCTTCGCCACCGGCATGGCCGCGACGCAAGCGGCCGAACGCGTGGTGGAGCAACTGAAAAGCCGCGCCGCGCAGATCTGGGACATCGCGGTCGAGGCGGTTGAGTGGAAAGACGGCCAGGCCGTTCCCGCCGGCTCCAACGCTGGCGCGTTCGAGCCGCTGTCGATCGCGGCGATCGCACTGAAGTCGGGGCGCACCGGCGGGCCGATCAGCGCCGAGGTGTCGCTGAACGCGCAGGGCGCCGGGCCGGGCTTCGCCACGCATCTGTGCGATGTTGAGGTCGACACCGAAACGGGCCAGGTGACGATCCTGCGCTACACCGCGGTGCAGGATGTCGGCAAGGCGATCCATCCCAGCTACGTCGAGGGCCAAGTACAGGGCGGTGCCGTGCAGGGCATCGGCTGGGCGCTGAACGAGGAATACATCTACGACAAGAACGGCCGGATGGATAACCCGGGCTTCCTTGACTACCGTTGCCCCGTGGCCTCCGACCTGCCGATGGTGGACGCGGTGCTGATCGAGGTGCCGAACCCGCGCCACCCGTTCGGTGCCAAGGGGGTGGGCGAGGTGCCGATTGTTCCGCCCATGGCGGCGGTCGCCAACGCCATCCGCGACGCGATCGGCATCCGCTTGCACAGCCTGCCGATGTCCCCGCCGAAGGTGCTGGACGCGCTGGAGAAAGGCGCTGGCTAATAATGGCAGACCACGTCCACCTCTCCCGCTACGTGGGAGAGGTCGCGTGGAGCGAAGCGACCTGGGTGAGGGTGGTGCCAGCAGCACCACGCTTGCTGTTTCATCTCCCTGATCCATGCCCAAGATCACTCTCTCCGGCAGCTCCCTTCTGCACTTCACCAACGGCCAAACAGAACTGCACGTCGCCGCCGACACATTCCGTCGATTGATCCGCGAGCTGAACGCGCGCTACCCCGGCCTGGGCACGCAGGTCGAGGAGGGCATGGCCATTGCCATTGATGGTGAGATCTACCAGGACGCCTACGGCGTCGCACTGAGGCCCGACAGCGAGATCTACATCATCCCGAAAATCGCCGGCGGCTGACGCGCCGGCCTACCCCATCCCCACCGTCGCCAGAATCCCCGGCTTGGGCGACGCCGCGTGCTCCTTCAGCACCGCATCGCTGCCCGGATCGATCTCCTTCAGCAGCACGTCATAGCCCCACATATCAGCCAAATGCTGCAGCACCAGCTTGGCGTCCTTCTCCTCCAGCAGCACGCGGTTCAACGCGCGATGATGCAGGATCAGCTTGCGATCGCCCGCAAGGTTGACATCCACCACCTGAATATCCGCCGCCGTCCATGCCACATCATACTGCCGCGCCAGCGCTCGTTGGATCTTCCGATAGCCACGCTCGTTATGGATCGCCTGCACCTGCAGATGCGGTTCGTCGGCATCATCCAGCACATGGAACAGTCCGAGCGCGCGGATCAGGCGCGGGCTGAGATACTGCAGGATGAAGCTCTCATCCCGGAAATTCGCCCACACATCCCGCAGCACCGCCATCTCGTTGCCCTTGCCGGCGATCGCCGGGAACCACTGCGAATCCTCGGCCGTCGGTTCGTTACAGATCCGGGCGATATCCTGCATCATCGCGAAGCCCAGCGCATACGGATTGATCCCGCTGTAGCGCGGGTCATCGAACTCCGGCTGGAACACCACGTTGGTGTGGCTGCGCAGAAACTCCACCATCGCGCCATCGGTCAGCGCGCCCGTCTGGTGCAGCCGCGTCATGATCCGGTAATGCACGTAGGTCGCGCAGCCCTCGTTCATGAGCTTGGTCTGCGACTGCGGATAGAAATACTGCGCGATCTGCCGCACGATCCGCAGCACCTCACGCTGCCAAGGTACCAGTCGTGGCGCCGACTTTTCCAGGAAATGCAGGATATTCTCCTGCGGTAACTGCAGCAGCGCGCGCCGCTGATCCTCGGCGCTCAGGTCGACCCTCTTCGCCTCACCGCCCGGCACCGTACGCCACAGATCGTTGAACACCTGCTCGTCGTGCAGCCGCCGATCGCGCGCGCGCCGCTCCTCGCTGCGCAGATCCGCCGCGCGCTTGCGCGGATAGCGATGCACCGCATGGCTCATCAACGCATGCGCCGAGTCCAGCAGCCGCTCCACTGCCGTCTCGCCATACCGCTCCTCGCAGTCAGCGATATAGCCGCGGGCAAATTCCAGGTAGTCCAGGATGCCATCGGCATCGGTCCACTGCTGGAACAGATAATTGTTCTTGAAGAAATGGTTGTGACCGAACGCCGCATGCGCGATCACCAGCGTCTGCATCGTCGCGGTGTTCTCATCCATGATGTAGGAGATGCACGGATTCGAATTGATGACGATCTCGTACGCCAGCCCCTGCATGCCGGCACGGTACAGCGCCTCGTTGCGCGCGAAATGCTTGCCAAACGACCAGTGCTTGTAGAACAGCGGCATGCCGATCGAGGAATAGGCATCCAGCATCTGCTCGGTGCCGATCACTTCGATCTGGTTGGGGTACACATCCAGCCCCAGCTCATTCACCGCCACCTGCTGAACCGCGTCATGCACGCGCTGGATCGTGGAAAAATCCCACTCCGCGCCTTCAAACAACGGACGCTCGACGCGCGTGACCACGTTCATGCCGTCTCCGCTCCCACGTCCTGGCGGGGCGCAAACAACTCGCGGAACACCGGATAGATGTCGCGCCGATGCCCCACCTTGCGCATCGCCATCGGCACACCCGTGCGGCAGATCTCACTGTAGGTCTGCCACAGATCGCTTTCGCGCCGGATGAATCCCGGCGGGAAATGTTCCGCATCCCGCCCGACTTCCAGATACGCATAATACTGGCAGTTCGGCAGGATGCTATTCATCAGCAGCTCGGCCGTGCGGTCATTGTCGGACGCCGTGTTGTCACCATCCGACGCCTGTGCCGCATAGATGTTCCACATATCCGGGCTGTAGCGCTCGGCGATCACCCGTTGCATCTCTTCCAGCGCGGTCGACACCACCGTGCCACCGGTCTCCGGACTGTGGAAGAACGTCTCCTCATCAACCTCCTGCGCCGTGTGCGTATGGCGGATGAACACCACCTCGACATTCTTGTACCGCCGCTTCAGAAAGATGTAGAGCAGCACATAGAATCGCTTGGCCAGGTCCTTCATGTGCTCGGTCATCGACCCCGACACATCCATCAGACAGAACATCACGGCCTGCGCCACCGGTTTCGGGTGCGATTCAAACCGTCTGTAGCGCACATCCAGCGGATCGATGTACGGGATCAGCGTCGTCCGGCGCAATTGCCGCCGCAGCTCCGCTTCCAGCTCAATCCGCCGCGCCTCCTCGTCATCCGCCAATGCCGCGATCTCGCTGCGCAGCCGCGCAATCTCGCTCGCCTTCGGCCGCTTCAGCGCGATCCGCCGCGACAGACTGTTCCGCACCGTACGCATCAATGCCAGATTGGCCGGCGATCCCGACACGGAATAACCCGCCCGGCTCCAGCTCAGCGCCTCGGCATCCACCACCTTGCGCTTGGCCAGGTCCGGCAGCTCCAGATCTTCCAGGAACAGGTCAACGAATTCCTCGCGCGAGAGCGCAAAGCGGAAATCATCCTGTCCCTCGCCGTCGGGGCTGCCCTCGCTCCCACCGCCGCCGCCGCCGCCAGGGGGACGGGGGATTGTATCGCCCTCCAGGTATTCCTTGTTGCCCGGCAGCAGGTAATCACGCATGCCACCGCTTGCACTGCGCCGGAACGACGGTTCCTGCACGCCCTGCGCCGGCAGTGACACCTCGCCCGCCTCGTCCGCATCCTTGATGCTGCGGCTCGCGGAACTTTCATGTACTGCTTTGCGGATCAGCGACTTTGCCCGCCG
Organism: Acetobacteraceae bacterium; assembly: GCA_035486355.1. Taxonomy (GTDB): domain Bacteria; phylum Pseudomonadota; class Alphaproteobacteria; order Acetobacterales; family Acetobacteraceae; genus Palsa-883. Next base: position 36,086 of record DATHNE010000101.1, read on the forward strand.
CATGAAACGCTGACGGTTGGCAAGGTTCTTTCCGCTAGGGTTGAGGCGGCGATCGACGATATGCATGAGAGGCGTGCCTGTGCGTGCCGGCCTGCCGTCAGCCAGCCTGCTTTACGCGCATATACCATTCCACCAGGCGACGGACCTGGCGCTCGGTATAGCCGCGCTCGCGCATGCGCATCACGAATTCATCGTGCTTGCGTTCCGACTCGCCATCCTTCTTCGACCCGAAGCTGATGACCGGCAGCAGTTCCTCCACTTGGCTGAACATGCGCCGCTCGATCACCTCGCGGATCTTTTCGTAGCTGGTCCACGACGGATTCTTGCCGTTGTTGTTCGCCCGTGTCCGCAGGCTGAACTTCACCACCTCGTTGCGGAAATCCTTCGGATTGGCGATACCCGCCGGCTTCTCGACCTTCGTCAACTCCTGATTGAGCAGCTCCCGATTCAGCAACTGCCCGGTATCCGCGTCCTTGAAGTCGATATCCTCGATCCACGCATCGGCATAGGCCACGTAGCGATCGAACAGATTCTGCCCATAGTCGTGATACGATTCCAAATACGCCTTCTGGATTTCATTGCCGATGAACTCGGCATAGCGCGGGGCCAGCTCACCCTTGATGAATTCCAGATAGCGCTTCTCGGTCTCGCCCGGCAGTTGCTCACGGCGGATCGACTGCTCCAGCACATACATCATATGCACCGGATCAGCCGCCACCTCGGTGGTGTCATGGTTGAACGTCGCCGCCAGCACCTTGAAGGCGAAGCGCGTCGATGCACCGTCCATACCTTCTTCCACGCCGGCGGCGTCCTTGTACTCCTGCAGGCTGCGCGCGCGCGGATCCGTCTCCTTCAAACTCTCGCCGTCATAAACCCGCATCTTTGCGAACAGCGTCGAATTCTCGTGCCGCTTCAGCCGCGACAGCACCGAAAAACGCGCCAGCATCTCTAGTGTCGCCGGCGCACACGGCGCCGCCGCCAGCTCGGAATGCGACACCAGCTTATCGTAGATCTTCTGCTCCTCCGTCACCCGCAGGCAGTACGGCACCTTGATGACGTAGATGCGGTCGATGAAGGCTTCGTTGTTGCGGTTGTTCTTGAAGCTCTGCCACTCCGCCTCGTTGGAGTGCGCCATGATGATCCCGGTGAACGGGATCGCGCCGATATTCTCGGTACCGATATAATTGCCTTCCTGCGTCGCTGTCAGCAACGGGTGCAGCATCTTGATCGGCGCCTTGAACATCTCGACGAATTCAAGGATGCCCTGGTTGGCACGGTTCAGCCCGCCGGAATAGCTGTACGCATCCGGATCGTTCTGCGCATGTAGCTCCAGCTTGCGAATATCCACCTTGCCAACCAGCGACGAAATGTCCTGGTTGTTCTCGTCCCCGGGCTCGGTCTTCGCCACGCCAATCTGGCGCAGCCGCGATGGCATCAGCTTCACCACGCGGAACCGCGAGACGTCACCATCGAATTCGTCAAGCCGCTTCATGCACCACGGGCTCATGATGCCGATCAACCGCCGTGGCGGAATCCCGTAGCGCTCCTCCAGCATCTTTGCCATCGTATCGGAATTGAACAGCCCCAGCGGGCTTTCAAACACCGGGCTCAGCTCGTTGCCGGCCTTCAGCACATAGATGGGATACTGCTCCATCAGCGCCTTGAGCCGCTCAGCCAGCGACGACTTGCCGCCGCCCACCGGCCCCAGCAGATACAGAATCTGCTTGCGCTCTTCCAACCCCTGCGCGGCATGCCGCAGGAAGCCGACGATCCGCTCGATCGTCTCTTCCATGCCGTAGAATTCCGAGAACGACGGATACAGCCGCATCGTGCGGTTCATGAAGATGCGCCCAAGACGCGCATCCTTGGATGTATCCACCATTTCCGGTTCGCCGATCGCAGCGAGCAGACGCTCGGTCGCGGTCGCGTACGTCATCGGATCGTCGCGACAGGCTTGCAGATATTCCGCCAGCGTCAGCTCAGCTTCGCGGTGCGCTTCGAAGCTGCGGGAATAGGCGGCGAACAGGTCATCAGCCAGAGGCATCGGTGTCTCCTGCATGGATGTCACCGTGAGCCGAATTGCAAGAACGATGCGAGCGTAGCCCGCATCGCTGACGCCGCGTCAATATTTTTCGCGGTGTGGCGTAAATCGCGCGGAAGCGCGTGGCATTCCTGCACAGGCATTTGACCCTCCGCATGCATATGGGGTGTCGAGTCGCAGTCCAGAAGGGGGCGTCAGCACCTGCGACTCGGCAGGGCCGGCAACGTGGGACGGTGTGGCGCCGGGCCGTCTCGCTGCGGTCGCGCGCGGCATCCCTGCGAATCGGGTTGAACGCGATCGGGGACGTTGCGTCATGCCAACGGCCTCCCTCTCCGTGGGCGTTACCATTACGGAAACGCCCAAGCAACGGAGATCACATGCGTATTCCTAACCAACCGTAAACGCGTCGGCGCAAGCTTTATTGCATGTCTCCCGCGCCATTTGGACGCTGTAGGTGCAGCATGTCGACTTTGCGGCAAAGCATGCCCGCTCACTGAGCAGTGCATGCCTCACACGCCATCGTGCGACCCGCGCCGCCCCGGTCCGTCGTCCTGGTCAGTCGCCCGGCGCCGGCTCCGCCCGTCCACCCCGCGCGGCGTCTAACACGCCGTCCTCGGTCTCGCGCGCCGGCGGCGGGAACGGGTGGCTCGCCAGCAACCGCACCGTCCGTCGCATCTGCGCGATGTAGCGGCGGCAGGCGTCACATTGCATCAGATGCCAGCGCACCCCCGCCCAGCGCCGCAGCGGCAGGGTGCGTTCGAGGTAATCGGTTACCAACTCGCTGACATCACGGCAGGTCGGCACGCCCAGTTCCCCTCCGCTGGCGCCAAGTTGATCAGAGCTTCGACTCGGGCCACTGCGTGACGTTACAGGAACCGGCTGTGTACGGTAGGTTGCTCGCGATCTTGGGAGCCCTGGCGCATGCCATCCGCCGAGTTCGATGACCCGGCCTTCCTTGCCCGCCTGCGCGCCGGGGATCAGGCGGCCTATCGGCAGCTCATCCGCCGCTTTCATGCCTCGCTGGTGTCCGTCGCCAACAGTATCATCGGCAGCCGCGCCCAGGCCGAGGAGGTGGTACAGGACGCTTGGTTAGCGGTCTTCAATTCCATCTCCCGCTTCGAGGGTCGCTCCAGCCTGGCCACTTGGCTGTTTTCCATCGTCCTGAACCGTGCCCGCACCCGTATCAGCCGCGAATCCCGCCTGGTCGGCTTGCCCGGCATCCTGGACGGCACCCAGGGCACCGAACGCGCCGTCGACGTCACCGAATTCCAGCCGGACGGCCACTGGGTCGAGGCGCCGCGGCTGTGGGACGAGCTGAACCCCGAGCGTGTGGTATCAGGCAGGCAGCTCTGGGCCCACGTGCAAGAGGCGATTGAACGCTTGCCCGCCGGTCAGCGGGCGGTGATCGTGCTGCGCGACATGGAGGGCCAGGATGCCGAGGCCGCCTGCGCACTGCTGAACATCAGCGCCGAGAACCAGCGCGTGCTGCTGCATCGCGCCCGCGGCCGGGTTCGCAAGACGATCGATGGCCTGGTGGCCGGCAGCGCCCCCGCCGTCGTCACCGCGCCCCCGGCCCGGCCCCGTCGTCCCGGCAGCGGCGGCCCCGCGCGGCTGTTGGCCTGGGCGCGCAGCGCCCTGGCCGGCCGCGGCTCAGCCGCGCCGGCCTACCAGCTCCAATAGCGGCAGCAGCACGGCGTCGCGCTCCCGCGCCAGGGTCGCGAGGTCACGCCCTTTCGCCGCGGCGGCCACGCCATCGATCAGTTGCTGGCAGACTTCGTCGGTCAGCTCCGGCGTGCCCAAAGTCTTCCACCACGCGGTGAAGGCGGGGCGGAACTGCGCTAACATATGCGCCATACCGCCCGCGCCGCCGCCCAGGTGGAAGGTCATGTGCGGCCCCATCGCTGCCCAGCGCAGACCCGGGCCGGCGCTGATCGCCGTGTCCACGTCTTCGACGCTCGCCAGGCCGGTCACCACCGCGTTGACCGCCTCCCGCCACAGGGCTGCCTGCAGTCGGTTCGCCAGATGCCCGGGTGCCTCCCTGCGGATCAGGATCGGCCGCTTGCCGATGTGGCGGTAGAACTGCACGCACCACGTGGTTGTCGCCGGCGTCGTCGCTTTGCCGCCCACCACCTCGACCAGCGGGATCAGATGCGGTGGGTTGAACGGATGGCCGATCGCCATTCGCGCTGCGCTGGCCAGGCCTGGCTGCAGATCGCTCATCATCAGGCCCGAGGAACTGGAGGCCAGGATTGCGTCAGGCCGCAGCGCGGCGTCAATCTCCGCATAGAGCGTGTGCTTGGTCTCCAGCCGCTCCGGTGCGTTCTCTTGCACGAAATCGGCGTCACGCACCGCATCGACCGGGGAGGCATGGAACCGCCAGTCATCCGGTGATGCGCCCGCCACCATGCCCAGCCGTTCCAACGTCGGCCATGCCTCGCTGACATAGCGGCGCACATAGGCCTCGGCCGCCGGATTAGGATCCTGCACCGCAACCGCCAGGCCGCGCGCCAGAAACAACGCCGTCCAGCTTGCGCCGATGGTCCCGGCGCCCAGCACCGCAACCTGCTTCACCTGATCGGGCTGCATGGCATGTCCTCTCGCGTCTGGAGTGTCGACGAAGTTTCACGTGACGGCGGCGTGCGCGGCAACCCCCGCCTTGACGCCGTCGCCTGGGCTTCGCAGGGTCCGGCCGCGAACGCGCCGGAGGAAATGTGCCGCCTGACACCCACGCCGACCTTCGGCCGCTGGCGGAGAGCGTGCCGCTCGATTGGCCGCGCGCGGCCGGCTGGCTGGCCGACAAGGGTCATCGTCTGGTGATCGATCCGCCGCCGCGGCAGTTCGCCGGTGGCCTCGCCAATCTGAATTATCTGATCACACTCGACGGCACGCCCGCGGTGCTGCGCCGCCCGCCACTGGGAGAGCTGCCGGCCGGCAGCCACGATATGGCGCGCGAGCACCACATCCTCAGCCGCCTGCCGGATGCGCTGGCCTTCGCGCCGCGCAGCCTGGTGCTGTGCACCGACGCTACGATCATCGGCGCACCGTTCCAGATCCTGGCGTATTGCCCAGGCCTGGTGATCCGCGAACACCTGCCCCCCGCGCTGGCCGCGCGTCCTCGCCTCGGTGCGCGTCTGTCACAGGTGCTGCTGGAAACCATCGCGGCGGTTCACGCAGTGGATACCGCCGCGATTGGTCTCGACACCTTGGGACGCCCGGACGGCTTCCTGACGCGCGCGGTCTCCGGCTGGCGCCAGCGCGGCAGGACGGCACGCGAGGACGGCACCGACGCGCTGCACACGGATATCGGCGTATGGCTGGACGCGCACAGCGTGCCCGACGGCGCGCCGGGTCTGCTGCACAATGATTTCAAGCTCAACAACATGATCCTGAATCCCGCCGATCTGTCGCCTGTCGCGGTGGTGGACTGGGACCAGGGCACGCGTGGCGATCCGCTGTTCGATTTCGCTACGCTGCTGAGCTACTGGGTCCATGCGGATGATCCGCAACCGATGCATGACATGGCGCAAATGCCCTCGGTGGAAGCGGGCCTGTGTCCCCGCGCCGAGGCGGTCGCCGCCTACGCGAAGTTGACCGGCCGCGACGTGTCGAACTTCCTGTTTTATCGCGTGTTGGCGATGTACAAGCTGAGTGTGATCTTCCTCCAGCTCGGCCTGCGCTGGCGCAGCGGGGCCACCACCGATGCCCGCTACGCCCCGTTTACCGCGATCGGCACCGGCATCCTGCAATTCACCCACGAGATCGCGCGAGGCCGAGCCTTCTAATGTCATTGCGAGGAGCGGAGCGACGAAGCACTCTCGTTCCTATGTGGCAGCAGATTGCTTCGTCGCTCCGCTCCTCGCAATGACACCGCGGCACGACACACTGACGGATCATCACCATGGACTTTTCCCTCTCCCCCGAGCTGCAAGACCTGCAAGCACGCACGCACGCGTTCATCCGCGATCGGATCATACCGCTGGAGAGTGATTCTCGTCAGACATCGCATGGCCCGACCGAAGCGTTCCGCCGCGAACTGAACGCGCTCGCCGACGAAGCCGGCCTGCTCGCCCCGCACGTGTCGCCAAAATACGGCGGCCTGGGCCTGAACAATGTCGGCCGCGCCGTCGTGTTCGAAGCCGCCGGCTACTCGCTGCTCGGCCCGCTGGCGATGAACATCTTCGCGCCCGACGAAGGCAACATGCATCTGCTGGAAGTCGTCGCAACCGAGGACCAGAAAGAACGCTGGTTGCGCCCCCTCGCCCGTGGCGAAATCCGCTCCTGCTTTTGCATGACCGAGCCATCGCCCGGCGCCGGCTCTGATCCCGGCGCGCTGAACACCACCGCGGTGCTGCATGGCAACCACTACATCATCAACGGCACGAAATGGTTCATCACTGGTGCCGATGGCGCGGGCTTCGCCATCATTATGGCCAAGGGCGAGGACGGCAACGCCACGATGTTCCTCGCCGACATGGACACGCCCGGCATCGAGGTCGTGCGCGCCATGGACAGTCTGGACCACGCCTTCCCCGGTGGCCACGCCGTGGTACGGTTCAACAATCTGCGTGTACCGGCCTCCGACATTCTGGGCGAGCCCGGCAAGGGATTCCGTTACGCCCAGGTGCGTCTGGCACCGGCACGGCTGACGCATTGCATGCGCTGGCTCGGCACCGCGCGACGCGCGCACGACATCGCCAGCGCCTATGCCGGCAAGCGCGAGGTATTTGGCCACAAGCTGGTGGCACATGAGGGCGTCGGCTTCATGCTGGCCGACAACGAGATCGACATCCGCATGAGCCGCCTGTCGATCTGGCATACGGCGTGGCTGTTGGACCAGGGCGCGCGCGGCACGGCGGAATCCTCGATCGCCAAGGTATTCTGTTCGGAAGCGATCTGGCGCGTGGTCGACCGCTGCGTGCAGGTGCTGGGTGGCCAGGGCGTCACCGGTGAAACCCTGGTGGCGCGCATCTTCAACGAAGTGCGCGGCTTCCGCATCTACGACGGCCCGTCCGAGGTGCATCGCTGGTCGATCGCGCAACGTATCGCGCGCCAGGGAGCCAACTGGTGAGCGACTTCGACCTGACCGGCAAGGTCTGCATCGTCACCGGCGCGGGCCGCGGCATTGGTCGCGGCATCGCCGAGGCCCTGGCGCGACACGGCGCAACGGTGGTGCTGACCGGGCGCACCGAAGCCACGCTGAGCGAAGTCGCAGCGGCCATCGGCGCAGCGGCCAGTATCCAGCGCGCGGACGTCGCGCGCGAGGAAGACGTGATCGCCCTGCGCGATGCCGTGCTGGCGCGGCACGGCCGCATCGACGTGCTGGTGAACAACGCCGGCATCAATCCGGTGTGGCGCGGCATCGAGAAGATAAGCCTGGCGGACTGGCAGGCGATCATCGACACCAACCTGACCGGCACATTCCTGTGTTGCAAATACCTCGGCGCCGCGATGGCGTCGCGCGGCTCCGTCATCAACGTCAGCTCCATCGCCGGCCATGTCGGCCTGACGCGGTCGGTGCCGTACTGCGCCTCGAAGGGCGGCGTTGAGCTGCTGACCAAGGCACTGGCGCTCGATTGGGCGAAGCTCGGTGTGCGCGTGAACTGCCTTGCACCTGGTTATGTCGACACTGATCTAACCCACGCGCTGCTGTCACACGAAATGCACGGCAAACCCTTCCTTGATCACGTGCCAATGGGCCGTTTCGGCACACCGCGCGAGATGGCTGGCGCCGCGGTGTTCCTCGCCGCCGATGCGTCTTCCTACATGACCGGCCAAAGCCTGGTCGTGGACGGCGGCTGGACGGCTGACTGATCCAGCGTGACATACGACATCGTGGTTTCTGTCATTGTTGGCACCTGCCTTGCCGGTTTCGTGCAGGGTCTGTCGGGCTTTGCCTTCGGTCTCGTCGCCATGAGCGTCTGGTCGTGGTCGCTCGCACCCCAGCTCGCCGCGCCAATGGTGGTGTTCGGCTCCATCGTTGGCCAATCACTCGGCATCATGGCCATCGGCCGCAATCTGCAGATGCGACGTGCCATGCCATTCATTATCGGCGGGTTGTTTGGGATTCCGCTGGGAGTCTGGCTATTGCGCTATGTCGATCCGGTGATGTTCCGAGGTGGCGTGGGCATTTTCCTCATCTGCTACTGCACCGTGATGTTGCTGTCGCGGCACCTACCGGCCATCACGCGTGCAGGTGTTGTGTGGGATGCCGTGGCCGGTTGGATTGGCGGCGTCATGGGCGGTCTCGGCGGATTGACCGGTCCGGCGCCGACCCTGTGGTGCACATTGCGTGGCTGGGAGCGGGATACGCAGCGGTCGGTGTTCCAGGCCTTCAATCTCAGCATGCAGATCGTGACCATGGCGACTTACCTGGTCGACGGCACTGTCACCGCCAGCATCGCCCGCATCTTCGCGGTGATGCTGCCGGCCGCGATCCTGCCGACGCTGGCCGGCGTGCGACTATACCGCCGCTTCAGCACCGTCGGGTTCCAGCGCATGGTACTGATTCTGCTGTTGATCTCCGGTATCCTGCTGACGCTGTCACTGCTGCATTGAGGCCGGCGCTACCCATCGGGCGGCCAACGCACTAGATTCGCGCCAATCAAGGAGGAGTTCCGCCATGACCGAAGCCTGCATCGTCGGCTGGGCGCACACGCCGTTCGGTAAGCTGGCGGACCCCGATATCGAGTCGCTGATCGGCCGTGTCGCCGGCGCGGCGATCGAGGACGCGGGTATCGCGCCAGGCGATGTCGATGCCACCTTCGTCAGCTTGTTCAACAACGGCTTCTCCAAGCAGGACTTCCCCGCCTCGCTGGTGCTGCAGCACGTCCCCGACCTGCGCTTCAAACCGATCACACGGTTCGAGAATGCCTGCGCCTCCGGCTCCGCCGCCGTGCATGGCGCGCGCGACTTCCTGGGTGCCGGGCGCGGCCGTTTCGCGCTGGTGATCGGTGTCGAAAAAATGACCGCCACCTCCGGCCCCGAGATCGGCGACATCCTGCTGAAGGCCAGCTACCAGAAGGAGGAAGCCGACATTCCCGCGGGCTTCGCCGGCGTGTTCGGCCGCATCGCCGACAGCTACTTCCAGCGCTATGGCGACCAGTCCGACGCATTGGCCGCGATCGCGGCGAAGAACCACAAGAACGGCGTCGACAACCCCTTTGCGCAAATGCGCAAGGACCTCGGCTTCGACTTCTGCCGGAACGTGTCCGAAAAGAACCCCTACGTTGCACCGCCGTTGAAACGCACCGACTGCTCGCTCGTGTCCGATGGCGCCGCCGCGCTGGTGCTGGCCGATGAGGAAACCGCGCGCAGCCTGGGCAAGGCGGTGCGCTTCCGTGCCGCGGTGCAGGTGAATGACTTCCTGCCGATCAGCAAGCGCGACATCACCCGCTTCGAAGGTGCCGCCGAGGCGTGGGCGCGGGCCTTGTCCGCTGCCGAAATGAAGCTGGAGGATCTGTCCTTCGTCGAGTCACACGACTGCTTCACCATCGCTGAGCTGCTGGAGTACGAGGCGATGGGTCTGACCCGACCGGGTCAGGGCGCACGTGCGGTGCTGGAAGGCTGGACAGCGAAGGACGGCCGCCTGCCGGTCAATCCCTCCGGCGGGTTGAAGGCGAAGGGGCATCCGATCGGTGCCACCGGCGTCTCCATGCACGCCATCACTGCCATGCAGCTCACCGGGCAGGCACCACATGGCATGCAACTGCCAACGGCCGATCGCGGCGCGGTGTTCAACATGGGCGGCGCTGCGGTCGCGAATTACGTCTCGATCCTGGAGCCGCTGCGCTGATCCCGACCAGCAACCTCGCACACCTGTTGCTGCAGACCGCGAGGCGCTTTCCCGACCGTCCGGCGCTGATCTGGCGCGATACCACCTGGACCTGGGCAGACTTCGCCGCCCGGACGCAGCGGGCAGCCGGGGCGCTGGCGGCGCGTGGCGTGCGGCATGGCGACCGTGTGCTGCTGCACGCCCGCAATTCCAATGCGGTGCTGGAGACGATGTTCGCCTCCTGGATGCTGGGCGCGGTGTGGGTGCCGACGAACTTTCGCCTTACCCCGCCCGAGGTGGCCTACCTCGCACAATCCTCGGGTGCCACGGTGCATATTTTTGATCCGACGTTTCCCGAGCATCAGGCCGCGGCGAAGGCAGCAAACCGCGCCTGCGAGCTGGAGATTTCGATCGGCGCCGAATGGGACGCGCTGACCGCTGAAGGGCCGGCGCTCTCGGACCCGGCCGATGTCGACCGCGACCACCCTTGCTGGTTCTTCTACACCTCTGGCACCACCGGAAGGCCAAAGGCCGGCGTGCTGACGCATGGGCAGATGGCATACGTCGTCTGCAATCATCTGTGCGACCTAATGCCCGGCACCACGGAGCACGATGTCTCTCTGGTCGTCGCGCCGCTATCGCACGGCGCCGGCGTGCACGCTTTGCCGCAGATCGCGCGTGGGGCGGCGACGGTGCTGTTGTCCAGCGAACGCCTCGACTGCGAGGAAGCTTGGCGTCTCATCGAGCGCCATCGCGTCACCAACATGTTCACCGTGCCGACCATCGTGATGAGGCTCACCCGGCACGATGCAGTGGACCGCTACGATCATTCCAGCCTGCGCTATGTCATCTATGCCGGGGCGCCGATGTACCGTACTGATCAAAAACACGCACTGTCCAAACTGGGTACCGTGCTGGTGCAATATTTCGGCCTGGGCGAAGTCACCGGCAACATCACCGTCCTGCCCGCCACGCTGCACAGTCTGGACGACGCGAACATGCCTGTCGGAAGCTGCGGCTTTCCCCGCACCGGTATGGACGTGGCGATCCTCGACGTCGGCGGCGCCCGTCTGCCGGCTGATGCCACCGGCGAAATCTGCGTGCGCGGCCCGGGTGTCTTTGCCGGCTACCACAACAATCCCGAAGCCACTGAAGCCGCCACCCGCTTTGGCTGGTTCCACACCGGCGATCTCGGCCACGTGGACGCGCACGGCTTCGTCTACATCACCGGCCGCGCCTCCGACATGTACATCTCCGGTGGGTCAAACGTGTACCCGCGTGAGATCGAGGAAGTGCTGCTCTCCTGCCCCGGCGTGCGCGAGGCCTGTGTGGTGGGCGTGCCGGATTCGAAATGGGGCGAAAGCGGCGTCGCGGTGCTGGTCGCCGACGCCGAGCCCCCACCGGAGCCCGCGCGCATTCTGTGCTATCTTGAAGGGCGGCTGGCGAAGTACAAATGGCCGCAGCGCGTGGTATTCTGGCCGGAGCTGCCGAAATCAGGCTACGGCAAGGTGACGAAGCGCGATGTGAAACGCCTGTTGCAGGAGGACGGTGCATGACCGAAGCAAAGGACGTCGGCAAGATCACCGAGTATCACGCGCACATCTATTACGACCCCGCGGATGCCGACAGTCGCGCTCGCGCCGCGCGGTTGCGTGAATGGGTGGAAGCGCGATTCACGGTGCGCATGGGCCGCTGGCACGATGTAGCAGTAGGACCGCATCCAACGGCGATGTATCAGATCGCCTTCCAGCCCGAAATCTTCCCCACGCTCGCCCCCTTCATCATGCTGAACCGTTTGGGCCTGACGGTATTGCTGCATCCCGAATCGGGCCGCCCGCGTGACGATCACACGCTGCACGCAGTGTGGATGGGCGAAGTCCTGCCGCTGAAAACCGACGTCCTGCGAGAGGTCGACGCCTGATCGACCACCGCGCCCTCGCCACGTCATGGCGAGCGCCGGCCCGGCATCCACGCCATTTCTCTGTCGTAACATCGTAAGGCGTGAGTGCCGGTGCCACGCACCGGCTGACGGGCGGCGACTGCGCGTCATCCAACCCGATACCTTCGCGGGATCACCACATTCGCCAGCCCCGTCAGCCCCAGCGTCGTCGCCATCAGGATGAAGGCTAGCGCCGCCGCGAACGGCCAGTTGTTGGCCCCCGAAAACGCCCAGTACAACAGCGGCGCCATCATCTGGAACTTCGGTCCACCCAACAGCACCGGCGTTGCGAACGCATTCATGCACAGGATGAAGCACAGCACCGCCGCGATCAGCACCCCCGGCAGCGCCAGCGGAAACACAATCCGCCAGAACGCCCGAGACGGCGGCGCCCCCATAGACGCCGCCGCTTCTTCCAGCCGCGGATCAATCCCCTCGAACACGCTCTGCAACGTCAGCACAGTGAACGGCAGATTGATCGCGATGATGCCCAGCACCACCGCGATCTCGGTGAACATCAGATTGACCGGCCCCGCGTGCAACACGCGTTGCGACACGATGTCCAGCATGCCGCCGCGGCTGAACAGGATCATCCACCCCGCCGTGCGCGTAGTCGTACCGATGAACAGCGGCAGCACCGTCAGCACCACCAGTGCCGACTTCCATCGGCTGGTACTGCGCGCCAGCCGCCACGCCATCGGCAGACCCAGCACCAGGCACGCCACCGTCACGATCACCGACACCCGGATCGTCGTCCACAGCACGCCGCGATAGAACGGATCGACCAGGAACCGCAGATAGTTCTGCGGCGTCACCGCCGCCACCATCAGCGCGTTCGGATCGAACTTGTTCATGCTGTCGCGCAGCATCGTCGCCAACGGTGCGACCAGCATCACCAGCATCAGCAGGCTCGCCGGTCCCAGCAACGTCAGCGCCGCGCCGGCATTGCGCCGGCGCGCCGCCCGCTCCGCTAGGAATGCTGGATGTTCTTCAACCACCAATCGTTCAGCTCCGACGACGCCGCACTCAACACCCCATAATCCGCCGGCACCAGCTTCGGCCGCGGCGTGGGGAATGCCAGCTGCTCGCCCACCTTGCCGTTGAGCGGTGCGTCGGTGACCGTGGGCAGATACCCCATGTTCGCCGCGAACCCCTGCTGCGCTGACGCTGCCAGCAATCCGTTCATGTACTTGTGTGCGGCGGCCTTGTTCGGCGCATTCTTCGGCATCACCATGCCGGACACGTATAGAATCGCGCCTTCCTTCGGATAAGTCGCCTTCACCGGCACGCCCGCGTTCTGCCACATGAAATTGCGCGCAAGCCAGATCACGCCCAGTTCGATCTCGCCCGACTTGAACCCCGCGGCAAAGTCATCGGTCTGCGGATACAGCCGGACGTCGTTGGCACTCAGCTTCAGCAGGTACTCCTTTGCCTTGTCGTAATCCGTGGTTGTGCCCGTGGCGTAGAGACTGGCGGCCGCGAACAGCCATTGCCAGCTCTGATTTGACAGGCCGATCTTGCCCTTCCACTTCGGGTCAAGCAGCTCGCCAAAGGATTGCGGCGGCGCAGACACTGTCGCCGGGTTGTACAGGATGACCTGCGCACTATAGATATGCGGAATGAACCCCGGCATGCGCAGCTCCGGCATGATGTATTTCATGTTCGGAACCTTCGCTTCGTCCAGCACCTCCGCCAGGCCCGCCGCATTGGCGCGATAGCCGTTGATGGCGCCGAAGCAGGAGATGTCCTGCGCGCCATGCGGCAGCGCCTTCTGCGCGACCAGCTTCGCGTAGCGTGGCACCTCGTCACCGACATCCTGCACCACCGTCACCCCTTCCGGTCTGAGGATCGGGTCGTCGACGTTCTCCCGCAGCAACCGCGCGTAATCGCCGCCCCAGGTGCCGACAACGCAGGTCTCCGCCGCAGCCGCGCGGTGCGTCAGCAACGCAGGCGCAGCAAGCACGGCGGCCGCCCCCAGCACCAAACGGCGCGACATGGTGGGACGCAAAGGCAGGTCAGGCATGATGGATCTCCTTCGTGGCAGCCGGCTCGGTCGGCGTCGCCGCCAGGGGACGATCGTCGCCGTCAAACAGGAACTCGTCTTCAGCGGCCCAGTCCAGCGCGACGCGCGTCCCGGCCGCATGCCGCTGTATCGCATCCGGACCAAGTCCCGGCCCGCGCACCAGGACCGTCAGCTCCGGCCCGATGCGCACCACGTGTTCCACGGTCGCGCCCAGCCAGGTGCACAGCTCCACCGCGCCTTCAACGCGGGCCCGCGGTGCGCCAGCCAACCCCAGGCGGATGCTGTCCGGCCGCACCGCCAGGGTCGCCGACCCCGCGGCGTGATAGCGGCCCACCAGCGCCACCGAAGCGCCGTTCTCCAGGACGAGATGCGATCCGGCATCGATCCGACCCCGGATCACGTTACTGCCACCGATGAACCGCGCCACGAATGGTGTGGCGGGATGCAGATGCAACGCCTCAGGCGCGCCGATCTGCTCCACCCGCCCATCGTGCATCACCACCAGTCGGTCGGCCATGGCCATCGCCTCGGCCTGGTCGTGCGTCACCATGATCGTGGTGATGCCGCGCACTTGTTGCAGCAGGCGAATTTCCCGCGCCATGTCCGCGCGCAGCGCCGCATCAAGGTTCGACAGCGGCTCATCCAACAGCAGCAGCTTCGGATGGATGGCCAGCGCGCGCGCCAATGCCACGCGCTGCTGCTGCCCGCCCGAGAGCTGCCGTGGCAGCCGCGCGGCAAGCGCCTCCAGCCGTATCAGGCGTAGCATCTCCTCCACCCGCGCGGCGGTGGCAGCCGCGTTGATGCGGCGCATCTCCAGCCCGAACGCGATGTTCCGCGCCACGCTCAGATGCGGGAACAGGGCGTAGCTCTGAAACACGATGCCCATGTCGCGCTTGTGCGGCGGCAGCGTGACGATGCTTTGTCCGTCCAGCCGAATATCCCCGTCATCCGGCGTGATGAACCCGGCGACCAACCGCAGCGTTGTGGTCTTGCCGCAGCCGGATGGTCCCAGCAGCACCATCAGCTCGCCGGGCGCGACCTCTAGACTGATCGTATCGACAGCGTTATGGCTTCCGAACCGCCGCACCAGCCGATCCAGCGTCAACGCCGCCGCGCTCACCGCACCACCTGGCCCAACCGCACGAAGCGGTCCAGCACCACCAGCAGCACGCCAACACCCGCGACCTGCGCCACCGCCACCGCCGCCACCAGCGGATCGACGTGGTATTCCAGGTATTGCAGCACCGCCATGGGCAACGTCGTCACGCCCGGACTGCTGAGGAACAATGCCAGCTCCAAATTCTCGAACGAGATCACGAATGCAAACAGCGCGCCGGCAATGATCCCCGGCCGCATCGCCGGCAACGTGACACGCCAGATCACCGCCAGCGGATGCGCACCCAGGCTAGCCGCCGCCTCCTCCGCCGCCCGGTCGTGCGTAACCAGGCTCGCCAGAGCGAGCCGCACTACCCAGGGCGTGGTGATCATCACGTGGCCCAGGACCAGACCCAGCATCGCACCCGTGAGCGACGAGCCCAACCGCTCGTCGATCGCCACCAGCAGAATGAACACCGCCAATCCCAACGCGATGCCCGGCACGGTGATCGGCGCCAGGAGCAGCGTGCTAATCATGCCCTTGCCGCGGAACTGCAACCGCGACAGGCCGATGCCGGCGGGCACACCCACCAGCAGGCTGCCTGCCACCGCGGCGGCACTGAGCTGCAGGCTGTTCCAGATCGGGCCGCCGAAATTGGCTGCGATCGCCGGGTACCAGGCCAGCGTGTAGCCGCGCGGTGGGAACAGGATCAGCTTTTCGTCGAACACGCTGAGATACACGGTCAACAGCAACGGCACGCCGATCAGCGCGACCCCGACAGCCACCAGCAGCGACACGGCCGCGTGCTCGAGCCGCGCCAGTGCGTCGGTCATGCAATTTCCAGCCCGTAAAATGCCCGCACGGCAGGTTCCCGCGCCCCGGTTGCCGGTGTCAACGCCGATCGATCGATTCGGTATTGACATACTCTGTTCTTCAGAGCAACTCTGTCTAGCAGAGAACACTTTGATATGGAGGACACCATGATAGACGATCAGGCCCGAGCGGACATCGCCCTGATCCGTGCCGCCCTCGATCAGGGCCGCGCCTACGCCACCGCCCGAGGTCCCGACATGATTGTGTGGGGTCTCCTGATCGGCGCCGGCTATCTCGGCACCTGGGCATGCCTCACCGGCCAGTTGCCCTTGCGGCCGGGGCCGCTTTGGCTCGGGGTGCTCGCGCTCGGCTGGATATTCTATGTGGTGCGCCGCCGGCCTAGCCAAGAGCCCGCCCCGCCGCGCCGGCCTTTGGTCATCGCACTGCGTATGCTGTGGCTCGGCATCGGCATCTGCCTCACGCTGACCGCCGTTGTCGGCAATTACCGGGGCGACATGGGCGCGGGCTGGTTCGAGCCCTTCGCCGCCGGCATCCTGGGTGCCGCGTTCTTCGCCAGCGCGACCCTGAGCAACCTCCCTTGGCTGCGTTGGGTCGCGGCCGCCTGGTGGGTGGGCGAGCTGGCGGCCTTCTGGCTGCACGGCAACATCCTGATCCTGCCGTTCAGCGCCGCGCTGTATGTCCTGCTGCTGGCCGGCCCCGGCCTCGTGCTGCGCCTGAGGCCGTAGGCGGTATGACTGACTTCGATCACGGTGCGATCGACGAGCTACTGTCGAGCCGCGTGAGGCTCGCGATGGTGGCGTTCCTCGCCGGGGCCGGCGAGGCGGACTTCGCCGCCATCCGGGACGCCACCAAGACGACTGACGGCAATGCCGGCGTGCATCTGCGCAAGCTGGAAGACGCCGGCTACGTCACGGTCTCGAAGCAATTCGTCGCCCGCCGCCCGCAATCCCTCTACCGCCTGACCGATCGGGGGCGCGAGGCATTACTGACCTATGTCGCGCATCTCGAAGCGCTGCTGCCACCGAAGGAGTCGCAATCATGATCAACGCGGCGCGCCTGTTGTTGGCTGACTTCCTGTCCACACTGGTGTTCCTGGCGATCGCTACCATCACCGGCCAGGCCCGAATCGCCGTGATCGCCGCGGTGGCCACGGGGCTGGTGCAATTGCTGCTGCGCCTGCTGCGCCACCAGCCGATCGACGCGATGCAGTGGTTCGGCCTGCTGCTCAGCCTGCTATTCGGTGCCGCAACGATCGCGCTGCACGATCCGCGCTTCATCATGGCCAAGCCGAGCATCATCCACTTCGCACT
>DATHNE010000102.1:0-5177 GCA_035486355.1 Acetobacteraceae bacterium
GGTGATCAAGCTCACCGTTCTCCTGATATTCGCGGCTATCGCTTTCACCGCATTCAACGCGGACCGCTTCAATGATCTGGCACCGTTCGGCGTCTCCGGCATCAGCTTGGCCGCGGGCACAATCTTTTTCGTCTACATCGGCCTTGACGCGGTATCCACCGCCGGCGACGAAGTCAAAGATCCGCAACACACGATGCCGCGGGCAATCATTTACGCCCTGCTGATCGTCACGGCTATTCACCTGCTGGTCGCGGTGGCCGCGATGGGTAGTCAGCCGTGGCAGGATTTCAAAGGCGAAGACGCGGTGCTGGCGGTGATCTTGGACCACATCACCGGAAACACCGCGGGCGGCACCCTGGTATCGGCCGGCGCGGTGATATCGATCTTCTCGGTCACGCTGGTGACGTTGTACGGCCAGACCCGCATCCTGTTCACGATGGGCCGTGATGGTCTGCTGCCGGCGATGTTCGCGAAGGTCAACCCCCGCACGATGACACCGGTCGGGAACACCGTGATCGTTGCGGTCGTGGTGGCAGCCCTGGCCGCCCTGGTGCCGCTCGACCGTCTGGCCGAAACGGTCTCGATCGGCACCCTGACCGCGTTCATCGTGGTGTCAGGGGGAGTGATTCTCCTGCGGATTCAACAACCCGATTTACCCCGGGGTTTCAGGGTGCCGGGCTATCCGGTGACACCAATCCTGTCGATCGCGGCGTGCGCCTACATCCTGTTCAGCCTGCACTGGTACACCTGGATTGCATTCAGCGCCTGGGTGGCGGTGGCGCTGATCTACTACCTGGTGTGGGGCCGTCGTCACAGCGCACTCAACGCCGGCGGGAACGGCATGGCGACGACCGTGCCCGTCTCCGACGACGTCACCTAGCCAAGCCGTCGCGCTCAAAACCTCGACATCGGCGCGCGGGCATTGCTGGGATTAGGTCGACGTCGTGGAAGCTATATTTTGGCGCAGCAACCCCAGTCTCCGTTGGTATTCCTCGTCGTCGATCTCGCCGCGTGCGTAGCGTTCGGCAAGCACCTGCTCCGCATTGCCCGCTCCGCCCGCGTGCGTCGTGCCGGCGGGCCGCTGCGACAAAGACAGTAAGTAGCGCGCGAGAAGCACCGCTGCCGTAATCACCAGCGCCCAGAACACAATCGTTGTTCCGGTTGTGAGGATCCAGCCGCCCCATCCCCAGCGACCATCGTCCATCATCATCATCATCGATACCACCCTTTCAGATGCACTATGCCCCAACGCCTTCGACTGTAAGGGCGCTGCGATTAGGCCTGCTGCGTTTGTGTCGGGGTTTGCATGCATCCCGGGACCCCACACATGAGACCGCCAGAGGCAGTCGGCCACGGCGATCGACGGCCCCGCGGCCATGATGGCAATGACACTCGTCAGAGCAACTCGAGTTTTGACTTTCGTCGACTGCTGCGGCGGCCTCGCCAGCCGTTCGGCTCGCGCCAGCACGGCCAAATCGGCGGCCGCGAGCGCTTCGGCAGGGGCCGCCGTGCACAGCGTGATCAGCCCCGACAGCAACGCTCGCCTGCTATGCCGGCGCGCCGCGACGTCATCCGCGCACATCTCCAGCAATCGCGAAACCTGTTGTGCCCCTTCGGTAATTAGGCTTATCTGCGGAAACATCGCGGCCAGAGCGCGCAGCGCGCTGACGATCATCGCGTGGCGCCCTTCCAGGTGGGCTCGCTCATGGGCCAGGACCGCGGCCAGTTGGCGATCATCGAGTGCAGCTCGGGCGGCGCTGGTCACGACGATGGCCGGCGGTCGACCCGCGACACAATAGGCGGCAGGTTTGGTGGCCGCGACCATCACCACGTCGGCCTCGCCGGTGCAATGACCGACCAACCGCACAGCTCGAGCATGCTCGTGTGTGCGCGCACGCATTCCCACCACGGCGGTGGTCAACCGCACACCGATGATCGCGGCTGCCACGGTAACCGCCGCAGCAATCGCGAGCAGCGTGATCTGCGGCGCAATCCCGGCATCTCCACTCATCGTGCGCTGCAGGCGGGCCAGGCAGGACGCGGCAAACGTGCGGGGATGAGTCCAGTGGCTTAGCACCTCAATGATGACCATCGCCGAGGTCGCAACCCAGGAACCCACCACAGTGCCGATCGCGCTCAACCATGTCACCACCCCAAGGCGAGGCGCGTTTCCGCTGGACGTCATTGCCCGAAGCAGCGGAGGCGCCACGACGAGCATCGCGATGCTGTACAGCAGCAGGCCGACCACAACGCTGATCACTGGTTCGTTCCTTTGGCCAGCCGTCGCAGAACAGAGCGCAGGCGATTGGATTCCTCGGCGCCGATTTGTTCGACGAAATGCTGCAGTACCAATTCGGGGCTGCCGCCGCCATCGAGGGCCTCGCGCATCAACCGCGCACTGTGCTGCTCACGCGACAGGGTGGGCCAATACCGATAGGCCTTCCCGTCGCGTTCCCGCGCGAGCCAGCCCTTGGTATGCAGGTTGTCCATGGTGGACATCACGGTGGTGTAGGCGATGGTGCGTTCCGCGGCAAGTTCATCGAGTAGCTCACGCACCGTGGTCGGTGTCGCAGGGCCACGGCTCCAGATACGGTCCATGATGACCGCCTCGAGTTCGCCGAATCCCCTAATCCGCATTACCGATCTCCTGGTTATTAAAGAGCCGCTGGACTTGGTCGCGAGGGTTGAAACTGCGAAAGCTTGGACACACCATCGCCCGCCGTCTACGTACCAACATAGTAGGCCACCCCGGACGACAGGGACCAGAACGAGCGCACGCCTCGGGCTTTAGCCGATTCCCCGCTTGCGCTTGCTAGCACTCCCAGCCCGGGTCTACGATCTACGTAGTTAGATAGTAGAAAGGCGGCAGGCACCTATTCGTCGAGAGATGTATTCCGTTCGCTGAGGTGCTCCGCCAGTCCGAATGAGAGGAATCAACGATGGGATTGTTTGGCGAGCTGGGTTCCCGGCTCCGTGAGCGCAAGCGCGTGATCGGCGCGGTCTTGGCTTCCGCTTCTATCGTGGTGGCCAGCTTCTTGGCCGGCACCTGGGCCGGTTCCTCGGAAGTCCCCGCGCCGCGCCCGGTGACGACCTCAGCCCCGCAGCCCAACAACCCGCCTAAGCCAGGTGCTTCTAAGGCCGGCGGCATGTGCTGCGGCATGTCCATGCCCGATATGTCCATGCCTAGCGGGATGCCCATGCCTAACGGGATGCCCATGCCCAGCGGGATGCCCATGCCCAGCAAACCGGCTGGCTAGCACCAATTTCCATAACGGTGAGTGACGCCGAGTCCCCGCTGTCGCGGGCAGGATCGAAGATCGTCTTCGGAAATATGCTCAACGCCAGCCGTTCCCAGCGACGAATAACCAGACGCGCTGCGCTCACCGCGGTCGGCGCGGGCGCCTTCGTGGGTCTCGGGTACGTGCTGCGCGGGGTCGTCGGATCGCCCGCGCCGGCCGTCCGACTCATCGACGACGGCGGCGGCATGATGGGCGTCTCCCCGATGGACATGTCCCGCTACATGGAGATGTTCAATCGGCACAACGAGTTGACCCGCACCGTCGAGGAGATCCCAGCTGGCATTCGCACCACCACCCAATCCGATTCCCCAGAACTTGCTGCGCAGCTCAAAGCGCACGTCTCGAGCATGTACTCCCACCTCGAACAGGGCGGCGAAGTCATGTGCATGAGCGACAGCCTGCCGACACTCTTCCGGCGCGCCGACGGATACCGCCGTCAGCTCACACTCACGCCCACAGGCGTGATCGCTGAGGAAACCGCAGATGATCCCCAACTGGTAGCGGCCATACGTGCGCACGCCCAGGAAGTGACTGGGTTTGTACGCGAGGGCATGCCGCCGATGATGCGGGGAATGATGGGTTCCGGTTCGATGGGACCAGGCATGATGGGACCGGGTGGCATGATGGGACCGGGTGGCATGATGCGGCCGCCATGAGTGGCTGAAGGCCCAATACATAGAACCTGCAACCGAATTCACTCCACGACTGCTTATGGGTTCACGTCTGACGACCGAATCGGCGCGGCCCAACTAGTTAGTCACCACGCTGACCCTGGACAGCCCCGTCCCATGCCCCGGCGGCGGCGCACGTGATGAGCTCCGCCTCCTTCGCGTCATCTACCCCAAGATGCCTTGCATGGTGTTGACCTCCTGTTGTTCGGCTGTGGCGATCGAATGCGCCATCGCAACAGCCGGAGGGTACTGACCGGAAGCAATTTCGCTCTGCGCCAACATGATTGCGTGCTGATGGTTTTGGATCATCATCGTCAGGAATTGTTTGCTGGCATCGGCGCCTACGGCGTTCTGCAAAGCTGTCATTTGCTCGGGCGACGCCATCCCCGTCATTCCTTGCATCGCGGGCATCCCTGCGGCTGAGCTCGGCGTCATCGGCTGTTGCCACTGGCTCAGCCAACTCTGCATCCCCTCGACGTCGGGGCCCTCGGCAGCCTTGATCTGGTTCGCCACCTGTACCACCCGCGGGTCCAAGCCCTGTTTGGTCAGGATGATCTCACTCATCTGAATGGCCTGCTTATGGCAGGGCGTCATGTTTTGGGCAAACGTAACGTCAGTTGGGTTGTGCGCTTGCGCGGACGAGGTCGACGGAGACCCGGTCGCGGCTTGATGGGCTGAGCTGCTACATGCGCTGAGTGTCACGGTGGCCATAACTGCGGCCGCGCTCATCCTCAGCAACTGTTGTCTCATGACGTCCCTGTCCTCCCTGCGTACGTAGATAGCATCATTTAGATTCCGAAGATGAGACTTCGGCACTCAGATCGGAAAGAGCGTGGCGAGGAAGAAGATAGCCATACCCGCGGCCATCATCGCCTGACCAAGGTCACCCAGTGACCGGCGCGGGGCCGTCTTACGGCGCCGATCAAGGACATACCGGCAAGTCCAGAAGACCGCTGCGACTGCGAAGCCGACTGCACCGACCCAGCCCACTGCGCTGGACCATGTGGCCGAGTTGCTTGCCGGCATCTTCATCTTCATCGCAGACATCTTCATGCCCGGCATTGACATTTCCGGCTGGGCGCTCGATTGGTCCGGCAGCAGATGACTGTCCATGATGGCGTACATCCATGCCGTCGCCAGCATCATCAGGCCGTGATAGGCGTACAGCTCCCGCCGGGTGGTCGTTCGGATCGCAAAAATGGCCATC
>DATHNE010000103.1:0-4976 GCA_035486355.1 Acetobacteraceae bacterium
CCCGTTGCCGTAGCGGCCGGTGCCCGCAGGCCGATCGCCTCGGCGGCCCAGGCAACGCGCAAGGCGACGTCAGGAATGTGAGGGTTCACCTCCGCGCCACCAGCCGACGTTGCTCGCGCCACGCGATATAAATCCCCGACGCGATGATCAGCCCCGCGCCCACCCAGGTCCATAGATCCGGAAAATTATCGAAGATCAGGTAACCCAGGATCGTCGTGCCAACCAGTTCGACATATCCCAGCGGCGCGATCACCGACGCGGCGCCAAGTTGGAACGCACGGATCACCAGGTAATGTCCGAACCCACCCAGCAACCCCAGGCTACCGAACAGCAGCGTGTCCCACACCGACCGCGGCACCACGAATACGAACGGCATCCCCAGGCTCATTACCAATGAGCCGAACAACGCGGCGAAGATGATCCCGGTCGCGGCATTGTCGTACCGCCCCACCCAGCGCGTCGCGATCTGGTAAAGCGCGTAGGCCAGCGCCGACAGCAGCAGCAACAACACCGCCGGCTCGGAGAACCCGCTGCCCGGCCGGATCACCACCAGAGCGCCGGCAAACCCGACCAGCACCGCGCTCCACCGGCGCCAGCCCACGCTCTCGCGCAGCAGCGGCACCGACAGCGCGGTGACGATCAGCGGCGCGGTGAAGCCGATCGCGGACGCCGTCGCCAGCGGCACCCTCCCGATCGCCATGACGAACAGCAGATTGCTCGCCAGCATCAGCAGCGAGCGCCCGATCTGCACCGCGGGCCGCCGCGTCCGCAGCAGCGACCACCGATAATGCGGCAGGAACACCACCAGCATGACGATCAGGTGCCCGGTGAACCGCGCCCAGGTGATCTGCGCCACCGGGTAATGCGCGGTCAGCAGCTTGACCGCGGCATTCATGAACGGAAAGGTCGAGACGCCGGCGCACATCAGCAGGATGCCGCGCAGCACGTCGGTCACTCCGGGCAAAGCACGTGTGGCGGACGCCTTGCCGCCGCCGGTCGGTGTCAAGTGCTCTGTCCGTTCCTGAAAATCCCGGGTCCGCGTCAGCAGCGATTCCTCGCGTGACGACCGCACTGATGCCAGTCCATCATGCGGCCGTCCATAACATCCGGTTGCGCGCCATGTCCCGCCACCTGCACCTCAACCTGTTCATCCACGGCCGCGGCCACCACGAGGCGGCGTGGCGCCATCCATCGGCCTCGCCGCTGACGCTGACCGACATCAGCTACTACACGGACCTGGCGCGCCGCGCGGAAGCGGGGCTGTTCGATTCCGTCTTCCTGGCGGACACGCTGGGGGTGGGCGAGGACGTCACGCACGCCCCGCGCACCTGGTTGGAGCCGGTCACCACGCTCGCCGCCCTCGCCGGCGTCACCAGCCATATCGGGCTGATTGCCACGTGCTCAACCACCTATACCGAGCCGTTCAACCTGGCGCGGCAGTTCGCCTCGATCGACCACGTTTCGGGTGGGCGCGCCGGGTGGAACATCGTCACCACCTGGCTGGCGACCGCGTCCGGCAATTACGGCGGCGCCGGTCCGCTGAGCCACGCGGAGCGCTATGAGCGTGCCGAGGAATACATGAAGGTGGTGACTGGCCTGTGGGACAGTTGGTCGGACGACGCGGTGCTGGATGATCGTGCCAACGGGCAGTATCTGCGTGAGGGAAGCATCCGACCGGTGAACCATGCCGGCGCGCACTACCAGGTAGCCGGCCCGCTGAACATTCCGCGTGGCCCGCAGGGGCGGCCGGTGTTCGTGCAGGCGGGCTCATCCGACACCGGCCGGCGATTCGCCGCGCGGTATGCCGAGGCGGTGTTCACCGCGCAGATGGAGAAGGCCACCGCGAAGGATTTCTATGCCGACCTCAAAGCGCTCGCCGCCGACGAGGGCCGCTCGCCGGCGCAGGTGCTGATCCTGCCCGGCCTCAGCCCGGTGATCGGGTCCACCGAGGCCGAGGCGCAGCGTATCGTGCGCGAACTGAACGACCTGAGCGATCCGGAAGTCGGCCGCAAGCGCCTGTCCGGCCGGTTCGGTGGCCACGATTTTTCCCACCTGCCGCTGGACGCGGTGCTGTCACCGGAAGATTTCCCCGACCCGGCCACGGTGCAGGCGGCGCGCAGCCGGACCGAGGTGATCATCGGCCTCGTGCGGCGGGAGAAGCCGACGCTGCGGCAATTGCTCGGCTACATGGCCGGCGCACGCGGGCATTTCGTGACGGCCGGTACTCCGGAGCAAATCGCCGACCTGATCGAGGACTGGTTCCGCGACAGCGCCGCCGACGGGTTCAACGTGATGCCGCCGGTGCTGCCGGCAATGCTGGAGGTGTTCGTCGCCGAGGTAGTGCCGCTGCTGCAACGCCGTGGATTGTTCCGCACGGAATACATGGGCGACACGCTACGGGCGCATTATGGGCTGACGCGGCCGGACGTGCGGTTTTAGGCTTGCTGCCCACCGTCAAGCCTGGCTCGTCGCTAACCGTCATGGCCGGGCTTGGCCCGGCCATGACGTTAGGGCCCGGCCATGACGGTTGAGCCCTACCGTAGCTGCGGTGCGTATTGCAGCCCCCCCTTGGTCCACAATGCGTTCTTCCCGCGGTCCAGGCCCAGCGGCGTGATGTCCCTCTCCCACAACTCCCCGTAATTGCCGACCTGGCGAATGATGTTCGCAGCCCACTTGTCATCCAGCCCGAGCGAGTGGCCCAGATTGCTCTCCTGCCCAAGCAGCCGGCGTATGTCGGGCACCTTGGTGTCGGCGAAGCTGTCGATATTCTTGCTCGTTACGCCGAGCGACTCGGCAACCAGCGTCGCGAAATGCGTCCAGCGCACGATGTCGAACCACTTGTCGTCGCCCTTCCGCACCATCGCGCCGCTTGGCCCCAGCCCGATTTGCTCCGGCAGGATGGTCAACTCGCTGGCCTTAGGGCCTTGCATGAAGCGGAAGCCCGCAACCTGCGAACTGTCGGTCGTGTAGGCGTCGCAGCGTCCGGTCAGGAACGCCTGGCGGATCTCGCTGAGGCTGCCGATCAGGACCGGTGTGTAGGTGATGCTTTCCGAACGCGCCCAGTCGGCGAGGTCCAGTTCCGTGGTGGTACCGGGCAGCACGCAGATGCTCGCGCCGCCAAGCTGCTTGACGGATTTCACGCCCGATGCGGTCTTCACGATGATGCTGGTGCCGTCCCAGAAATTCACCCCGGCGAACTCCAGGCCGAGGCTGGACTCGCGGGTCAGCGACCAGCCTGTGTTGCGCACCAGGACATCGATTTCACCCGATTGCAGCGCGGTGAATCGGTTCTGCGAGGTCACCGGTACCCACTTCACCTTGGTGGCGTCGCCGAACACCGCGGCGGCGATGGCGCGGCAGTAATCCGCGTCGATACCGCGCATCACGCCCTTGCTGTCCATCATCGAAAAGCCGGGGATTTCCCCGCCGGTGCCGCACAGCAACTGGCCGCGCGCGCGCACCGCATCGAGCGTCACCGAGCCGCTGCCCTGCGCCAGCGCGGACGCACTGCATAGAAGCAGCGCGGCGATCAGCAGGATGGCGGCGCGAAGTGGCGCGACTGGCATGAGTCCCTGGCGCATCGGCATGGTTCCTTGTCCTGGCAGCAGCAAAACAAACCGATCCCTGACCCGCCGGCCTCTTGCGCCATGGCCGGCTGGTGCGGGGCGACGATAAATCAGGATCGTCCCAGCCGGAACGGAGCGCGAGGCGGTGCGTCGGTCGGTTCTCCGGTCAGCCTATCATGGCATCGCCAGGACCGGTGCGCCAATGGCACGAAATGCTTGGACGCGGCGTTGCCGCGCCTGCTTCGTTCAGGGCTACGAAACTGGTGCCGCCAGAGTCCCGACCACGAGGCCCCAGGTTTTGGCAACTTTTTGGGTGGACGAGTTGGCGAATTGCAGCGCGTATTGCATATTCGCGGCTGGGGCAACGGTGAGCGAGACTTTGTAAACCATCACGCTGCCGCCGGTTTTCATGCCGGCCAGATCTACGTTCAGGCCGCCCTTAATAATCCCGGAGATCGATCCACGCTGTGGGAAGGCTTGCTCAAACCACTGCTTGACTTGCTGGTCGTAGTCGGCGATCCACCAGGCAAGCGAGCTGATCTTTGTCGTCGTCAGAACTTGCTGCTGCGACGTCTTGATCTTCGTGGCGTTCTGCTGTGAGACATAAAAGTCGAGCGTGATTGGATCGCCGACGCCGCCATTCCAACTGAACTTTTCGATCACGCCGACGACACTGGCCGAGCCCACTGGTGTCTTGGATGTGCCGGCTTTGTACTGAAGATCCGCGAAGGTGGGGGCGCTCGAGTTGAAGGGGACTGACACCTGCTGGTCCCTCGCGAGCGACCCTGACGGCCCGAGCATGCCGAGCGAGGTCACGAAGCCATAGCGCTGATGCGCGTTCGGATCCATCACGAAGCCCGCTGCAACGGTGCAAGAATATTGGTACGGAACCGACGCCATCTTCACCTCCTGATTTGTTTCGTCTAACGGTACTCTTACGGACCGGGGCGGGCGGCGGTGCACCAAGGATGCGGCAGACCCAGGCATCCTGCCGCGCGACCGTTACGCGGTCAACAGAATTCGGCTGCTGAGAGCGTGCCGAGCAGGCTGAGCGCCCCACAAGCAACCGGTGAGCCGGCAGAGGGGAGCGCATGGCGGATAGTGCGCTCGCACGTACGCGGCGCGGGCGGTCGTTGCGTGCGACGTATCCTGCCGGCTGTTGGCGTCGCGGAGAAAGTCGAAGCTCAGCGCGTGCAGCCGTTGGGCGGCGCAGTACTGCGCACTGCCCTGCGCCAGGCAACGCAAAACTCAAGAACTGCGCGACAAATTCATCAAGGTAGTGAAAGAGCAGACGATGTGCGGCGGCAAAGGCGTGCCCCGTGCCGCCGCCACGCGTTGTCAGTCGCGGTGATAGTCAGCTCGCATTGAACCGTTGAAACGCTTGCTGCCAAGGCAGCAGCGCTTGAAACC
>DATHNE010000104.1:0-2576 GCA_035486355.1 Acetobacteraceae bacterium
TTTTCGACGTCAGGCCGTAGCCGAACCAGATGACGATGATCGGCGCGATCGCCACCTTCGGCAGCGTCTGGAACGCCACGACATAGGGATACAGCAGCCGTTCCACCGGCGGCGACAGCGCGATGATGAAGCCGAGCACCAGGCCGCTCAACGCACCAAGTGCGAAGCCGGCCAGGATTTCGTAGAGCGTCACCGCGAGGTCCCACTGGAACTCGCTCGACCAGATCGAATCCCACAACGCGGCCAGCACGGCCGACGGCGGCGGCAGCACGATCTTCGGAATGCCGAGGACGCGAACCGCTGCTTCCCAGCCGCCGAAGAACAGGCAGCAGGTCGCCACCTGCAACAGCGGCCCGCCTAGCAAGCGCCGCACGGCGCCGCGGCGCGTCCGTGTGGCGCTCATGCGTCGAGCGTCCCCTGCGAGCGAAAATGGTGGCGCAGCCTGGCGACATAGCGGCCGAACTCCGGCGTGGTCTGCATGTCCAGCGTGCGCGGACGCGGCAGGTCGATGTCCAGCACCTCGACGATGCGGCCGGGGCGCGGGGTCATCACCACGACGCGGTCCGCCAGGTGCACCGCCTCGGGAATGCTGTGCGTGACCAGCAGGATGGTCTTGCGGCGCTGGCTCCAGATGCGTTGCAGTTCATCGTTCATCGTCTCGCGCGTCATCGCATCCAGTGCGCCGAACGGTTCGTCCATCAGCAGGATGGCGGGGTCGTGCACCAGCGCGCGACAGATGCCGACCCGCTGCTGCATGCCGCCGGACAGCTCTGCCGGATATTTGCGTTCGAAGCCGCGCAGGCCGACCATCTCGATCAACTCGCGGGCGCGTGCCTCGCATTCCGCGCGATCGCGGCGCTGGATCTTCGCCGGCACCATCACGTTCTGGAACACCGTCAGCCAGGGCAGCAGCACCGGCGCCTGGAAGACCACGCCCAGGTCATTGCTCGGGCCGGTCAGAGCGCGGCCCTGCATGGTGATTTCGCCGCCCGAGCGCGCCAGGGTGCCGGTGAGGATCTTCAGCAGCGTGCTTTTGCCGCAGCCACTGGGGCCGACGATGCTGACGAATTCTCCCACACCGATGTCGAGGTTGATGTCGCGCAGGGCGTGGATGTGTTCGCCGTCCCTGGTGGCGTAGGTCTTCTCCAGTCCGGCAATCCGCAGCAGCACCGGGCGCCGCGCCGGTTGTTCGTTGCGTCTGGTAGGCAGTGTCGTGACCGATCCCATGACGGGGCCCGGATCAGGTGCGGCAGGCGGCGGCACTGGCCCGCACCGCGTTCGCATCGAATTCGTTAATCTTCTGGAAGAACCCCGGAATGCCGACGATCATGGTCCGGGCGTCCACCGGCTTGTCGATCTGTTTTGCCTCCAGCATGAAACGCACCAGCCGGTCATACACCGCGGGATCGGCGTTGCCCCACAGCTTGCCGCCATTCAGCGCGTATGCGTCCTGAAGCGAATCCAACTGGCCTTGCAGCGTGTTGAGGTCCCAACGGATCAGCGTCGCCTCATCCGCGCCCGAGGGTTTCGTCGCGGGATAATGCTCCCAATGCAGCTTGCGGGTGCAATCCGGGTTGGCGAGCGCATAGATCGTCGCCTTGGCCATGCCGCGCGCGATGCCGACGACCATGTCGGGATCCTTGTCCACGGTCTGCTGCATCACCGCGAGCGTGTAGTCCGGATATTGCCGCCAGTCGGCGCCGATCAGCTTGCGCAGCTTCAGGCCGGTATTCTCGAACCCGGCGATCGCGGAGGCCCAATACAGCAGGCCCTGGACCTTGCCGGTGCGTATCGCCTCGACAGGCGGCGCGCCGAGGCCGAGCGGCACGAGGTCCACGTCCTTCGCGGGGTCCATGCCGTTGGCGCGCAGCAGGCTGTTGAAATAGGCGATACCGCCTGTGGCGAGGCTGAACACGCCGATCGTCTTGCCCTTCAGGTCTTTCGGCGTCCTGATCGGGCCGTCGGCATCGACCGCGATCGACCAGTCGAGCACGCCGTTGCCCATCGCGATGCGCACCGGCAGGTCGTTCTTCGCATTGGCCTGGACGATGACGCTGGCGTTGACCTCGCCGAACTCGACGTTGCCGCCGACCATCTGCTGGATGGATTGCAAGGAGGCGCCGACGGGCAGCAGGTCAACGTCGTAGCCCTCGTCCTTCCAGTAGCCGAGCGTCAGCGGCAGGGTCAGCATCGGATAGCTGACGTTCAGCACGGTGGTGCTGACGGCGATGCGGACTTTCTTCAGCGGCTTGTCCGCGGCGCGGGCGGGCACGGGGCGCAACATCGCCCGGGCGGCGAGACCCAGACCAAGCAATCCGAACGAGCGACGGCGCAATGAGGCCTCCAGAGTGTGCATCGCGCTCTATATGGCCTCGCGAACGAGGCCCGGGCAACCGCTTTGATTGTTGCTTTCGGGAGCGTTATGCCGGCTGCGCCTTCCGCCATGGCCGGGCTTGACCCGGCCATCGATCGCGGCACCAGCGCCACATGGATGGTGGGGTGATCTCCGGTCAGGCCCGGGGACTTCGGCCTATGGCGCGATCGGGGCGCTGGGGTGTCCGTTGTTCTCGGCGTTC
>DATHNE010000105.1:0-3144 GCA_035486355.1 Acetobacteraceae bacterium
ATCGAAGGCTTTTGGCCGCTGCTGAAGCGCGCCGTCATCGGCACGTTGGGGAAAATTCCCGTCATGAGCCGCTTTGCGCCAATCCCGGCCGTTCAAGCGAACGGCACCGTTTCTCCAGGCGGGTCATTCGTAGATGCGGCGGCAAATGGCTGGTTCGGGTGGAACGCGCCGGCACCGCCTCGTCGCGTGGAGGTCGGCTTCAACCAAAGGGCCGCATGAAACGCGCTCACCAATGAGTACACGGGCGGTTCCACTCTTTGTTGTGCCGTTGGGCCCTTACCGCCATCCGACACAAACCAGGCGAACCGTGCTCACTCAGGCCCGTCGGCGGCATGCGTGCGGGTTTGGTCGGAAAACCGTATACCATCCGTATCGAACGCTGATTTTATCCGGTTGAACATCGCCGCACGCACCCTGAACTGCTGGCCCGGCCGGGTGCGGACGATGATTCCGACATGGATCCCATCGACACCCATTGCGGTCACGCCGATCGACAGGGGTGCAGTAATGATCGCACTGGTGAGCGACAGGTCCTGCATCACTTCGCTGGAGACCCGTTCGATCGCCTGCTCCACCCGCTCGAGATCGGCTTCATAGACAACGGTCACGTCCAACACTTCGTTGACCCAGTCGCGCGAGTAATTGGTGATCGCCTTCAGATCGCCGAACGGCACGGTGTGTAGTGGTCCCTTGTAATGCCGCAGCTTGACCGAACGGAGCGAGAACGTTTCGACGGTGCCGCTGATCCCGCCGCTCTCGATCAACTCGCCCACGCGGAACGCGTCGTCGAGCAAAAAGAACACCCCGGACAGCACATCGCGCACCAGCGTTTGCGCGCCGAACCCGACCGCGATCCCGACGACACCGGCACCGGCCAACAGCGGCCCTATCTGCAGCCCCATCGCCGCCAGCGCGCTCAATAAGGCGATGATCAGCACGAAGATGAACAGGAAGTTCCGCAGTACCGGCAACAGGGTGCGGATGCGCGCGCGCCTTCGCAGTTCTTCATCGTCGAGATCGTCGATCGGCAACACCGCGCCAGTCAGCCGCAGATCGATCACCGCGCGCAACACCAGCCATAGCAAATCTGCGCCCAATAGGATTACCAGCGCCTCGAACGTGCCCCGCCCGAGCCGCGTCATCGCCGTCTCACTGCTCGCGACCGAGGACATATCGATCTGCCAGATATCGATCAGCGCGAAGGCGGCTGCGACCACGACGAGGGCCTGCATGCAGCGATCGGCGATGGCGCTGACCGCGGACACCTCGTCATTCTGCAACAACCACTGGCCGCGGGTAACCTGCGCGGCGGCGTTGCGCAACACATACAGGCCAATCGGCACTGCGCCGATCACCAGCAGCGACAAAGCGGCCTTGGTGGCCTGGGTCAGGAACAGCAGCCAGATCAGCAGCAGGGCGAACGACACCAGCACCTGGAAAGCCGCCCGCCGCGGGCTGAGTACGCCCGGCGTCTCACTGTCGCGCGGCGTCCAGACGATCGCGATGCCGCATAGCGCGAGCGCGAGCAGCACGATCTGACGCAGCAGTTCCAGGCTTTCGGGTGGCAGGCCGAGCCCGCGTAACACCACAATCGTCTGCCAGCCCAGCGCGCCGATCGCGGTCAGCGCCCCCATCCAGCGGTGCCAGAACCACGCGCGGCGGGTCGTCAGGGGCACCAGGCGCAGCCGCTCGGCGCCAGGCGCCAGGAAGAAGCGTGACACCGTATAGCTGAGCCGGATCACCAGCGTCGCCCAGAGATAGCCCAGGATCATCGACCCGCTCGAGGCCGGCCAACTGAATAACAGAAATGTGCCCATGCTGCCCGCCGCGAAGGTGCCGAGCAGCAGAATGGCGAAGGCAAGACGCTCGACGAGTACCGCCAACCGGTGTTCCAGCGTTGCCACGTCGTGCCGGCCAAAATGTGCCAGCCACGGACGCGCGGCGAACAGGAACAATCGCTGCGCTGCGATGCCGCCGGCCACGAAGGCGACCAGGTAGATGAGCATGTCGCGCGTGTCTGAGGCCGGCATGGTCGCGCTTACCCGATCCCAGCAGGCGTGCAGCGCGTCGGGCAGCACGCGAAGCTGGGTGCCGAGATCGATGATCCGCTGGCGGGTGTCGCCCAGTATACGGTCGAGCATGAGCCCCATCGAACCGCTTACGGAGGCCGGTGGCGGCGCGGTGGGCTCGGCCATCAGCCGCTCGCGCACGGCCGGGTCGCCCAGCAGGTCAAGCAGCGTGGCACCCTGAGGTGTGTCAAGCAGCGCCCGCGCCTGCGCGGCGCGCTCCGACACGTCGCCGGACGCGGCAGGGCCGGATGCCGCGTGCGCCCAAGGCGCGCCGAGCAGCAGCGCCGCCAGCAAAAGGAACGCGGCACACATTGGCCTCGATACGCGCCCGATCGCGCCGCCCCCCCAACGTCCCATCAGATACTACTCGTATTGGTGTTGCGGTCTCCCGCCGCACGGTGCGATCCCGGCCCGCACCAGCGCCGCCGGCACGGCGGAGAGACGCAGGCAGCACACGGTATGGGGTGCACCGCCTATTGGTGCAACGGCCTCGCTTTCACGCGTGCGCGCAGCCATGCCAGCACCTCAATATCCAGGCGGATGGCAATCGCCACCCCCATCGCCGCGGCGCGACGGCCGCTTACAGCAGTCGTCCAGGCGGCCACTCGGGTCGGTTATTGCCGGGTAGCACCACCTCAACGAACGGCCGCCTCTTTCAGTCCCCAGCCGGGAAGCCGACGTTTGTTCCCGGCCAACACCGGACTGGATGCACGCCCACGGGTTCGAGTCCCGCATGGTCGTTCACGGCGAATATCGAAGCCGCCGCTCCTGGCGAGCCGCGCCGGGGCGGTGGCCCTGTCCCATCGGTGTCCATCGGTGTCCATCGGTGTGCATCGGTGTGCATCGGTGGTTCCAAATTCTTGCTCTCCCGCCTGCCGCACCCGCCCGCCCACAAGGCCGATCGTCACCGCAAGAAAAACCCCATGCACCTGTACCGGCCGTGCCGCCCGCCCATCCCCCAGCGGCCGGGCGCAAACTGCCCCTGTCTCGCCAGCGGGCGCCAAAACCCCATGCACCAATTCCGCACCGCAGGCCCTCGCAGCGCCAGCCCCGCCAGCGTCCCGCCGACGCCGGG
>DATHNE010000106.1:0-6042 GCA_035486355.1 Acetobacteraceae bacterium
CAAAGCACAGGTCACAAAAAAACAACCCAAACCTTAACCCAACCAGATCACCAAACACACACGCTCTCACTCATGCATCAAGCAATCCCAATGGACGCCGCCAACGTATCCCTTCCTAGCCTCTGCTATTGTCAAAGAACGAAGCGAAAGCCGCCCATGCCTTTCGCATCTGCGAAAAGCCCGGCAGCCCTGCTTGAAGGACTCGCGCCATCAACTGGCGCAGACCTGAAACGCTAGCGGAGTTGCCAAATCAAAGCAAGCACTTCCGTCAACGCAGGGGGCGTCATCTAGGCCCGCACCCGACCCAGGTCAAGCCCTTGCGAGGGCGTCTTGGCGGCATCTCACGTGATTTCGTGATACCTGCGCAAACAGGTATCCACGGTGCCCGCGGCGCTTGCAGCCATAGGCATGGATGCCCTGAGTTCGCAGGTACGACGGGACCGATCGGCACGTGCGTCAGGCTCCGCCCAGCAGCGCCTCCCGCAGCGCCAGCCAACTGTCGCGATCGGGCGCGACAATCAAGCCGCCATCGACGCGCGTTGCCCGATACGGGCTGCCATCGAACCGGGCGGCGAAGCCGCCGGCTTCGCGGTGCAGCAGCCAACCAGGGGCGTGGTCCCAGGGATACAGCCGATGGAATAGCAGAAAATGCAGCCGTCCGGAGGCAGCTAGGCGGTACTCATGGGCGGCGCAGCGGAAGCCCCACACCGCCGCGACACGCGGCAGATTGGCACACACAGTCGCCCGCTGTGCCGGCGGCAGAAACCGCCAGGACGCGGCGCCTGTCATCTGTGCAACTGGCACCGGATCCGCCACGCGCAGCACCTGCCGGGCGCCGTCGGGCGTTTCGCGCCAAGCCCCCTCCCCGCGCAGCGCCTGCACCCGGTCATCGCCGACCGGATCATGGATCGCCGCAGCGACCACCTCGTCGCGCACCAGCACCGCCGCCATCACGCCGAACAGCGGCATGCCGTCGGCGAAGTTCATCGTGCCGTCGACCGGATCGACCACGAAGGCCAGATCGGCATCACCGAGGCGCCCGAGCGGCGACGGGTCGGCCGCCGTCGCCTCCTCACCCACCACCACTGCGCCCGGAAACCGGCGCAGCAGACCGGCGGTGATCATCGTCTCCGCCGCGCCGTCCGTCTCGGTCACCAGGTCCAACACGTCGGTCTTGGTACGCACGCCATCCGGCGCGAGGTTGCGGAAGCGCGGCATCACCTCGGCGCGCCCCGCCTCGCGCAGCAGCACCGCGAGATCGCTCAGGTCGCGATGGGTAAAACTCATGACAGGCGCTCGAACCGCGCGCGATCGGCCGGCAGCAGCCGCACCTTCACTTGCACTGCTTCCTCCGCGTCGTGACGGTCGAGCACCTCGCCGTGCTGGTACAACCAAGCCAGCCGAGCACCGTCAGTGTGCGCGATGGCGTAATCGGCCTCCTCCATGCCCGCGGCGATGCGCGCGTCGATCGCCGCGGCCAATACCGTCAGACCCTCGCCGGTGACGGCGGAGACCGCGATGGCATCACCGCGCACCGGCACAAGCGCCACGCCGCCCAGCAGGTCGGCCTTGTTCAAGACCTCGACGGTGCGCGCCCGCCAGTCGGCATCCAGGGTGACGTCGGCCACCATGCCGTCCAGCACACCGATCACGTCGGCCCGCTGCGCCGCGCTGTCGGGGTGCGCGGCGTCACGCACGTGCAGGATGACGTCGGCCTCGGCGACTTCCTCCAGCGTCGCGCGGAACGCCTCCACCAACTCATGAGGCAGGTCGCTGATGAAGCCCACCGTGTCGGACAGGATCGCGCGCCGGCCCGCCGGCAGCCGCAGCCCGCGCATGGTAGGATCCAGCGTTGCGAACAATTGGTCGCGCGCCGACACTTCGGCTCCAGTCAGCGCATTGAACAGCGTTGATTTTCCAGCATTCGTGTAACCTACCAAAGCAATTACCGGAAATGGCACCCGCCGCCGTGCGGTACGGTGCAGGCCGCGCGTGCGTCGTACTTGCTCCAGCTGCTTCTTCAGCCGCACCATGCGCTCACCAATCTGACGGCGGTCGGCCTCGATCTGTGTCTCACCCGGTCCGCCCAGGAAGCCGAAGCCACCGCGCTGCCGCTCCAAATGGGTCCATGACCGCACCAAACGTGAGCGCTGATAATCCAGATGCGCCAGCTCCACCTGCAGCGTGCCTTCCTTCGTCGCTGCGCGTTCCCCGAAGATGTCCAAAATCAGCCCGGTGCGATCGATCACCTTGCACGCCCAGGCGCGTTCCAGGTTGCGCTGCTGTACCGGCGACAGCGCCGCATCGATGATCGCGACCGTCACGTCCTGCCCGGCGATCGCCTCACCCTGCGATGCGGTCTGGCCCTCACCCAGCAAGGTTGCGGGACGGCGCGCGCGCAACGGCAGGATCGCCGTGTGCACGACCACGAGGCCGATTGAGGCGGCCAATCCGACCGCCTCGGCCAGCCGCGCCTCCGCCGCGCGGGCCTGATCACCCGACGCGCCGGAGTCCCATGGCAGGATCACGGCGGCGCGGGTCGGACCCGCGCCGTTGCTTACGCCCTTGGGCGCGCTATTCGAGGGAGAAACGTCCGCCAGCGCCCGCTCAGTCACTCGCGACAGGGCTCAGCTCCCGCAGCGAATCACGCGTGAGCGTAGTGCTGCCCTCGGCCTTGCTGGCATCGAACAGTTGGATCGGAGCTCCCGGCATCACAGTGCTGATGGCATGCTTGTAGACGAGCTGGGTATGCCCGTCCCGCCGCAGCAGGACCGAGAAGTTGTCAAACCAGGTGATAATTCCCTGAAGTTTGACACCGTTGACCAGAAACACGGTCACCGGAGTCTTTTGCTTGCGCACATGGTTCAGGAACACGTCCTGCACATTCTGCGATTTTTCAGTTGCCACAGTCATATCCTTCTTGTTGTCTTTGGTATTGTTGTTGTTTTTAGCCACCCGATCGCGCGCTCGGCGATCGGGCTCAGGCACTTTAGCAGCAGTCAATCAATCGATGGCAAGCGCATGCAAACGCGCTGCCAACGCATGTGCGGACGGGAAATGGACATCGGGCGCGGCATGGTCAACACCCAGATCGTGCGCGGCATCCCCAATCAAAACGGCAGTCACGCCGGCGGCGCGTGCAGCCTGCATGTCGAGCGCGGTGTCACCCAGATACCAGACCGTCGGACCGGCTGTGGCACTGAGTTGCTGTAGAGCGAGATGGATCGGTGCGGGGTTGGGTTTATCGGCGGTGGCGTCCCCTGCCCCGATCACGGTGCGGAAATGCCCGGCCCAGCCGAGATGCCCCACCTCGGCGCGCAGGAACCGTCCGGTCTTGTTCGACACCACGCCCTGCGGCCAGGCCGCCCCGGCCACCAGCGCCGCGGCCGCGCCGGGCATCGGGCGGACATGCGCCAGGTGCTGCTCCGTCAGAGTGGCGTAGAAGATGTCGCGTGCCTCGTGCCAGCGGTTGCCGAACATCGCAGGGAAGCTTTCAGCCAGCGACACGCGGACGCGAGCGCGGGTGTCGGCCGCGGTCCAATGCGGCATGGCGAAAACGGTGAACACGGCGTTCAGCGCCGCGGCGATGCCGGCCCAGCCGTCGACCAGGGTGTTGTCCCAGTCGTAGAGGAGGATGGAGGGACGTCGAATGTCGGATGTCATGATCCAGGTGGCCGCACACGTGTCAAGAAGGCGTACTGTCGTAGACTTGGTGCGCGCTGGCTACTGCCCCTTGCCCATCTCGTAGCCGAAGATTTGAAAGAATTCACTGCCGCTCTCGTCGAACATCGCAATCTCGGCGTCACTGAGTTGCGTCCGCCAACGTCCCACGGATGAGGCCGGAGACACACTCGTTCCGTGGACAGTGAATTTCGTATCGTCCAGTGTGCTGTCCATCTTCAGCTCAAATCCAAGAAAGCCGGACAGGCGCATCAGCTCGGCTCCGTTGCGCTGAATGATATCTTCGTATCTGACAAAGATCATGTCCGGCGTTGCCGCCTCATGAATCTTACGCAACTGGGTGCACGCCCAACGCACCTGCTGCAACAGCGTCCTTTCGGGAACGTTCTTGAAATAAGACATCCGGGAACAATAAAGGTCACGGGGATCACGGACCAACACAATCTCCTTTGTCGGTCCAAACATGGCGCGCGCGAACTGCCGCGGCAGAACGTCGAGATTGTTATTCTTCTCTGCGAAGAACCTGGCATGCTCTTTCCGCTGTTCGTCCTGGTTCCGCGTGTAGTACTCCGTGATGATACGACGAAAAGCGCGAAAGGTCTCATCGGGAATGAAGCTCGAAAAGAACTCATCATGTCTCGATTTCATCTCGAAGGCGGCTTCGTAATCTTCCGCCGAGAACGGATTGAAACCGACAAAAAAACCATCACCTTCCAGACGGTCGGGATGTGTCGATCGCTTGAGATCAGCCGCCATTGTCAACACACGATGCGCTGCCGCGTAGTACGACAACATGCGAACTTCATATGGGTGGCAGTTGGCAACAATCACTTCAGGACACTGCCCAAGCCGTTCCATCAACATGGTTGTACCCGAGCGTCCAGGTGCAGTAACAAGTATGGGTCTCAGCAGCTCTAGGCTGTTCGTCGCTGCGAAACTCTTGCGTCCATTTGCTAACACCTCGGCACTGTCGAGAAATCGGACCCAGACCTGAAGGTCCAGGCCTTCGGGTAACGGTGGGTCAAACCGGAATCGAAAGCCATGACCTTCACTAGCCCATTTGCCGGCTGTCACAATGTCAGGACGTACCGCCTCGCACTGCACAGCGGCCATGCGCTGGCCATTCACGAACACGACCACGGTGACCGGCAAATCCGGCCTTTCGCGATCGGCAGCCCACCCAATGAGTTCTTTGCGCGATGCCACATCGACATGACCAACAAACCGCGACAGCGGCGGGGCGGGATCGGCCGCGACCTCCAACAAAGCTATCCCGGGTACCTCTTGCGCGTCGTTGGCGATGCCCGAGATAAGCTGGTCCCCTCCCTCCAACGCAACCTCAGATTCGGCAAATCGGACATCAATGTGTGAGGTTGTACCGACAGGTACCGGCACTTCCAATCGATACTCAAAACCATGGGCGCCGTTGCCGTATTGGCCAGACGCCGCCAGATCCTCGCGTGGTTCATCGCATGCGACACGCGCGATCTCGTGGCCGTCGATGAGAATGACCACGGAAACAACCTCGTCAGGCGCACCCTCGCATGCCGCCCATCCGGCGATCCCGTGTGCATCGCACCGGTCAACAGATCCGACAAAGGGTCGCGACGGTGGCGCATCGTCTTTGCCACGTTCTTCCTCCGGCTGCGCGGCGGCCGGTTGCTGGATTTGCGGCACTCGCCACTGACCGACCAACTTGCCACTTTCAACAAACCGCACCACGATCTCATGGTCCTGACCTTCGGGAAGCGGTGGATCGAACGCGAACAGAATGCCGTGGTTGCCAGATCCCAGCCCGGTGGCGTCCTTCATGTCGTCGCGTGGCTGATCCGCCAGGTGAATACCAATCAATCGGCCATTCCCGAAGATCGCCACCTCCATCGAAACGGACGGCCGGTCGGTATCGGCCGCCCAACCACGGATCACCCAATGATCAACCAGATCGATATGCCCAAACAGCATCAGTCGTACGTTCCCATAGTGGCTAAGGGTCTCCCTCGACGCGAGGCTCCGCCAAGGGGCGCGCACCTTGGCCGAGGATCAGGCGGGTCAAAATGTCCAATCCGGTCACGAAACCGAGAGAATTGTCTCGAAATATCGCAAAGGCGACCCCTGGGCGCCGAGCCAAAACGCTAGTCTTGGCGATCGGCCGCCGCAACCGTGGCGTCCCACCACGGGCAGACCCCCGACATCCGCCGATAATTGCCATCCAGCACGTACAACGGCTGACGCTCGCCCTGCTGTGCCATCCGCAGGCGCATCGCGCGTGCAGCCTCGCGCTGCTCCGGCGACAACCACGACCGCTCATGGCCCCAAAGACTCGGCCCCTGGGTCACCTCACGCGGTTGCCACGCACCCGGA
>DATHNE010000107.1:0-6170 GCA_035486355.1 Acetobacteraceae bacterium
TGCGCCAGCCGCCAGGTGGGGAAGGTGTTGGTCGAGTAGCGCTGATGGTAGATCGCAAAGCGCGAGGTGAAGCGCGGGTCGCAGAGGTCGGGGTAGAAGTCGGCCAGGTGCTCGGCGAGGAACATGCCTTTGTAGATGATCGACCGTGCCGACAGCGAGCACAAGTACAGTTCGGGAATCTGTGCAGCGATCGCCTGCTTTTCGATCCGGCGGCGGATGATGTAGAGGTCGCGTTCGAACTGCGCCTCGGCGACACCCTTGGCGTTCCACAGCATGATCTGTTCGATTTCGGGGCGGGTGGCGTTGGCTTTTTCGCCGATGCAGGCGACGTCGATCGGCACCTGGCGCCAGCCGTAGATCAGGTAGCCAAAGTTGAGGATTTCGGTTTCAACGATCTGGCGGCAGCGTTCCTGGGCCGAAAGGTCAGTCTTCGGCAGGAATATCATGCCGACAGCGACCGGGCCGGGTTTGACGGCGTCACCACCGTGTTCAACGGCCGCGGCGAAGAAGTCCTGCGGGATTTCGACGTGGATGCCAGCACCGTCGCCGGTCTTGCCGTCGGCGTCGACGGCGCCGCGGTGCCAGACGGCTTTCAGGGCGGCGATGCCGGCTTCGACCACCTCGCGGCGGCTCTTTCCATCGAGCGCACCGATGAAGCCAACGCCGCAGGCATCATGTTCCTGGGACGGATCGTAGGTGTCGCACAGGGCGGCGGTGTTGGCCTTCCAGGCGGTGAGGAACTGGGCAGCGGACTCGTGGGAGTCAGTCATGGCGGTGATCCGGTGGTGCGTTCGCAGGGATGACGCGGGAGGTGGTTGGCGACACAAAGGGTCATTGCGCGGCGACAGCGAGCATGGTGCGCTGCTCCAGGTGTTGGTGGATCTGCGCCGCGGCGTCGCGGCCGTCGCGGATCGCCCACACCACCAGGCTGGCGCCACGCACGATGTCGCCGGCGGCGAATACGCCCGGGAGGTTCGTTTCGAAGGTGCGGGCATTCACCTTCAGCGTACCCCAGCGCGTCAGTGCCAATACCGGAACATTGAACATCCCCGGCAGGTCCTCAGCGTCGAAGCCGAGCGCCTTGATCACCAGGTCCGCCGTCACGGTGAAATGACTGCCCTCGATCGGTTCCACCGCCTGGCGGCCGCCGGCGTCCGGCAGTCCCAGATGCATGCGCACCGCGCGCACGCCACTGACGTTGTCATCGCCCAGGAACGCCGCGGGCGCCGCCAGCCAGACGAATTCCACGCCCTCTTCCTCGGCGTTCTTCACCTCGCGCATCGAGCCCGGCATGTTCGCCCGGTCGCGGCGATACAAACACTTCACCGACGCCGCGCCCTGACGTACCGCCGTGCGGACGCAATCCATCGCCGTGTCGCCACCGCCGATCACCACCACCTGCTTGCCGCGCGCGTCGAGCCGGCCGGAGTCGAACGCAGCGACCGTATCGCCCAACCCCATGCGGTTGGACGCCATCAGATAGTCCATCGCCGGCACGATCCCTGCCAGGCCGGCGCCCGGCCCGCCGATGTCGCGTGCCTTGTAGACGCCGGTGGCGATCAGCACCGCGTCGTGGCGGGTGGGCAGGTCCGCGAAGGGCAGGTCCTCGCCGACCGCGCAATTAAGCTGGAACTGAACACCAGACGCTGCCAGCAGCTTCCAGCGGCGCAGGACGATCGGCTTTTCCAGCTTGAAGTTCGGGATGCCGTAGATCAGGAGCCCGCCCACCCGGTCATATCGGTCATAGACCGTGACCTGATAACCGCGGCGGCGGAGCTGCTCGGCGGCGGCCAGCCCGCCAGGACCGGCGCCGATAATCCCCACCGAAGCATCCCGCTCGCGCCTTGGCCGCACCGGGCGAACCCAGCCACGTTCGAAGGCGGTATCAGTGATGTGGCGTTCGACGGCGCCGATGGTGACCGCCTCGAACCCCTTCTCGATGACACAGTTGCCTTCGCACAACCGGTCCTGCGGGCAGATGCGGCCGCAGATCTCGGGGAAGTTATTGGTGGCGGAGGCGATCTCATACGCCTCCTCCAGCCGACCCTCGGCGGTCAGTTTCAGCCAATCCGGGATGTTGTTGCCCAGCGGGCAGTGCACCGCACAGAACGGCACGCCACATTGCGAGCAGCGGCTGGCCTGGGCAGCGGCCTGGTTCTCGGCGAAATCGCGATAGATCTCGGCGAAGTCGCGCGCGCGCGCGGCCGCCGCCCGGCGGTCGGGCTGATGCTGCGGAAGGCTAACGAATTTCAGCATACGCTCTGCCATGCTCACCCCGGCCGACCAGGTCTGTGGAGACCGATTATAGCGGGGGGCGACGGGGCGCCGCGAGTCTTATTGCAAATGCTAAGTCAGTACTTGATAACTAATTATATCGAGTATCACACCTTCGTGATTAACGTGGGCTATCGCTAGACCTCATAAGGACCGCTTTGCGACTAACTAGGCCGTGGCCAAGTTTGCGTTGCGACCACCACCCGGGCGATAGCGCCGCAGATAGGCCGGCACGACCAGATCCATTGGCGTCGGCACCACCCCCAGCGCCGCCAACCCAGGCGCACCGGTCGTCGGCAGGTTGTCCCGTTCCAACATCCGCAACTGATCGCGCGTCAGCAGCTTGCCCGGCAGGCGCTCCAA
Source organism: Acetobacteraceae bacterium (assembly GCA_035486355.1). Taxonomy (GTDB): domain Bacteria; phylum Pseudomonadota; class Alphaproteobacteria; order Acetobacterales; family Acetobacteraceae; genus Palsa-883. Next base: position 2,638 of record DATHNE010000107.1, read on the forward strand.
CACCGCGGCGTGCAGCCGGGCCATCGCCATCGGCACGGGAACCAGCGGCCGGTGTCGCCCGGTGAGTTCCAACACATAGGCCAGCAGCTCCCGCATGTTCAGCACACGCGGCCCGGCCAATTCGAACAACGTGCCAGCCGCATCCTCCTGGACCAGTCCGGCCAGCACCGCGTCCGCCACGTCGCCGACATAGACCGGCTGGAACCGTGTCGCCCCACAGACCACCGGCATCACGGGCAGGCGCTGCGCCATGGTCGCGAAGCGATTGAACAGATCGTCCTCAGGCCCGAACACCAGCGCGGGCCGCAGGATCGCGGCCGCGGGGAACGCGGCACGCACCGCCTGCTCTCCCGCGGCCTTGCTGCTGCCATAGCGGCTAGGGCTGGCGGGGTCTGCACCGATCGCTGAAACATGCACCAGTCGCGTCGCGCCGGCCGCCATGGCCAGGCGCGCGATGCGCCCAGCCCCCTCGGCTTGGATGCGCTGGAAATCGCCGGACCGGCGCTCGGCCAGGATCCCGACCAGGTTCACCACCAGCGCGGCGCCGTCGACCGCACGGTGGACATCCGCCTCGTTCTGCACCGGCGCGTAGAGCGGCACGACCTGTCCGACGACGCCGGCGGTCTTCAGGTACAGCGCTGCCTCGGGATCGCGCACCGCCACCCGCACCACGTGGCCGCGCGCCGCCAGGCGCTTGACCACATACCGGCCGATGAACCCGGAGCCGCCGAACACCGTTGCCACGCTACGCGTTGCCATACCCTATCGTCTCCTCAGCTCGCGGGACTTGATAAGCGGGGAGTCACTATCCCTCAAGCGTGATGGTTTCTTGATGGATGCGCGCATCACGCTTGTTGGAACGCGGCGTGCTTTGATTTGCACTGGGTTCGCGATGCGCCCCTATGACACCGGCCCCGCCCAAGCCGCACCGAAATCGGTGTGATCGGTCTTGTTCTGACGTCCCATCCAGCAACACACAGCCCCGCCGTCACCCCTTCCCCATTACGGAATTGACGCCGCCCCAGCCCAAGGTTACACCGCGCGCCCACCCGACATCCCGCCGCGCGGGAGCTGGTTGCCCAGGTGGCGGAATTGGTAGACGCGCAGGTTTCAGGTACCTGTGGCCGAAAGGTCGTGGAAGTTCGAGTCTTCTCCTGGGCACCAAAGCAGCAATCCTTGCGAAAGGATCGCTGATCAGAGACGGGACAGAATGAGCAGCACCCAGTTCATGCCAGGCGCCATCGTTCATCTGCACCGACATGACCTGCCAGACGGGCTCGACCTTGGCCCCTCTGTTGCCGTCGATACCGAGACGATGGGGCTCAATCCGCATCGCGACCGGCTGTGCCTGGTGCAGTTGTCGAGCGGCGACGGCCAGGCGCACCTGGTGCAGCTCATCCCCACCACGTTAGGCGGGCATGGCTACGACTGTCCCAATCTCAAGCGCTTGATGGCCGATTCCGCGGTGACCAAGCTGATGCACTTCGCCCGCTTCGACGTCGCGGTGCTGCAGCACTTCCTGGATATCACCGTGGCGCCGGTGAAATGCACCAAGATCGCCGCGCGGCTGGTGCGCACCTTCACCGACCGGCACGGGCTGAAGGACCTGTGCAAGGAGTTGCTGGGGGTGGATCTGTCGAAGCAGCAACAGACGTCTGACTGGGGGGCGGTGGAACTGACCACCGAACAGCGCAGCTACGCCGCCTCGGATGTGCTGCACCTGCATGCGCTGTGGGCGCGGCTGGAGGCATTGTTGCGGCGGGAGAATCGCCTCGAGCTGGCCGAGGCCTGCTTCGCTTTCCTGCCCGCGCGCGCCCGGCTCGACCTGCTGGGCTACGAGGATCCGGACATTTTCGCCCATTGACCGCAGTGCGGCCCTCACCGCATCGCAACATTTGGCACGATTCTTGTCGGACGCGGCGGTAAACCGCTATCCTGTGATTGACCCAGCGTGTCAGCTTGGCCATAGAAGCTGCTGCACTGCAACAGAGGAACGCGCCCCATCGTGACCGCCGCCATTGCCACCGCCCGTGCCGACCTCGATGTGGCGCGTGCCGTGCTGGGGACCGAGGCAGCGGGCCTGCGCGCCCTCGCCGCAGGACTGGATGACCGGTTCACCCAGGCCGTGGCGCTGCTGGAAGGCGCGACCGGGCGCGTCGTGGTCAGCGGCATGGGCAAATCCGGCCATGTCGCACGCAAGATCGTCGCCACGCTGGCGTCCACTGGCACCCCGGCCCTGTTCGTGCACCCCGCCGAGGCCTCACACGGCGACCTGGGCATGATCGTCGCTGGCGACGTCGTGCTGGCGCTGTCGAACTCCGGCGAGACGGCGGAACTGGCCGACCTTGTCGCGCACACGCGGCGGTTTGGCCTGCCGCTGATTGCGATCACCGGGCGTGACGGATCGGCGCTGGCGAGCGCGGCGGACGTGGCGTTGGTGCTGCCAGCCGCGGCCGAGGCCTGCCCGATGGGGCTGGCGCCGACCACGTCCACCACCATGCAGATGGCGCTGGGCGATGCGCTCGCGGTCGCGCTGTTGACGCGCCGCGGCTTCACCGCTGCCGAGTTCCGCGACTTCCATCCCGGCGGCAAGCTGGGCGCGCGGCTGCGCCGGGTGCGGGAGCTGATGCACAAAGATGACGCGGTGCCGCTGGCCAGTCCGGACACACCGATGGATCGCGCATTGTTGCTGATCACCGAGAAGCGCTTCGGCTGCCTGGGAATCATCAACGCCGACGGCAAGCTGCTGGGGATCATCACCGACGGCGATTTGCGCCGCGCGATGGGGCCGGAGCTGCTGACGCGCCAGGCGCATGAGGTGATGACCACCGCGCCGCGCACGATCGGGCCGGAAGCACTTGCGGCCGAGGCGCTGCACATCATGAACGCCCGCGAGCGGCCGATCACCAGCCTGTTCGTGGTCGACACGCGCGGCCGGCCGGTCGGCATTCTGCACCTGCACGACGTGCTGCGTGCCGGCATTGTCTGACCCGCACGGAACGGCCGTCCCAATGTCTATGCACCCAATGCCCGCGCCCCGCGCTCCCGATCGCCGCGCCGCGCGGCAGATGATCGCCACCGCGGCAAGTCCACGCCGCCGCGTCACCGCGGCCGGGCTGGCGCGGCGGCGGCAGATGATCACGCTGGCAAAATGGTCGCTGCCGGTGCTGGCACTGCTGCTGTTGTGCACCATCGCGCTGTGGCCGGAGCTGGAACAGATCGAGGCCGGCGCGCGAACCGCCACGCGCATCGCCGGCGACATCGCCGCCGCGCGGCTGACCGACGCCTACTACCACAGTGTCGATGAACATGGCCGGCCTTACACGCTCTCGGCCAGCATCGCCCAGCAGGTCGGTCCGGAGCGGGTCAATCTGACACTGCCCAAGGGTGACATCACCTTGGAGAATGGCTCCTGGATCATGGTGAAGGCCAAGCAGGGCGTGTACATGCAGCACAGCAACCTGCTGGATCTGTCGCATGACGTCACGCTGTATCGCGACGACGGCACCACGATGGTCACCAACAGCGCGTCG
>DATHNE010000108.1:0-11331 GCA_035486355.1 Acetobacteraceae bacterium
TCGTCCAGCATGCGCTGCACTTCCAGCCCCATCGCCGCCTGCAGCCGGTTCGCGACATAGCCCTGCACCATCTGCTTGAACACGACGGGCACCTTGCCCATAGCCTTCACCATGTCGCGGACGGTCGCGATCGCGGCAGGATCGGTCTGTGCGCCGGGACAAAGATCGACCAGGTCGCACAGATAGGGCGGCGTGTACCAATGCGCGATGATCGTCCGCTTCTGCAAACCGTCAGGCACCAGCGGGAAAATGTCGAGATTGCTGGTGTTGCTTGCCAGAATCGCGTCGGCGTCCATCGACCCCTCAAGCTGGGCATACAGCGTCCGCTTGGCATCCGGCCGCTCGACGATCGCTTCCACCACGACCTTCGCGCCGGCAACGGTGTCCGCCAGCGACGGAATGCAGCGCACCGCCTGCGACAGGCGCTGGCGGTTCCATGACGCATCGGCCTCTCCTGCTTCGGCCAACGTTGCAAGCGCCGTCGCCATCAGGCCCGGCGCGCGTTCCAGAGTTTCGGCGTTGCTGTCGGTCAGCCGCACCTGGTGTCCACCCAGCGCGAATACCAAAGCGAGGGCGTGACCCATCAGGCCCGCGCCCACCACGGCGACTTCGGTCATGGATTCACCTGTTGCGTTGCGCGGCCATCCGGACCGCTGCGGTCCATGGGATAGAGCGGAAAGCGATCGCCAAGCGCGTCGAACAGCGCCACCATGCGCGCACGCCAGTCACGCAGCGATGCCGTCTTGCCCGTATCGGACAGCACATCGCGCGGACTGCCGACACGCGCCCACTGGAACACTGAGAAGACGACGTAATCGACATAAGCCGGCGCATCACCTCCCAGGAACGATTGCTCCGACAATGTGCGCTCCAGCGGCGTGCAGGCGGCGATGAAAGCCGGCATAGCATCATCGCGGCTGGCATTGTATTCTTCCAGCATCATCCCCAATTGGGCTTCTCGCGAACGGCGGAAGTACGCCCGGTCGCCGGGATCGATGCACCAGATGAAATCCGCATAGATCTGCCGCCGCATCGCTGCGCCGAGCGTGGTGTCGGACCAGATATTCACCAGCCGCGTGGCACCACGGCCGGCCGCACCTCCGAACAGCGACGGGCGGTCGGGGAAGCGATCTTCCAAATGGCACGCGATCGCCCAGCTATCGTGCACCACCAGCCCATCATGTTCGATGATCGGCACCAGGTCCTGGCCACTCAGGCCGCGGATGCGATCCACATCCGCGAAGCGAGTCGGCAGCACGTCCGGATCGAGCCCCTTATGCGCCAACGCATAGCGTATCCGCCACGAGAACGGACTGATGCGCCGCCCATCCAAGCCAACACGCTCATGGAAGATCAGACCCATTGGCGCATACTCTTCATCGCGCGGTCTCCTTGGGTGTTCGCTTGCGATCACGCTGCTACCGGCAGCCACGGTTCCGGTGCGCGGCAGTCGATATCGGTCGCGACATCGACCACCACCGTTTCATCGGACGCCAGCGCCTCCTGCAACGCCGGCGCGATCTGCGACGGTTGCTCCACCCGAATGCCACGCAAACCAAAGACGCGTGCCACATCGGCGAAGTTGGTCGGTCCGAAGCGTACCAGCTCGCGCACGTCACCCGGCTTGTTGCCTTGCTGGCGCTGGATATTCGGCCAACCCTGGCCGAACCCGGAGTTGTTGTTGATCACCAGCACGACGGCAATGCCGCGGCGCCGCGCCGTCTCCAATTCGGTGAGGTGATAGTAGATCGCACCGTCACCGGACCAGCAGATCACCTTGCGCTTCCCCGCGGCACACTTCGCACCAAGCGCCGCCGGGAACGACCAGCCAAGCGATCCGGCCGCGCGCAGATACGTCTGGCCGGTGCCGTTCAGTTCGATCAACGTGCTGGTCCAGATGCCGGAATAGCCGGTGTCAGCGACGAGGATACCATCCTCTGGCAACGCCCGGGTGATCTCGGCACACAGCCGATCGGGAAAAATCGGCACGGCGTTGTTGGCCAGCAGCGGTTCGCGTGCCTCCCGCCACGCCGCGACAATGCCGGCGGCACGGTCGGCGAACGCCGTGTCGCGTGCGGGCTTCCCAAGTGCCGTCAGCAACTTCGCGAGCGTCGCCTTGGGATCGCCCATCAGCCCGAGTGTGTTCGGATAGGTTCGGCCCAGTTCCAGCGGATCGATATCGATCTGCACGCAAGTTGTCGTCATCGCCGGAATGCGCCAAGTGTGCGTGACCTGGTCGCCGGTGTGACAGCCGATAAACAATACCATGTCGGCCTCGTGCACGATCTGGTTCGCCGGCGGCGCGCCGTAATTGCCGACGCAGCCGATTGATAGCCGGTCCCGCGTCGGGATCGTTCCGCGCGCGCCCAGCGACGTGCCGATCGGTGCCGCCAGAGCACGTCCCAGCGCCAGCAATTCGGGCCCGGCCTGCGACGCGGTAACCCCTGCACCGGCGACAATCGCCAGTCGCTTGGAACCACGCAGCGCGGCGGCGGCACGTTCGATCTCGTCATCGGCCGGCGTCGGACGAAACGGCGGCATGCGCAATTGGAAGGCCGGGTCGGTGCTCGCGGGCTCGGGGACCGTGCCGGTCTCGATCACCTCGCCCTGCAGCCCGTTCAAATCGAGATGCACCGGCCGCGGCGAACCGGTCATCGAAGCCCGCCACGCTTGACGAAGCAGCCGAGGGAGGTCTGCTGCCGCGTCCACCTCGGCACTGAACTTGGTCACCGCCGAAAACAACGGATGGTGCGGAATCTCCTGATAGGCGTTGCGATGTTGGTGCGCCGGCACCTTCCGGCCGGTGAAGGCGATGACCGGACTGCGGCCCAGATACGGGTCCTGCAGTCCGGATGCCAGGTTCGCCGCGCCGACCGATTGCGCGAAGCAGATGCCCGGACGGCCGGCGATGCGCGCATAACCGTCGGCCATATAGGCAACCGCCTTCTCGCTGTGTCCCAGCACGCGCTGCACGCCCAGCGTGCCCAGTTCTATCAGCGTGCGGCGGATCACCGCGTCGATGAAGAACACATGCGAGGTGCCGTTGGCGGCCAGGCTGCGCGCCAGCCACTCGGCGCCGGTGAGTTGTTCGGCGGCGCTCATGTCCCGTTTCCTCCGTCGGTTCGGAGGTGAGTTTAGGGCCGCCACGCCCAGCGGCAAACAGCCGAGGCCACGGGGGACGCAATGGGTTCCCCCGCGCAGCGGCAATTGCCTTGATGTATGCCTGCGTCATAATGTCGAAGCCGGTTCGCCAGGGCGCGCCGGACCATCCGGCCGGCGTCAGGCGGCCTCAGCGGAGAAGATCGCTATGGGATTGGGCGAAGCCGTAGGCACGTGCTTTTCGAAATACGCGACGTTCACCGGCCGGGTGACCCGCGCGGAATATTGGTACTGGGTATTGTTCTGTTCCCTCGCCGGCACCATCTTCATGCTCATCGAGGTCGTGATTTCGGATAGCGCCGGCTCTGTCCTGGGGTGGCTGTTCGACCTGGCAACCATCGTGCCGACGATCGCCGTCACCGCACGCCGCCTGCACGACATCGATCGCAGCGGTTGGTGGCAGTTGCTGGCCTTCATCCCGATCATAGGTTGGGTTATCCTGTTGGTCTGGTTCAGTCAGGATGGTACGCGCGGCAGCAACCGGTTCGGATGACCCCAACGCCGCCAACATATGCGACTGTACAGCCGGGAGGCCGCTATGCCATCGACACCGAGCCTGCCAATGCTGCAATTCCTGACCTGGGTTGCCAATCGGCGTCGCACCCACAGCGACGTCATTGACGCGTGGCAAAGCTCCTGTCCTCGCCTCTCGGTCTGGGAGGATGCCATGATCGACGGCTACGTGCAGTTCGCTGGCGACGTAGCTCGCAGCGTGGTGCTGACGCCGTTGGGCCACGCCGTGCTCCATGCGCACGCACCGGTAGCAACGAAGCTGGCTGCCGACTGAACCGCGTTTCCTCAGCGTTTGCGCTGCCGCTGGTGGTCGAGGAACCGCTGCATCAAACCGCGCGGCTCGTCGGTCTCCCACGCCGAGGCGAAGCAGTCGATGCCGCGCTGAATAGCGGCGCCGACCGGCAAGGTTTCCCAATCACTGATCAGGCTTTTCTGCAATCGGATCGCTCGCGGACCGGATGCCAGGATGCCCGACAACGCCCGTTCCACCGCGGCGTTCAACTGCGCAGCCGGCACCACATCCTCCACCAGGCCCCAGGACAACGCGGTGGCCGCGTCGATCGTTTCACCGGTGAGCAACAGGCGCCGCGTGCGTCCCCAGCCGATCAATCCGGGCAACAACGCCGCTTCAACCACGGAAGGTACGCCGACGCGGACCTCCGGCATGCCGAATCGTGCGTCGCTGCTGGCGATACGCAGGTCGCACGCGGCGGCGATTTCCAATCCGGCGCCAAGCACCCAGCCTTGAATGCAGGCGATCGCTGGCACCGGCAACCGGCGAAACACGTCGCAACTGCGATGCACCAGCGTGATGAATGCTCGCGCCGAGGTCGCGTCCAGACCCGCCATCTCGCCGATATCGGCACCACCTATGAAGGCTTTTATGCCGGCACCGCGCAGCACCACGGCACGCAGCGCGGACCCCTTTGCCAGCCGTTCTACCGCCGCAATCAGCGCCGTCATCATGTCCCGGTGCAGCGTGTTGAGTTTCGGTGCGTTCTCAATCGTCACCCAAGCCACGCCACGCGCGTCCTGCCGCACGCTCACCCAGTTTGCCTGGCTCATCACCCCGATCCTTCCGCTGCCGGTTGCGTTGCCCGTCGTGCCTACCCATACTGCGCCCGTCGTCGAGCCGCACCCCCATGGCATCGCAACAAGGCAATCGCATGATGAGGCCACTACAACCGCCGCCATCCTGGTACCGGCGATTCTGGTATGCAGAGCAATCCCCGCTCGACAGGCTGGTGGATCGGGTACTGATTTTCGCTATCGCGGTCCTCGCATTGCTGGCCGGCATCACTTTCCTGGACCACTGATCGTTACAACACATGGACGCCGCCGAACCACCTGGTTAGGCTGCGACCCACAAAAGGGGGGATTCACCAAATGGCACTGACACGCTCGCAATTTATCAAACTTGGCGCGGCAGCCGCAACGGCTGCCATTGCTGTCGGGCACCGGGCGAAGGCCGCCGACGCAAAGCATTACAGCTTCGGTTATGACCAGCCACATACCACAGGCTATGGCATTGGTGCCGACATCTTCGCGGCGAAACTGGCGGAGCTCAGCCAGGGAACCATGCTCATTGACCAGTTCCCCGGTGCGCAGCTCGGCCAGGAACCGCAGATGTTGCAGAAGATCCGCACCGGCGACATCGATTTCATCTTCAGCGCCTCAGCCAACGCCGCGACGCTATCCCCGCAATCGGGCGTGCTGTCGATCCATTATCTGTTCCACTCCGAGGCGCACCTGGTGCGTGCCGTCGCTACACCCGCACTTGTGGATGCGGTGCGCGCGATGTTCGACGATACGGTGAAGGACGCACATTGCCTCACGTTGCTGACGCTTGGGCTGCGAAACCTCTATGGCAAGAAAGAGGTGCATGCGATCGCCGACGTTAAAAACCTGAAGATCCGCGTGCAGGCGACGCCCACCGAAGACGCCATGTTCCCGGCCTATGGCGCGCAGACCGTGCATATGCCGTTTGGCTCGGTCTATACCAGCCTGCAGACCGGCGTCATCGACATGGCCGAGAACGGCGTGAACGTCTATGACAGCAACAAGCACTACGAAGTCGCGCCAGTCATGTCGATGACGGAACACGAGGCAAACTGCAATCTGCTGTGGTGCAGCGGCAAGATGTGGGACTCGCTGTCATCGGAGCAACAGGGTTGGGTGCGCGAGGCGGCGATCGAGGTCGCCACCAAGGAACCGGCCCAGGCCATCGAACTGGAGCATAGGTCGCGCGCCAAGCTGGAGAAGATGGGCGTGAAGTTCGTGGCGGATGTGGACAAGTCCGGCTTCATCAAGGTGGCCGAACCGTTGCAGGAAAAGATCGCCAGCGACCTTGGTCCGCACGCGACGAAGATCCTGATGCTCAGCCGGTCGATTGCGTAGGGTTCAATCGTCGATGCCTCCCCTTCTCACTGAGGGAAGGGGAGAACGGGGCTGTTGATGAACTCCCAACCGTCCATCGTCCTCGCCACAGACCGCCACCTGAAATGGCGCGCCCTCGATTGGCTGGAGCACACACTGATGCTGTTATGCGGCATCTGCCTGGCCGGCTTCACGCTCTCCACCCTGATCGACGTCGTCACCCGCGAGAGCGGCCATCCGCTGCTGTTCTTGCAGGAAGTGACCTCGGCTTTCTTCGTATACGGCATCTTCGTCGGCAGCGCCGTGGCGACAAGGCGAAACGATCATCTGTTCCTCTCCGCCATTACCGAAAAGATGACCGGCACCACCCGCCGTTTCTTCGAGGTATTCAACCGCGCTGTCGTCCTGATGGTCGGCGTCTGCATGGTGGTGTTCGGCTGGCAGAATTTCCTGACAGGGTTTGGCAGCTTCCGCATGCCATCGATGCTGCCGATCGCCTATCTGTACATCGTCATCCCGCTCTGCGGTGTGCTTGTCGCGGTGTTCAGCGCGGAGCAAATCGTGAACGGTCTGCGCAACGGGTTTACCACGCCGGTCGGTGACGGCGTGCTGCGGGATACCGGCCTATGAGTTTGCCGAACCCCGTCTTACTCGGGCTGATGACCTCACTGTTCCTGGCGCTCGGCTATCTTGGCGTGCCGGTGGCGTTCGCACTGATGGCTGGTGTCCTGGTCGGCACGCTGTTCACCCCCATCACGCTGCAATCGATGATCGCGCAATTGTTCAACGGCGTCGATTCCGAGGCGCTGATGGCCATCCCGTTCTTCCTGCTGGTTGGCGAACTGATGACGTCGGCCAACGTGGTGATCCGTATCGCCGAGTTGTCACAGGCCTTGGTGGGTCATATCCGCGGCGGCCTGGCGCAGGTCACCACGGTATTCTCCATGTTTTTCTCCGGCATGTCCGGTTCGTCCTCGGCCGACGTGGCCGTGCTGTCGCGCACCATGGCGAAGCCGATGGCCGCCGAGGGCTACCGGCCAGAGTTTACCGCTGCGCTGATCGCCGCCGCCTCCACCATCGCCGCGCTGGTGCCGCCATCCATCATGGCGGTGGTGTATGGCGCGATCGGCAACGTATCGATCGCCGGGCTGTTCCTTGGCGGTATCGTGCCCGGCCTGATGATCGGCTTCGGCCTGATGATTTATTGCTACTTCTTCGGCCCCGCCGGCTTCCGCCGTCCACGCGCCACCTTCCGCGGCCTTGCCTCCGCCACCGGCTCCGCCGCCCTGCCCCTGATGATCCCGATCATATTGCTCGGCGGCATCATGACGGGATGGTTCACCCCGACCGAGGCCGGAGTCATCGCCATCACCTACATCCTGTTGGTGGTGATCCCGTGTCTCAATCCGGCGCATTTGCGCAACGTGCCGCGCGATTTCGTGCTGGCGGGGATGATCTACTCACTGCCGATGATTACTATCGCCGCCGCTTCGGCGTTCGGTTGGTTGCTCGCCTACCTGCGCGGGCCGATCGTCGTGTCGGGTTGGATCGGTAGCGTATCCGGCAACGATCCGCATATGATCATGTTCCTGCTGGTGCTGGTGTTCGTCATTGTCGGCGATTTCATAGAGCCGGTGCCGGCCATCATCATCTTCATGCCGGTGGTGAATGCGCTGACCGATGCAGCGAACATCAATTCCGTGCACATGGGCGTGGTGCTGATCGTCACGCTCGCCTTCGGGTTGATCACCCCGCCCTATGGCCTGGCGCTGCTGATGGCGTCGAAATTCCTCGACGTGCGATTCTCTCTGGCGTTGCGAGCCAGCCTGCCGATCTACGTGATCTTCTTTGCCACGATCGCATTTACCATCTTCGCGCCGGAGGCAATCCTCTGGCTGCCGAAGCACGTGTTCCCGGAATCCGTCGGCTGTTTCAAGTCGCCGACGGGAACCGGGTATATCTGCCCCTGACGGTTCAGGTGCGCGGCGGCGTTCCGGCCGTCACGGGATGCGGCGGATAGCCGATCTCCAGCACCTTTGGCCCGTTTGACGGCAAAGCCGGCTCCTCGGGGCGCGTCTGATCAACGCTCCGAGGCTTGCCGGCGCCGATCGCGCCGCAGGCATCGCCCGCCTGAGACACATGAACAATCGGAGCGCTGCCGTCGCCGCGCGCTACGATGCTGACGCTCTGGCTGCACACACCATGCCCGCCGGCCAACGGCATGACAGCTACGTTCAGTGGCGCGCCGGAGCCGAACGCAGCCCGCAACATCGCATTTGGATCCGGCAACGGCGGGAACATCGCATTCATGTCAGCAATCATGTGCTGCATCACCGCCTGCTGCTGCGCGATCATCTGCATCATCGGCGTCACGTCAGGTGCACCGGTGCTTACCGTAGTGGGTGTGGCAACGGCGCCCGGGGCGGGCAGGATCACCACCATGGCGCCCGATGGCACATAGACCATCCGCCCGCCATTCGGCGGCGCTGGCTGGGCTTGTCCCGCGGAAGCGAGAAGTGGCAGCGCCAGACAGGCGCCAAGCAAGGCGTTGCGTAGTGTCGTCATCGGCAACCTCACACGACAAATCGGTTCGACACCGGGATTCTCGCCACTCGGGTTTGCAGCCGTTATGCGGCCGGATGAAAATTCCTTCATGATGGCTGCGCCCCGGCGCGCAGCTACTTCTTCGCTCCCAGGCCACGCATGAACTGATCGCGAATACGCGGCGGGTCGCGTTCCGTGGTCTGCTTCGGTTTCTCGCGGTCGATGCGGCAGCCGATCAGCCACGGGCCGTCCTCACGCAAGGCCAGATCGATCAGTTCCTCGAAACCGCCTTCGTCCGCTGCCCAGGCGCTTTGCACCAGCCCGGCGCCGCGCGCGATTGCCACAATGTCGGCGCCTTGTTCGGTCAGAGTCTGTTGCCCGCCGGTGATCTGGTAGGTCCCGTTGTCCATGATGACGATGGCCAGATTCTTCTGTGCCCGCGCCGCCACCGTGGCCAACGATCCAAGCTGCATCAGGATCGATCCATCGCCCTCCAGCGCAAACACGCGGCGTTGCGGTTGCGCCAGTGCGACACCCAGCGCGATCGGCACCGCCAGCCCCATGCTGCCCAGCATGTAGAAGTTCTGCGTCCGCTGACCGGCGCCCCAGAGGTCGAAATTGGTATAGCCGATGCCGCCGATCACCGCCTCGTCGTGCTTCAGCCGCGCCACCAGGCGCTGCGTGATATCAAAGCGATTCAGCACCTTGGCCTGGGCGCGGTTCGTCGGGTGGTTTGCTGAGAATGACATGCTGTCCCCCTATGCCGCGAAAACTTTGCCGCCCGTCAGCAGGGGCGAGAGGATGAAACAGCACGGGGCCTGGGTAGCGACGGCTTGGGTGATGCTGCGATCGACGATGAATTCAACCTCATCCAGCCGCGTCATGGTATGGTGCTCGACCGCCAGCGCATCAAGGACCGGACGCATCGTGCGGGCGACCAGCGATTGGCCGATGTTGAATTCTCCCAACGTGCCGCGTTCGGAGACCATCATCAGCACGGGAATCTGGAACGGCACGGCAAGCGAGGCGATCACGTTCGGCAGCGTGGCGAAACCGCTTGTCTGCATCAGCAGGATGCCGCGCGTGCCACCCATCCAGGCACCGGACAGGATGCCCAGGCCCTCCTCCTCGCGCGCCACGGCGAAGGCGGTGAAGAACGGATCGGCATGTACCCCCTCGATCAGCGGACGCAGCACGTTGTCCGGCACGTAGGTGACCAGCGACACTTTGTGGCGCTTCAATACGTCGCGCACGATCTCGTGCCAGGCGCGGTTCGGGGCTTCCTCGTCCATCGCAGCGGTTCCGTCAGGTTCGGGCCGAAGTTTGCGACGCCTTGCGCGCGCGGGCAACCGTCCGTAAGGAGACAGCCGGCTCTATTTCGCAGGAGGCCTTCCCATGCCGGACGCCGGCCCGTATGACGTGATCGTGGTAGGCGCGGGCAACGCCGCGCTGTGCGCCGCCCTGTCCGCGCAGGAACAAGGTGCGCGCGTGCTCGTGCTGGAGAAGGCGAGCGAGGACGAGCGCGGCGGCAACTCCACCTTCACCGCCGGCGGATTCCGCTTTGTGCACCACGGCGTCGAGGACCTGCGCAAGGACGTGCTGGTCGATCTGTCCGAGGCCGAGGCGAAGGCGATGTTCATCCCGCCCTTCACGGCGGAAACCTATACCGAAGACCTGATGAAGGTAACGGAGAATCTGCCGGAACCGGAACTGATCGACCTGCTGGTGAACCGCTCGCGCGAGACCGTGGTATGGATGCGCGAGAAGGGCGTGCGTTGGATTCCCATGTTGAAGCGCCAGTCCTATCTGGTGAACGGGATCAATCATTTCTTCGGCGGCATGGCGGTCGAGGCGGTCGGCGGCGGCTGGGGTCTGGTCGATTTCTTGTTCAAGTCCGCCGAGCGGTACGGCGTAGCCGTCCGCTACAACACCGCCCTGCGGAAACTGATCCAGAACCGCAAGGGAGAGATCGTCGGCGTGACCGCGTTCGGCCCGGATGGTTACGAGGATATCAGCGCCAAGGCCGTGGTGCTCGCCTGCGGCGGGTTCGAAGCCGATCCAGAAATGCGCGTGCGCTATTATGGGCCGGGCTGGGAGATGGCCCGCGTCCGCGGCACGCGCCACAACACCGGCGATGGCATCAAGGCGGCGCTGGAAATCGGTGCCGCGGCGTTCGGCGGCTGGTCAACGTGCCATGCGGTGCAATGGGACCTCAGTGCGCCGCCGTTCGGCGACCGCGTCGTGCTGGATAACTATCAGAAGCATTCCTACCCGATCGGCATCATGGTCAATGCCAATGGCGAACGCTTCGTCGATGAAGGCGAGAGCTATCGCAATTACACCTATGCCAAGTACGGACGCGAGGTGATGAAGCAGCCGCAGCGCATGGCGGTGCAGATCTTCGATAACAAGACGAACCACCTGACGCGCGACGAGTATCGCATTCGCCAGGTGACCAAGGGGCAGGCCAACACGCTGGAAGAGTTGGCAACGCAGCTCGAGATCAATCCAGCGGGCCTGGTGCGCACTGTGAAGGAATTCAATGCCGCGTGCCAACCTGGCGAGTTCAATCCGGCGATTCTGGACGGCAAGTGCACCAAGGGCATCACGCCGCCAAAGTCGAACTGGGCGATCCCGATCGATGAACCGCCATTCCACGGCTACGCCGTGACCTGCGGCATCACGTTCAGCTTTGGCGGGCTGAAGATCACCACCAGCGGCGAGGTTGAGGACACGACG
>DATHNE010000109.1:0-35709 GCA_035486355.1 Acetobacteraceae bacterium
AGGGGCATTCGGCGCGCACGCCGCGCCAAGTCTTGATCGCGCGCCACAGGAAGCCGGGCAGCCAGGTCACCCCCGATTCGATCAGCACCACCCGCAGCTCCGGAAACTTCACGAAGATGCCGTTCGTCACCAGCGACAGCAGTTGGTCCTCGAAGATCTGCTGGTTCGCGATATAGTCGTGCAGGAAATGGCTCGGCCAGCCGGTGGAGGTGGGTGAGTAGCGATACATGCTGCCGGCATGGATGCCGATCGGCAGGTTGTGGCGCGACGCGGCCTCATAGATCGGCCAGTAATAGCTGCGGCCCAACATCATTTCGCAGGCAACCGGCAGCAGCACCTGCACAAAGCGCTTGTCGCCGGCCTTGCGTTCGATCTCCTCGGCGGCAAGCAGCGGTGCCTGCGCCGGCACGATAATGGATGCGCGCAGGCGCGGTTCCTTGTCCAGCCAGTGCTCGGTGATCCAGTCGTTTACCGCCGCGCAGATCGCCGCGCCCATCGTTTCGCTGACGGCAATCTGGCCGCCATACAGCGTATTGCAGATCGCCACGCCCAACCCGAACGGCTCCAGCGCATCGCGGCGCATGGCGTCGAGGTCCGTGCCGGCCTTGCCCTTCGCTGGCCGCCAGTCGGCCCGTGCGGTGATCGGCGCGTTAGGTGGATAGCTTTGCAGGTCCAGCCCGTCGATGCCGCGGGCAATGAAGCTCTCCTGCCAGAAGTCGTCCATATACGGCAGCAGCGCTTTCACGCTGGGCACCGAGGGGTGGATATCGCAGTCGATCGTGGTTGCCGGCACGTCCTTATCCCTTCATGCCTGCCAATTTGAAGCTACGATGCCACTGCTCGGCCACCTCGTCCAACGCCTGCTTGGCGGTGCGCTGGCCCAGCAGCACCTGGGAGATGCCGGTGCGCAGCGGCATCTGCGCCGCCGCCCACAGCGGATCGTGATGATCCAGGATCGCGGTCTTCAGCGATTCGCCTTCCACCGGCGCCCACGGATGCTTCGCCAGCACCTCGGGATTCTGCAGCACCGACGCCCGCGGCGGCGCGTTGCCCAGGTCGATCGAGCGCTTCATCCACTCCTTCGACGTCGCCATCATCAGGAATTCCAGCGCCCAGTCCGTGTTTTTGGTCTTCTCCGGCACACCCAGCATCCAGCCCGCGAGATAGGTGCTGGTCTGCTGCATGTTGTCCTTGCCTGGCATCACCTGGAACGCCCAGTTGCCACCGGTCTTGGACAGCTTGGGGTTGTTCATCGCCTCGCCATACGGCGCCAGCGTCACCGTCATGGCGAACTGATCGGCCTGGCCGCCGGCGATGATGCCGTCGAACTCCCAGGTGAGTGAAGACGGATTGATGACATGGTATTTCGTCATCAGCTCGCCATAGAACTCCAGCGCGCTGACGGCGGCGGGCTGGTTGACGAAGATCTCGCCGGTCGTCGGATCGTAGTAATGGCCGCCGGCGGAGCGCAAGAAGGGCGTGAAACTGCCCAGCAGTGCCGGACCCTGCCGCCCCATGATGCCGAAGCCATAACGGTTCGGCGCGCCCGGTTTCGTTGTTGCCTGCGCCGCCGCCAGCAGGTCCGCGAAGTTGCTGGGCACCTTCACGCCCGCCTGTTCCAACAGTGCCTTCTGATAGAACAGGATGCCCGTCGTGGCGCGATAGGGGATGCCGGACAGTTTCCCGTCATACGTCGCCATGCTCTGCACGGCGGGCAGGAAATCAGCCCAATCGAAATCGGGATGTTTCGGTGCCGCCTCGTGCAGCAGCATGGCATGGTCCTGCATATGGCGCGCCAGCCAGCCGGCCATGCTGGCGTCCCATTGCACGATGTCGATGCTGCCTTCGCCCGAGCTGAGCTCAGCCTTCAACCGTGCCGTCAGCGCATCGATCGGCAGCAGGGTGAAATCGATCTTGATGCCATTGGCCTTCTCGAAGGCGGGCGCGACCTCCTCCACCAGGCATTTGTGCCAGGGGCCGTTATCACCGACATAGACCAGCCTCTCGGGCTTATCGGCGGCACGCGCGGGCCGCGCGACGGCGCCCACCGCGCCCGCAACCAAGGCCGCTTGCAACAACTGGCGACGGAATATCCTATAGCGTCTGGTGGTGTGCATGGTGATCCTCCGCTGATTTTTTTCAGCCTTTGACCGCGCCCGACGACAACCCGGTGACGAGATGACGCTGCGCGGCGAACGAGAACAGCAATACCGGCAGTACCACCAGCACGCAGGACGCGGTCATCGATCCCCAATCGACGCCGACATCGCCGGAGAAGCTGGCCATCAGCACCGGCAGGGTGCGCGTGGCATCGGTGCTGAGCACGGCGGCGAAGATGAAATCATTCCAGGCCAGCAGCAATGTCAGGATGGTCGCCGCGACCAACCCGGGCCGCACCAGCGGCAGCACCACGTAGCGGAGTGCCGCGAACCGACCTGCCCCATCCACCCACGCGCTTTCCTCCAGCTCCCGCGGCAGCTCCTCAAAGAAGCCGCGCATGATCCACACCACCAGCGGCAGGCTGAAGGTGGTGTAGGCCAGCACGACGGAAAGGCGCGTGTGCCCCAAGCCGATCTTGGCGAATAGCACATACATCGGCACCAGCACCGCGATCGGTGGCAGCATGCGCATCACCAGCAGCGACATGAACAGCATGCCGCGTGCGGCAAAGTGGAAGCGGGCGAAGGTATAGGCAGCCGGAACGCCGATGCTGATCGACAGCAATACGGCTTCCGCCGAGATCAGCAGGGAGTTCATGAAGGCGTGCTGGAAGTCGCCGGTTTTCAGAACTGCGACGTAATTGTCGATCGTTGGCGTCCACAAGAACAACGGCGGCGACGCGAAGACCTGCATGCGCGTCTTGAAGGACAGCCCCAGGATCCACAGCAATGGAAACAGGAACAGCACCAGCAACGCAAGCAGCGCGGCGTAGGCGAAGATGGCGCCAATCAATTTGCGGCGGCGCATCAGCGCGTGCTCCCGCGGCCAATCAGTGCGACGAAGCCCAGGCAAGCCACCAGCGCGATCAACAGCATCACCCAGGAGGCCGCAGCGCCTAGGCTGAGATCGAACTGAACGAACGAAGCCTGATAGGTATAGACGGACAGCAGAAGCGTCGCGTTTGCCGGGCCACCGCCGGTCATCACGTAGACATTGTCGAAGGCGCGGAATTCGAAGATCGCGCGCAGCAGCAGTGCCACCAGCAGATAGGGGCGCAGCAACGGCAGTGTTACATGCCAGAAGCGTTGCAGCGCGTTGGCGCCATCGATCGCGGCGGCTTCCAGCGGTTCATGCGGTAGGGAGCGCAGGCCGGCCAGCGCCAGGATGCAAACGAACGGCGAATTCTGCCACACACTCGCGAAGCCGATCGAGATCAGCGCCAGCCAAGGCTGACCCAGCCAGATGATCGGCTGGCCAATGAAATAGTCGACGATGCCATGATCGGGATCGAGCAGCAGTTTCCAGCACAACGCCGCAACGATCGGTGTCATCATCATCGGCACGATCAGCGCGGTGCGGAACAACGCGATGAAGGGCAGGTCGAGATTCAGCAGCAACGCCACGCCCAGGCCCAGCAGCAGCTCCGCCAGCACGGTGACCGCGGTGTAGCCAAGGGTCAGTGTCAGGCTGCCGATGAAAGTCGGATCGGTCAGCAGTGCGTCGTAATTGGCGAGGCCGGCGAACTGGCCGCCGAACAGGGATTCATCGGGGCTCCAGCCCTCGGTGCTGAGATACAACGAAAACGCCAGCGGCAGGCCGAACACCAGCAGCATGGTGAGCGCGGTCGGCGTGACCGTGAGCCACACGAACATGCGATCGAGCGCGCGCGAAAGCCGGCTGGCGGCCGGTGCGGGGATCCGTGCGTGCTGCGCAGCGGACGCGGTATGGGCGGATGGCGCTGTGCCGATCACCGCGTAGTGCGCCGTCTTGGAAGACGGGCCCACGATGTTTCCTTCCCGTTTGTCGAGAGGTTACACGCGTTGGCACCGCGCGCAAAGACGAGGCGAGAGGTCGATGCGGCGCGGCGGCGTCAGCGAAGTTCCCGCATTGCCGCTCAATGCGGCGCTCGCTCCTGCCAACACGACGTCCACCAGCAGCATGGCGAGGTCGTCGATCTCGAATCCTACGCCGCGGCACTGCGGGCGCAGCCATTGCGCGGCGTCATGCAGTCGGCGGCGCCCGACGCCGGCCGGCAACTGCGAGAGGATCCCGATCAGCCGCTGCCGCAGCTTGGCATCGAACTTGCCCAATGCGTGCAGCTCGCGGTCGGTACGCTGGCGATTAATGAACGTGCCGAAGCCGCGTTCCACCAGGACCGACCCGCCAATTTGAAGCGCGGATTGAAACCATCGCGAAGGCGAGTTCGTGGCCTGATACCGCCGTGTCGCGGAAAGCGGAATCTGCGATGCGACACATGTTGATCAGTCTTGCTCTCGCGATGTTGGCACCGTTGGCGGCGCATGCGTCGATGCTGGTGCACTGAGGCCGGCGCTCGACAAGAGCGCCGCACTAAGCACAGGCTGGCGCGCGACCGAGAAGGGGCGCCGCGATGCCTGATATACGCTTTTCCGTGCTCGTGCTGCCGAACGTGGAGTGGAAGGCGTTCCTGCGCCGCTGCCAGCACGTCGAGGCGCTGGGGTTCGATGGGCTGGCGCTGGCCGATCATCTGGCCGATTGGGCAGGCGGTACCGGGCCGTGGTTCGAGCTGTGGGTGCAGCTCGCGGCGGTCGCAATGGCGACATCACGGGTGCGGCTCGCGACATTGGTCGCACAGATTCCCTTGCGCAATCCGGCGCTATTCGCGTTGCAGGCGCTCACCGCGGATCATGTCAGTGGTGGGCGGTTGGAGATCGGGCTGGGGACCGGGCTGGAGATCGATCCATCGTATCGGCTGATGGGGTTGGAGAACTGGAGCGCGAAGGAGCGGGTGGCTCGGTTCGGGGAGTATGTGGCACTGGTGGACCGGCTGCTGCGCGAGGAGGATGTGTCGTATCGGGGGCGGTTCTATCAGACCGAGAGGGCGACGCTGCGGCCGCGTGCGGTGCAGGTGCCTCGGCCGCCGATCATTGTGGCGGCGATGGGGAAGTTGATGCTGGGGCACGCGGCGCGGCAAGCGGACATCTGGAACAGTTTGAGTTTCGCGAAGACGTTTGACGCGCAGATGGCGGAGACGCGGGAGCGGATCGCGCTGGTGGATGCGCGATGCGCGGCGATTGGGCGGGCGCCGGGGAGTCTGCGGCGGAGTTATCTGATGTTTGATCCGCGCGCGCGCGCGAGCGGCGGGGCATTTGCGTATTATGAGAGTGAAGAGGGGTTTGAACGGATGGTCCGGGAGGTGATCGCGTTGGGGATCACCGACGTGGTGATATACTATCCGGGGGTGGAACGACAGGTGCCGGTGTTCGAGCGGATTGCTCGGGATGTGGTGCCGGGATTGCGGACGCGGTGATGGGCTGACAGTGGCCCTTGTGTCATGGCTGGGCACAAGACCGGCCATGACAGGTTGACAAGGCCAGCACACAACGGGTGGCGACGGCTACCAGGCTCCCGTTGCGGCGGCTTTGTGCAGCCAGGCGCGGACATTCCCCGAGGAGCCGAAGGTGTCTGGGACGCGCAGGCCGGTGCCGGCCAGGGCTTGCGCGGCGGCGATACCGTCTTCGTCGGTGACGTCGTCGCCGATGAAGATCGGCAGGCGGCCGGCGAAGGGCGCGCGGGCCATCAGCGTGCGTACGGCGGTGCCTTTGTCGGCGCCGCGGGGACGCAGTTCCCAGGCCTTGCGCGCTGGCGTCATGACGAAGCGGTCGGAGTTTTCGAGCACGGCGGTCATCGCGTCACGCAGCGCGGGGCCGTGCTCGGGGGCGGCACGGTAGTGCAGGACGAAGCCGTGCGCTTTGCGCTCGAACAGCGCGCCTGGGTGAGCCGCGGCGATGCGGGTGCCGGCGGCGAACCAGGCGTCGGGCGGGATAGGCAGGTTGGGGCGCTCGAGTGGTGCGCCGGCAGCGAAACGGAATGCGCCACCGTGCTCGCCGACGATGGCGGTGACGGCATCGGAGAGGAGGGATGCGATTTGCTCGACGGGGCGGCCGCTGATCACGGCGAGCGCGCCGTTGAGCCGGGCACGTAATGTACGGAGCGAGGTGAGCAGGTCGGGGGGGACCACCACGGCGTCGGGCGTGGGGGCGATGTCGAGAAGGGTGCCGTCGAGGTCGAGGAGGAGGGCGGCGTGCGAGAGAGGAGGCAGTGCCATACTGGCGCGAGATTGCCTCGTCGCTTCGCTCCTCGCAATCACAACGGCGGACGGATCAGGCGTGGCAGGCGAGGATGCGGACATCGTAGATCGGATGTTGCAGCATCGAGACGGACGGATTGGATTTCAGGATCCAGCCGTGGAAGCTGGGTTCGTCGGGGTGGCTGTCGGTGATGTCGAGAAAGGCGGTGGCGTCGGTCTTCTCGTCCTTGGTGCTGGCGTCGCAGGCGCGCACTGCGATGGTCAGTGAGCGGTACTGGACGGAGTTGCCGACCTTGACGGTGAGGTCGCTGGATTGGGCATCGATCTTGTCGAGGACCTGCAGCACTGCGTCGGTCCCGGGCTGCCAGACGGCCGGGACCGGCGGTGCCGGTGTGTAGGTCGGCGCGGTGCCGGCTTGGGCCGGCGCGCCGGGCGCTGGTGGCGCGGGCGCGCCAGGAACCGGAGGCGTGGTGCCGGCGGCATCGGTTGGCTGCCCTGGGGGCTGCCCGGGCGCGCCGGAGGCCGGGCGCGTCGCGCCGGTCGTCTCGTTGGCTTGCCCTGGGGGCTGCTCGGGTGCAGCAGGCGCCGTCGACGGGCCGGCCGGCGCGACAAGCGGCTGGCCGGTGACGCCGGGGGGTGGGGCGAGCGGTGTCGCGGTGATCGCCCCAGGGGCTGTCGCGGGTGTGGCGGGGCCCTGGGCTAGCGCGCCGGGTACTGCCAGACTGGCCGCAAGGGCGAAGGCGCCCCAAAACCGCATGCGCGTCATCAGCCGGCGCGCTTCGGCGAGTCCAGCCCGTCAACCATGCCGGCCAGGATCTTGCGCATGCCCTGCTCGTCGACACCCATCAGCACGGCATCCTCGAACGCGTCCTGCAGCACCTCCGCCAGCTCCGCGTGGTTTTCGGTCAGCACCCGGATCTTCTCGCGGCAGCCGACGCCATTGCCGTCCAGGCCGGGCCAGACCTTGGGCGGGGCTGGGATCATTTCTGCGGGGCCGCCGGTGGGGCGCCCGGCGCTGAGGCGGTGCCCGGCGCGTGCCCCGCCCTCGGCGCCGGGGGCGGGCTCGACCCGCTCTGCCCAGGCTTCATCGCCCCCACCAAGTCGGTGACGCTGAAGATGAACTTGCCCAACAACTGCTCCAGGCTGATCGAGGACTGGGTGACGGTGATCGTCTGCCCAGGTTGCAACATGGTGCTGTCGCCGCCGGCTGAAAGGGACACGTAGTCCCCGCCCAGCAGACCCTGGCTGGTGATCACCGCGCTGCTGTCCGTGGGCAGCTTGATGTCGGTCTGCACGGAAAGGGTGACGACGGCGAGGTAGCTGTGCGGGTCGATCTGTTCGGACAGCACGCTGCCGACCTTGACGCCGGCCATGCGCACGTCGGCGCCGACCGGCAGCCCGTCAATGTGGTCGAACTTGGCGTTGAGCACGTAGCCGTCGGTGACGGTGCGGCCGGAATGGGCAACGGCGTAACCCAGGAAGCTGGCGGCCACCAGCAGGACCACGGCCCCGCTCAAGACCTCGGCGGCGTTACGGCGAGCCATGGAGTGGCGTCAGTCCCCCGGCGTCCAGGCTTCGTAGTCGCCGGTGGCGGAGGCGCGGTGGCCGCCTTGGTAGTCGTGTCCGGGCGGCCGGTAGCTGGCGGCGGTGCCGGTCATGTTCGGCACATAGGGCTTCTGCCACGAGCGGCGGTCGGCGTCGGGCAGCGGCGCATCAGTGGTATAGTGCAGCCAGGCGTGCCACTCGGGCGGCACGTGGCTGGCCTCCGGCGCGCCGGCATAGGCGACCCAGCGGCGGTTGCGCAGCTTCGGGCGGGGACGCCGCTCCTCGTAATACACATTGCCGGCGGCATCGGTGCCGACGTGGCGGCCCTTGAACAGGGTGAACAGGTGGGTGCCGAGGTTCATACCGTTGGATATACGAAGCCGGCGGCCCGAGGTCTATGGGGGGATGCTACCCACAGGATTTTGTGGTTCTGACGCCGAAATCACACAAAATGCACTATCCGAGTCGTTCCCGGCGGGCTTAGCATCCGGGGCATGAAAACCCTTCGCAAGACCCATCCGACCTGGCGCGGCGTACGCACCCACCGGGTGCTGGCCGCCCGTGACCCCGACGCGGCGCCGCGTTCCGTGACCCTGCCAGCGTCGTGGGACGACGCGGCGGCGTGCGGGCTGGCAGATCTGGCGCCGGGCGAGGGGCCGGCGGTGCTGGCGGCACTGGCCGACGGTTGGATCGACCGGGTGGCCGCCGCGGCGGTGGAGGCGGGGGTGGAGCCGCCGCTGGCCGACCGGTTGCACCGGATGCTGCTGCTGCGGCGGGGCGCGCCGAGGGAGGAGATCTGGCAGGGGCGTCCGGCCGCGGTGCCGGGGTTCGTGCTGAACCTGGTCGGATTCCTGGACGCGGAATGCGGGTTCGATGCCGCCGGCTTCGCCGAGGCGGTGGAGACCGCGGTGATGGTGCTGAGCCTGCTGGCGCCGCAGGCCGAGCGGCTGGCGGTGGGGATGGCGGACTTGGCCGGGCTGCTGGCCGCGCTGGGGCTGGATTATCGCACCGAGGCGGCGCGCGAGGTGGCCCGCGCCCTGGCGGCGATCCTGCGCGGGCGGGCCGAGGCGGCCTCGGCGCTGCTGGCGCGGCGGCTGGGCGGAGCTGGATTGGTGATGGTGCAGGCCGGGCCGGTGCCGCCGGCGAGCACGGTGGTGTCGGGCCTGGCTGAGGCGGCGCGGTTGGCGGGCGTGGTCGTGGGGCCGCCGCGGCATGTGGCGCTGACCGCGATCGGTGCGCCCGGCCCGGTGGAGGCGTTGCTGGGGGTGGAGACGGGCGGCATCGCGCCCGCATTCAGCCCGCTGGCGGAGAATGGGGGGCTGACGCGCACGGCGCGGGCCTGGCTGGCGTCGCGCGGTGTCTCGGCCGAGGAGGCGTTGGCCGATCTGCTGGCCGGACGCGATCCGCTGCCGCTGGCCGATGCGCCGGCGCATGCGGCAATGCATGACGCGGTGGCGCCGTTCCTGGCGGCGATGCCGCCGCGGCCCTTGGTGGCTCCGGCGGCGGCGCGGGCCGGCACGCAGCGGCGCGATCTGCCGGCGCGACGGGTGGGCTACACGCAGAAGGCCGCAGTCGGCGGACACAAATTGTATGTGCGCACCGGGGAATATGCCGACGGCGCGCTGGGCGAGGTGGTGATCGCGCTGCACAAGGAAGGCGCGGCGTTCAAGGGGCTGATGGAGAGTTTTGCCCTGGCGGTGAGCCTAGGGCTGCAGCACGGCGTGCCGCTGGCGGAATATGTGGAGGCGTTCACCTTCACGCGGTTCGGGCCGGCCGGCGTGGTGGAGGGTGATCCGGCGGTGACACAGGCGACGTCGCTGCTGGATTATGTGTTCCGGCATCTGGCGGCGAATTATCTGGGGCGGCTGGATATTCCGGAAGCCGAACCGGTGGTGGGGGATATGGGCGAGGCGACGGCGGGATCGCCGTTGCTGCCGCTGGATCTGCCGATGGCGGAGGATGCGGCGCGGGCGCGGCGGAGAGGGTTTCGGGTTATTTCGAGGTAGCAGTAGAACGGAAATCCTGCGTCGTCGTACTTGCGACCTCTCAGTGTCTTGAATGTCTTTGTAGACCCGCGCGCCTCCCTTGCCCACTGGTACTCGGGGGGTATCCCTACCTCAGCGAAAGTCGTAAGTGCGTCCTTGAAGTTGCTGACTGCCGCTTCAATACGGGCACACAACGCATGAAGCTTCCCGCGGTGCATGAGCAGGCGAGCGATCCGTGGGTGCCGTTCGTGCAGCTGCACCACACGTGTTCGGAACGATGACGCAAGAAAATTGGACGAAGTCGATTTCGAGATTGCCGTCCGAACCCGATCGCCGTGGCAATCCTGTCGGTCGCCGCATGGCACCACGCTGGCGCTAGGCATCGGTGCCACCTTCGCCGCCCGGGTCATCATTGCCGGCGCGTTGTGTCGACCAATGTGGCTCAGGTCCGTCGAGCTTCCGTGCGGTGGCCGTCCGCGACCCGATTCCAACCGCCGGCCTCATCAGGCAAGCTATCGACAGTGGGAGACGATCATGCGCAATGCGATCCTGGCGATGGCCGTGGTTGGGGTGGCGTGCAAGCGAACGATGGTCCGGCACGGATGACAATCCGGTCACAGGTCAAGGCGCGCTGATAGTCTCCGTGAACCTTGCCTCGGCCGCCCAATTTTTCGATGCCTGAAGCGAACAACATCGCCTGCTTCCTGAAACCTGGACGCGAGAGGCTGGAACATTCCAGTTCTGGCGGCGCCGAGGAGGCTACCGCGAGCGATGAAACGATCGGGCTTCAATGGGGACGAAGATCGCCTGCATTCTGCGCCGGGCGCAGGATGGTGCGGCGGTCGAGGCAAGGATGCGCCGGACGTCGTAACCGACCGTGGCCATGATGGCGTTGATGACATCACCCCGTCGGCCTGCAAGGTGCTTGCAACCCACCGATGCCCGTCCTTGCTGTGGCCGGTGACCGTCCTTGCTGGCGCCGATGACCGGCGCGACGGCTGAGCGTCGTCGCAGTTCGCGCTTGATTTGCTCGGTGATGTCACGCCCGTGTCCTGGAGCGCCGCAGGCCCGTACGGTGTGGTGCATGGGCCCCTCGGCACCCAGCAGTTGCGATGACGCGTGCCAACGACGTCCGCCACCCATAGCCAGCCCGGCCCGACCTGCTCTAGGACTCCCCCGCACATCCCAGGGGAGACACACATGGCCGGTCGGATCGAGATCAAGTTGGCGGAGCTGGGCATCACATTGCCGCACCCCATGCCGCCGATCGCCAACTATGTCCCCTATGTCCGCACCGGCAACCTGGTTGTGGTCTCCGGCCAGGTACCTGCGGTCGATGGCAAGGTCGCGATCACCGGCAAACTTGGCTACGCGGTCTCGGCCGACCGCGGCAAGGAAGCGGCCCGGCTGTGCTTCATCAACGTGTTGGTGCACCTCAAGGCGGCGTGCGGCGGCGACCTCGACCGGGTGCGGCGGGTGGTGCGCTTGGGCGGGTTCATCGCCTGCGCGCCGGAGTTCACCAACCAGGCGCAGGTGATGAACGGCGCGTCTGACTTGGCGGTGGCGGCGTTCGGCGACGCCGGGCGGCACGCGCGCACCACGATCGGGGTGCCCTCGTTACCGGCCGACGCCGCGGTCGAGGTCGAGGGGATGTTCGAGGTCGACTGAGCCCCAGGTCACTCCTCGGCGTGGACGGTGATGTTGTTGACCATTACCTTCTGCGCGTTGTCCTTCTCCCCCACGCCGGTGATGTCGGCCACTCGGTAGGGCTGCAGGATCGCCGGGTTCAGTCCGTGCTGCTGCAAGGTGGCGCGCTCAGGCAGGAAGGCGCAGGTCTCGGTGTTGCCGGCCAGCAACACCACCAGCGTGTGGTCGGGCAGGAAGTCGACCCGCTCGATCCGACCGGCCAGAGCGACGGTCTTGCTCGTGTCATAGGCGCTGATCGGCTGGTAGCTGCGGTCACGGCAGCGGTTAATGTCGGCCGGGCCGGGACCCTGCGCCAGGTCGCCCAGCTTCCAGACCCCGCCCTCCTTCACGAAGCGCATGTCCAGCTCGTTCTGGACCTGGCCGGCGGTCAGCCGCTTGTCGGCCAGCACGATCAGCAGCGCTTTGTCGGCGGGGTCGTTGACGCTGGCATGGCGCAGCTCCAGCCGGTCGGGCACCATCTCCTTGGCGCCGGCGAGATAGTCCTGTTGGTCCTTGGCGGTCTTGAGCTGGGCGGCGAGCGTGGTGCGCACGGCGGTGGAGCGCAGGGCGAGCGCGGTCTCCAGCTTTCCGGCGGCGATAGCGGTGTTGTAGCGGTTGTACAGCGCCAGCAACTGCTGCTGCAGAGGGCCGTCCATCGGGCGGGCCCGGGCGGCGCCGAGCGGTACCAACAGCGCGAGCAACAGCCCGGGCACCACACTCCATCGACGCGTCATGAGCACCTCCGGCTTGTGCCGGGCCATATGGGCCTCGCGGGTGCGCCGCGCCATGCGTGCCGACCTGGGCTGCACACAACGAGAGTTGATTTGTTAACCTTTCGCGTCCACAAAGTATGCCGCACTGCACAATGCGGCCCCTGGCTCAACAAGGCCGCACCATCGCCACGGGACGCCAGAACGCATGTACACGGGCACGTATTTCGAGGACCTGGAGATCGGCCAAACCGCCAGCCTCGGCAAGACCATCACCGAGGCGGATATCCTGATGTATGCCGCGGTCTCCACCGACACCAACCCGGTGCACCTGAACGACGAGGTGGCGCGGGAGTCGGTGTTTGGCCAGCGCATTGCCCACGGCATGCTGTCGGCGGGGCTGATCTCGGCGGTCCTGGGGACGCGGCTGCCGGGGCCGGGCACCATCTACATGGGCCAGACCCTGCATTTCACCGCGCCGGTGAAGATCGGCGCCACGGTGAACGCGACGGTCGAGGTGACCAAGCTGAACGCCGAGATGAAGCGCGCCACGCTGAAGACCACCTGCACGGTCGACAACGAAGTGGTGATCGAGGGCGAGGCGTACGTGCAGGTACCGTCGCGCGCGTAATGGGCGGCGCCTGATGCGGATCCATCGCGACTGGCGGGGCTTGCCGGCGGACGCGCGGGGCGCGTCGGTGGCACTGGGCAATTTCGATGGTGTGCATCTGGGGCACGCGCAGTTGCTGCAAGCGGCGCATCGCGCGCGGCCGGAGGCGCCGCTGGCGGTGCTGACCTTCGAGCCGCATCCGCGTGAGCATTTCCGCCCTGACGATCCGCCGTTCCGGCTGACGCTGGCGCCCGAGCGCGCGGATGCGCTGGCGGCGCTGGGCGTGGCGCTGCTGTACGAGATGCCGTTCGACCACGCGTTCAGCCAGATCACCGCTGGCCAGTTCGTCACCGACATCCTGCACGCAGGGTTGGGCGCACGGCATCTGACCACCGGGCAGGATTTCGCGTTCGGGCATCGGCGCGGTGGCGGTGCGGCGTATCTGGCGGAGCGCGCCGAGGCGCTGGGCATGGGCTTCAGTGCCATACCGTTGGTGACAGATGCGGAAGGACCGCTGTCGTCGACGCGCATTCGCCGTGCGTTGCAGGATGGCTACCCCGAGCGCGCGACGGCGGAGCTCGGGCGGCCCTGGGCGATCCGCGGTGTGGTGGCGCACGGCGAGGCGCGCGGGCGCACTATCGGGTTTCCCACGGCGAATGTCGCGCTGGGCCGGCATCTGGAACCGGCGCGCGGGGTGTACGCGGTGACGGTGCGGCTGGCCGATGGCAGTACCCTCAAGGGCGTGGCGAATATCGGGCGGCGGCCGACGGTGAATGAGGGACCGGAAAGCCGGTTGGAGGTGAATATCTTCGATTTCAGCGGGGACATTTACGGTAAGGAAATAACGGTCGGGCTGGTGAGCTACATCCGCGAGGAGCGGAAGTTCGCCGGGCTGGATGCGCTGAAAGCGCAGATCGCAGCGGACGCGGCCGAGGCGCGGCGGTTGTTTCAAGGGCACTCGTGACGGGGCTGTCTCAAACCTTGCTTGCGGCGGCTCCACCACCTCCACCGTTCAGGATTGCCCCGTCCGGCAATTGATGATCCGCTCAGCCTTTCGGGGAAGGGGATCACACCATGCCATTGCTGAAGCGCGATGACGCCGAGATCTACTACGAGGAATACGGCCAGGGTTTTCCGATCCTGCTGTTCGCCCCCGGCGGACTGCGCTCGCGCTTGGAACTCTGGCACAAGCCGGATACCGGGCCGGATCGTGTATGGAATGACTGGACCGAGGTGCTGGCGCCGCACTTTCGCGTCGTGGCGATGGATCAGCGCAATGCGGGACGCTCACGCGGGGCTTTGAAGCCGGACCATGGCTGGCACACCTATGCCGCGGATCAGCTCGCGGTGATGGATCGTCTCGGGCATGCGCGGTTCCACACGCTTGGTGGCTGTATCGGCGCCAGCTATTGCCTGCAACTGTGCGAGAAGGTGCCGCAACGCGTGACGTCGGCGGTGCTGCAGAATCCGATCGGGTTGCACCCGGAGCATCTGGGTTATTTCCCGGACGGCACGATTGAATGGGGTGCCGAGCATCGCGCCACACGGCCGGGTGAATTCGATGCAGCGACACTGGCCGCGTTCAGTCACAACATGTGGGACAGCGGCTTCGCTTTCAGCGTCACACGCGACTTCGCTCGCCGTTGCCCCATCCCCACGCTGCTGCTGCCTGGTACCGATATCCCGCACCCGGCGGTGACCAGTACGGCGCTGGAGCAGTTGCTGCCGGGTGTGGAGGTGCTGCGTGACTGGCGCGGTCCGACGCATCTGACGGCGCAGTGCGACACGGTGATCGCATTCCTGCTGAAGCACACGCCGCGCTAGGCTGGTTGCATTTGCATCGTGCCCAGCGGAATACTTTGCTTGTTGTGCGATGACGTAAGGGGCGACGGATGGCCAAACGGATGATGAAGCTCGGCATGTCGATCCGGGGGATCGGCTATCACCCGGCGGCCTGGCTGCACCCCGACGTTCCCGCCGATGGCTCGCTGCGCTTCGAGCACTACCTACATAACGCGCAGACCGCCGAGCGGGGCAAGTGCGACATGATCTTCTTCGCCGATGGCATCGGCATCCGCGAGCGCGATGCGCCGCGCGGGTCGCTGGCGCGCTCGGGCTACGAGATCGTCGAGCTGGAACCGATGACGCTGCTGCCGGCGATCGCGTCCCGCACCGAGCGCATCGGGTTGGTGACCACGGCATCGACCACCTACAACGAGCCGTACCACGTCGCGCGCAAGTTCGCGACGCTGGACCTGATCAGCCATGGGCGCGCCGGCTGGAACATCGTCACCTCGTGGTCCGAGGCCGAGGCGAAGAACTTCAACCGCGAGGCACACCTGGACTATGACACGCGCTATGCGCGCGCGCAGGAGTTCGTCGAGGTTGTCACCGGATTGTGGGATTCGTGGGAGGAGGATGCGTTCCTCTTCGACCGCGCGTCGAAAGTGTTCTACGACGAAGCCAAGATGCATGTGCTCAACCACCGCGGGACGCACTTCCAGGTGCGCGGGCCGCTGAATGTCGCGTGCATGCCGCAGGGCCGGCCGATCATGGTGCAAGCCGGTGCGTCCGAGCAGGGGCGCGAGATCGCGGCCGCGAGCGCCGACGTGGTCTATGCGGTACAGGAGGACATCCCGGCGATGCGGGCCTACTACACCGATGTGAAAGGCCGCATGGCGAAGTACGGCCGCGACTGGGACGACCTGAAGATCATGCCGGCGCTGCGGCCGGTGGTGGCGGCGACGCGGGCCGAGGCGCAGGCGAAGTTCGACCTGTTGCAGGAGCTGCTGGATCCGCTGGTGGGGCTGGCGCGGCTGCATGGCGCGCTGGGCGATCTGTCCGGCTACGATCTGGATGGCCCGGTGCCGCTGGACGCGCTGGGACCCAATGAGGTGCGCAGCAGCACCGACCGGCTGCGCATGCGCATCGAGCGGGAACAGCCGACGATCCGGGAGCTGTATAAGGACGTGGCGGGCGGTGGCGGGTTCTGCCTGATCGGCACCGCGACGGACATCGCTGACGTGATGCAGGAATGGATCGAGGCCGAGGCCTGCGACGGGTTTAATATCACCCCGACACATCTGCCCGGCGGCTGTGAGGATTTTGTCGATTTCATCACGCCGGAGCTGCAGCGGCGGGGGCTCTTCCGGACGGAGTACGAGGGCCCGACGCTGCGGGAGAACCTGGGCCTGAAGCCGCACGTTAACCGGTATGCGAACGCGCGGCACGTGAAGGCAGCGGAGTGATGTCGGCAGCCCCGACCAGGTGAACGGGAGGATGCGCCGGACCAGGGTCAGTGCGTCGCGCTGCTATGCCGACTGGGCGTGCGCGGATTCCGCGCCGGCGGGTTGCGCGGATTCCGCGCCGGCGGGTGTGTTCCGCACCATCAGATTGGCGCCCCTGTCGGCTCTCAAGCGGCAATCAACAGGACCATAGCGTTATTTTGCCGCGATATCGCGGCCTGGCGGGTTCGCAGCCGGCCCCACAGACAAGTGCCCCACAGACAAGTGATAGAGCCCAACGGCAGCCTTCGCATTCGGCCCATTCATCCGTTCTCGCCTGTCCCGCCCCGGTCGCCGTGTCGGAACGTCGTCGCCTGCTGGCCCGGCTGCTGGTGCCGCCGCCGCACGTGTCGCGCGCCCCGCGGCTCTGGTGCTCGCCCGCGGCCACCTGCGCGAGCGGACCCTGCGACGTCGCTCGACCGCTACGATCGCCTGATGGCGCTCGACCACGACAGGGCCTCGATTCCGAGTTGTGACGCTGCTATGGCCATATCCCGGCGCTGATCCCGCTCGAGGCTTCCGCCGGGCGGATGATCGTGCGTCCTCTGATGTTCGTCCACTTCTGCACCGGCGTGCCGGATTATGGCGTCATGGATGCGTTCATGGCCTGGCAGTTGATTCTGCGGGACGAGCCGGAGATGCAACGCCTGCTCGATGAACTGCCGGCGACCGACATCGCACGGACCCCGCTGTTCCGCGGCATCAACTGCGCTGTGATCGACGCGCTGGTGGAGCAGCGTTAGCCGGATATGGCGCGAGGCAGTCCTTTGACCCCCTAGACGCCGCCGCGTCTTGACCCTGTCCCCGCCACGTCCACATAGTCGCGGCGATGGCACCGGTGTATAGGCAGGCGCGAATTACCGGCCCGGCAGGCTCCCTGAGCCCCGGAGCCTTCGTCGCGCCCTGACCACCTCGACGCGGCCTTGCCGCCTGGACATGCCATGAACGACACTCGTGCCAACGCGCAACGCGATTACCGCGACACTGTTTTCCTGCCGCAGACCAGCTTCCCGATGCGCGGCGACCTGCCCAAGAAGGAGCCGCAGATCCTCGCCCGCTGGGACGCGATGGACCTGTGGGGCAAGCTGCGTGCGGCGTCCAACGGGCGGCCGAAATTCATCCTGCATGACGGCCCGCCCTACGCGAACGGCCATCTGCATATCGGCCACGCGCTGAACAAGATCCACAAGGACATGATCAACCGCACCCGCCAGATGGCCGGGTACGATGCGGACTACGTCCCCGGCTGGGATTGCCACGGCCTGCCGATCGAGTGGCAGATCGAGGAGCGCTACCGCAAGGCGGGCAAGGACAAGGACGCGGTGCCGGTGCTGGACTTTCGGGCCGAATGCCGCGCGTGGGCGCAGCATTGGCTGGACACACAGGCCTCCGAATTCCGCCGTCTTGGCGTCGAGGGCGATTACCGCAACCGCTACGCGACGATGGACTATCCGTCCGAGGCGGCGATCGCCGGCGAGATCGGCAAGTTCCTGCTGAACGGGGCGCTGTATCGCGGCCTGCGCCCAGTGCTGTGGTCGCCGGTCGAGAAGACGGCGCTCGCGGAAGCCGAGGTCGAATACCACGACCACACCAGCACCACGATCTGGGTCCGTTTCCCGATCCTGCTTGCGCCGGTGGCGGCGCTGGTGGGCGCGTCGGCGGTGATCTGGACCACCACGCCTTGGACCATGCCAGGCAACCGCGCGATCGCCGCGGGTCCGGACTTCGACTACGCGCTGCTGCGTGTCGATGGTGTCGCGGACGGATCGCGTGCGCGTCACGGCGAGCGGCTGCTGGTCGCGCTGGAACTGCTGGCACAGGTCTGCAAGGACCTCGGCATCACCACGCATCATGTCGATCACGTGTTCAAAGGCAGCACGCTGGTCGGCGCGGTGTGCGCCCATCCGTTGCGCGGCCGTGGTTACGATCATGACACACCGATCCTGCTGGGCGACTTCGTCACCATCGAGGCTGGCACTGGCCTGGTGCACATTGCGCCAAACGCCGGCGAGGATGATTTCGTGCTCGGCCGCGAGCACGGGCTGGAGGTCGCCGATACGGTTGGCGACGACGGCACCTACAACGCCTGGGTCCCACTGTTCGCCGGCCTGCATGTCTACAAGGCTGCCGATCCGGTCTGCGCCGCGCTGGAAGAAGCGGGCGGCCTGTTGGGCCGCAGCACGCTGGTGCACTCCTACCCACATTCGTGGCGGTCCCGCGCACCGCTGATCTTCCGTGCGACGCCGCAATGGTTCATCCGTCTGGACGGCCCGGAGCGCATCCGCGAGAAGGCCCTCGACGCCATCGCCAATACTCAGTTCGTTCCCGAGCAGGGGCGCAACCGGCTCGGCTCGATGGTGGCCAACCGCCCAGACTGGTGCATCAGCCGCCAGCGTGCCTGGGGCGTGCCGATCGCCGTGTTTATCGACCGTCGCACCGGCGAGCCGCTACGCGATCTCGATGTGGTGCGGCGCATTGTCTCTGCCTTCGAGACGGAAGGCGCGGACGCTTGGTACGCGTCGCCACCGTCGCGCTTCCTCGGCAACGACCGCAATCCGGACGACTACGAGCAGGTGAAGGACATCGTCGATGTCTGGTTCGAGTCCGGCTCAACCCACGCCTTCGTGCTGGAGCAGCGAAAGATGCCCTGGCCGGCGGATTTGTATCTCGAAGGCTCCGACCAGCATCGCGGCTGGTTCCAATCGTCGTTGCTTGAGGCGGTCGGCACGCGCGGCGTGGCCCCGTTCAAAGCGGTGCTCACGGACGGCTTCGTGATGGACGAGCAGGGCCGCAAGATGTCGAAGTCGCTCGGCAATGTCACGGCCCCGGAGGAAGTCAATGCCAAGTTCGGCGCCGACATCCTGCGGCTGTGGGTGATGATGTCGGACACGTCGGAGGATCTGCGGATCGGGCCGGAGATTCTGAAGCAGCAGGCCGAGCTGTACCGCAGGCTGCGCAACACGCTGCGCTGGCTGCTCGGGAGCCTGGATGGTTTTACCGAGGCGGAGCGTGTGCGCGAGGCGGACATGCCGGAGCTGGAACGGTGGGTGCTGCACCGGCTGACCGAGCTTGATGCGCGTATCCGCGCCGCGGTGGCAAGCTACGACTGGACTGGCGTGTATCCCGAGCTGCACGGGTTCTGCGCGACCGATTTGTCGGCGTTCTATTTCGATATCCGCAAGGACGCGATCTATTGCGATCGGCCGGACACGCTGCGCCGCCGCGCCGCACGCACGGTGCTGGATCATTTGCATCGATGCCTGACCACCTGGCTTGCGCCGGTGCTGTGCTTCACCGCGGAAGAAGCCTGGTGCGCCCGTTTCGGTGAACGGGACAGCGTGCACCTGCAGCTCTTCCCGACGCTGCCCACCGCTTGGCACGACGAGAAGCTGGCGGCGAAGTGGGAGGCGATCCGTGCGGTGCGACGTCGAATCACGACGGCCATTGAAGCGGAGCGGAATGAAGGTCGGATCAAGTCGTCCCTGCAAGCCAAGGCAGAGGTCCCGCTGATGGCCGGCGAAGACAATCTGTTGGATGCCGATACGTGGGCCGAGATTGCGATCGTATCAGCGGTGGAGCTGGACCCGTCGTCCGGGCGTCCCTTTGTCACGATCACGGAAGCCCGCGGGACCAAATGTGCCCGGTGCTGGCGTGTGCTCGAGGAGGTGGGCCAGCAATCGAAGCACCCAACATTGTGCGTCCGCTGCGCCGATGCGGTGGAATCCGGTCTGGTCTGCCGGCCAGCGGCGTGAACCAGGATCGCCATGTCGGCGCCGGCCTGATCGCGGCCGCACTGGTGCTGGCCGCCGATCAGGCCAGCAAATGGGCCATCCTGTCCGTGCTCGATCTGCCCCACATCGGCCAGATCGTGCTGGCGCCGGTGCTGAACCTGACCATGGTGTGGAACCACGGCGTGACCTTCGGCCTGCTGACCGGCGTCGGCATCTGGGCGCATTGGCTGCTGGCCGTGGTGGCCCTGACGGTGGTCGCGGGGCTCTGCCTGTGGCTGCGCCGCGCGGAAAGTCGTGTTGTGGCGATCGCACTCGGCGGCATCGCAGGCGGCGCGGTCGGCAACGTCATCGACCGGGTACGATTCGGGGCCGTGGTGGATTTTATCGATGCGCATCTGGGGGGCTGGCACTGGTACGTCTTCAACGTGGCCGATGCCGCTATCGTTTGCGGTGTCGCGGCGCTGTTGATCGACAGCCAGTGGCCGCGCCGTGCAGGGCCCACGGACCCTGCTGCGTGACCCGCTGCCTCGCCTTGCCGTCGCCCGAGCGCAAGGCTAAGGAAGCGCCCATGCTGACATCTGCCTGGAAGCCGCCCGCTTCGCGCCGCGTCGCCGTACCCTCCGCCTTGCTGGCGGCGCTGCTGCTGGCCGGGTGCAGCTCGGACCTGTCCCGTGACTTCGGTTTCACCCGGGATGCGCCGGACGAGTTCGCGGTAACGACGCGCGCCCCGCTGTCGATGCCGCCGGACTACAATCTGCGACCGCCCCATCCCGGCGCTCCGCGTCCGCAGGAGGTCTCACCACGGACGCAGGCTGAGGAAGCGCTGACCCCGCAGATCGCGCTGAACGGACAGCCGACCGGCCAGGACAGCCCTGGCCAGGACGCTTTGGTGCAGTCAGCCGGGCCGGCGGCGCCGGCCAATATTCGCGCCCAGGTCAACAACGCGGCTGCGGCCGAAGCGGCACAGAGCAGCAGCTTCGTCGACACGCTGCTGTTCTGGCGTACCCCGGCGTCGCCCGGCGTGGTGGTCGACCCGCAGAAGGAAGCGCAGCGCATTCGCGAGAATGCGGCGCTGGGCCGCAGCCAGGAGATTGGCGACACGCCGATCATCCAGCCACGGCAGAAGGGCTGGCTGGAGCATTTGTTCTGAGCCCGGCGTATTCCGGCTGAGGCGCAATCAGCCATGTCCTCTCGCGTCGCTGAGACGGTCTCGTCGCATTTCGTGCAGATCGGCGACATGCCGGTTTTCATCGGCACCGGCACCGATGACCTCGTCTGTGCCTGTGGTGCTTCCGTCCTGGTGCGTGGCCATCGCACAGCGACGCTGCTGGCGATCGATATTGAGTGCGCCAGTTGTGGTGTCGTGACCAGCACGCCCGATCTTGCGGATGACGATCCACCGCCGACCAATGTGCGCCTGGTCAGCCGCGACAAGATGCCGGTGCCGACCTCCATCATGCTCACCGACGATGTCATCCTTGGCGATCACGAGCGCCTGGTTCATCGCGACACCCTCGCCCGGCCGCGGCCGGTGCCGACCGCACCGATGGTGTTGTCCGAAGCGACCTTGGCGACGCTTGCGGCCGACTATGACCGGATGAGCGGCGGGCGCCTGACGGTGGATCGCGAGGCGATGCGGCCCGACCGGATCGATCTGATGACCCGATTGCCGCCCCTGCCGTTGGCCTGGGCCTTCGAACAGGTCGCGCCCAGCCTGGACAGTCCGGGGTGGTGGTGCCTGGCGCAGGAACCCGACACCGTCGCCGCCATCCAGCTTGCCGCGTTCCAGCAGTTCTCAGCGGTGTGGTCGCAGCATCCGATGTTCGAGGCGATGGCTGCCAGTGTCCTCGCCAGTGGCTTTTCCACCCATGCGCTGGCGGTGTTTGCGGCGGCGCAAAGCCTTGCCGTCTCTGGCAACCGCGTTGTGTTCACCCGACCGGCGCCGGGCCAGACCATTATCGACACCTTCCACCTGGAAAACGGACCGACCGAGCCTTTGCCGGTCGTGGTGCGCCGTTTCGACCGGTTCGATTGGCCAAACCGCCTGACCCCCGATCGGGCTGACGTGCGCGCCACCGCGGTTGACGCGCTGATCGCCTCGCAGACGCGCATCAATGCCAAGCATCCCGGGATCCTGGTGCTTTCGGTGGGCTCGGTGCTGCGCCAGATGGATCCCCTGATCATCACCGGCCTTGCACAGACCCTGGCGGACCGCTGGCGGAAGCATAAGGGGCTGGTCGGGGTGGCGCTGATCCTGCCGAAGGTGTTCCCCACCACGCGCTCCGATCAGGTGACGTTCGGCTGGACGTTCCTGCCGGATGCCAACCCGCGCTACGCGGGGACGTTCGTGCAGACGCAGAAGGGGCCGACCGCGCCACACCATTGAGGGGTATGGCTGGACGTGACATCGGTCTTGTCGCAGGCTTTCGCGTCCACGCGCTCGGAGGCCCTCATGTCCCATCGTCCCACCGTCTGCGGCACCCGCCATGCCGTCTCCGCCGGCCATTACCTCGCCGCTGCCGCGGGGTTCGCGATGCTGGAGGCCGGTGGCAACGCGATCGACGCCGGCTGTGCCGCCGGTATCGCCCTGGGCGTGTTACAACCCGACCTGGTGAACGTCGCAGGCGTGGCCCCGATCATGATCCGGTTGGCCGACGGAACGGTGGAGAGCATCGCCGGCCTCGGCTGGTGGCCGAAGTCATTCCCCGCCGATCTGTTCATGCGCGAGCATGGCGGCAAGATTCCCGATGGTGTGTTGCGCACCGTGGTGCCCGCGGCGCCCGATGCCTGGATCACCGCGCTGCGGCGTCATGGCACGATGCGCTTCGCAGATGTTGCGGCACCGGCGATCCGTTTCGCTGCCGAAGGGTTCCAGGTCTATCCGCTGCTGTCGGTCTCGATCGCCTCGCACGCGGATGAATACCGCCGCTGGCAATCCAACACGGCGATCTTCCTGCCGAACGGGCGCGTGCCGAAAGAGGGAGACAAGTTCGTCCAATCCGATCTCGCGCGCACTTTGCAGTTCATGGCCGACCAGGATCGCGCCGCGGGCGCTGACCGGATGGCGGGCCTCGCGGCAGCGCACCATGCTTTCTATCGCGGCGATATCGCGCGTGAGATCGTCAAGTTCCACAACAGCGAGGGCGGCTATCTGTCGATGGACGACCTCGCGTCCTATCGGTCGCCCATCGAACCGGTGGTGCGCCGACACTGGCGCGGACATGAGCTGATCACCTGCGGTCCGTGGTGCCAGGGGCCGGCGTTGCAGCAGGCGCTGGCGCTGGTGGAGCAGGTCGGAATCGACGGGCTGGCGCACAATTCGGCCGATTACCTGCATCGGATCGTTGCCTGTCTGAACCTGGCGATGGCCGACCGAGAGTATTTCTTTGGCGATCCGAAGTTCGTTGACGTGCCGATCGATCATCTGCTCGATCCCGCGACGATCGCGCGTCGCGCGGCCGCGGTGTGCGATGATCAGGCGTTCGATGCGATGCCGGCGCCGCTGGACCGGCCGAACTCGCCGTTCGCGGCGTCGGAGCGCGAGCTGCCGAAGGTGGAGGCCGATACGTCCTATTGCTGCGCGGTGGATCGTTGGGGCAACGCGTTCAGCGCGACGCCGTCGGATGGTTCCGGCAACGTGCCGGTGGTGCCGGGCCTTGGTATCACGCCGTCAGGCCGCGGCTCGCAAAGCCGACCCGACCCACGCCATCCGGCCGGCGTGGCGCCCGGCAAGCGTCCGCGTCTGACGCCCAACCCCGCCATGGTGCTCACCCGCGATGGCGGGGTGATGCCGTTCGGCACGCCGGGCGGCGACGTGCAGACCCAGGCGATGCTGCAGGTGATGCTCAACGTCCTGCATTTCGACATGCAGGTGCAGGACGCGATCGAAGCGCCGCGTGTGGCGAGCTACAACTTCCCGTCGTCGTTCGCGCCGTTCGAGTATTTCCCGGCCCGGCTGGCGGTGGAGGGACGGATCGACGCGGCGACACGGGCCGAGCTGGCAGCGCGTGGGCATGAGGTGAAGGACTGGCCGGAATGGACCTGGCTGGCTGGCTCAGTCGAGGCGATCCTGACCGATCCGAAGCGCGGGATGATGGCGGCGGGGGCCGATCCGCGCCGGCCAGCTTACGCCATCGCGATCTGAGTCGATCGATGCGGCGGTGTGGGGCAGGATGCTGCCCCAGACCGCGCGAGGCGCCATTGGGTCTTCCCTGTGGACCTGTGTGTCCTCTGTGCCCTCGGTGCCAAGTTCTTGCTATGGCGCAACAGGTACATAGCATCGCGCTGCGCACCCCTATGGCGTGCGGCGCCCCTGGCGCCGCAACCAAGATTGTAACCCAAAGGGCGCGGAGGCCCCACAGAGCTCCACAAAGTAGACGCTATGGCACTTCGCGCGGCTGCGTCGGCAGCCTGCCCGACGTTTGACCGAATCGGGTGCTTATCGCGCGCGGCTGTCGTATATCTTCCACATGGCCCCGACTCGCCACGCTGCCTTTGCTCGCCTCTCGGCCGTCGCCGCCAGGCAGGATGGCCAGCGCATCACACAGTCGTATGAAACCGCTTTCCAGCAAACGCAGTGTTTCGCCGCTGCGGTGATCGTCCGCTGCCATGCGTTGCGGCCTTGAGATGATAGCTATCCGCATCCTGCCCGAACGCATCGTCAACCGCATCGCCGCTGGCGAGGTGATCGAACGCCCCGCTGCCGCGGTGAAGGAGTTGGTGGAGAACGCGCTGGATGCCGACGCCACCCGGATCAGCGTCGCGCTCGACGGCGGTGGCATCGACCGCATCGAAGTTACCGACGATGGCGGCGGCATGGACGCCGCGGGTCTGGCGCTGGCCGTGCAGCGTCACGCCACGTCGAAGCTGCGCGACGACGACCTGGTGCACATCACAACACTAGGCTTCCGCGGCGAGGCCTTGCCGTCGATCGGCGCGGCAGCGCGGCTTTCCATCACCTCGAGGCCGCCGGGCG
Organism: Acetobacteraceae bacterium; assembly: GCA_035486355.1. GTDB lineage: Bacteria > Pseudomonadota > Alphaproteobacteria > Acetobacterales > Acetobacteraceae > Palsa-883. Next base: position 24,756 of record DATHNE010000109.1, read on the forward strand.
TGGACAGCGCGCATGCGATCAGTGTTGAGGGGGGTGTGGTCTCGCCGGTGGCGCCGGCGGCTGGGGCGCCGGGCACGCGCGTCGCGGTGCGCGATCTGTTCTTCGCCACGCCGGCGCGGCGCAAGTTTCTCAAGAACCCACGAACCGAGGCGGAGCATGCCGAGGCCGCCATCCGCCGCCTAGCCCTGGCCGCGCCGGACGTGGCGTTCCGGCTGGAATCCGATGGGCGCAAGCTGTTCGACCTGCCGCGCCAGGACCGTGCCGCACGCGTGGCGGCGCTGTTGGGCCCCGACGCCGCTGCGGCCTTGCTGCTGGTCTCCGCCGAACGGGGGCCGCTGCGCCTGGAGGGCTTCGCCGCCTCGCCGGCCATCACGCGAGCCACCGGCGCGGCGCAGGGTCTGACCGTGAACGGAAGGCCCGTTGCCGATCCGGTGCTGAAGACCGCGGTGCGTGTCGCCTATCGCGACGTGATCGCCGCGGGACGGTTCCCCGTGGTGGCGCTGTATCTCGATCTTCCGGCCGATGAACTCGACGTCAACGTGCACCCGACCAAGGCCGAGCTGCGCTTCCGTGATGCTGGCGCGGTGCGCGCCCTGGTGATTGGCGCACTGACCCGCGCATTGGGTGGCGGCGCTGGAACCGAGGTGCCGGCACCGCGTCCCGCGTTGCATCTGGTGCGTGCGCGTGCGTCCGCGCCGTTGCCCCGCCCCGCGCCTTTGCCGGGCTTCGCCGACGCGCGACTGCCATTCGCCGCCGCGCCCGCGGCGCGCTTCTGGCCGGCACCTGCGACCTTGCCGGACCATCCGCTTGGCGCGCCGGTGGCGCAGGTGCTGGACACCTATGTCATCGCTGTTGCCGCCGATGGATCCCTGGTGCTGGTCGACCAACACGCCGCGCATGAACGCCTGACGCACGAGGCGCTGCGGGAGCAGATGCTCGACGGCGGCGTGCGTGCGCAGCCGCTATTGCTGCCAGCGGTGGTCGAACTGCCACCCGCTGACGCTGCGCGGTTGCTGGCGCGTGCGACTGACCTCGCGCGGCTGGGGCTGGAGATCGAAAGCTTCGGCCGTGGCGCCGTGCTGGTGCGCGCGTTGCCCGCCGCGCTGGGCGCACCGGAACCAGCACCGCTGCTGCGCGACCTCGCCGATCAGTTGGCGGACTCCGACGAAGCCACGGCGTTGGATGATCGGTTGGATGCGGTGATCGCGCGCCTTGCGTGCCACGGCTCGATCCGCGCGGGGCGGCGCCTGACCCCGGCCGAGATGGATGCGCTGCTGCGCCAGATGGAAGCCACGCCGCGCGCGGCGACCTGCAGCCACGGCCGGCCGACCTTCCTGAAGTTGACGCAGGCCGACATTGAGAAACTGTTCGGCCGCCGCTGAACCGCCCAGTCCGACGACGTAAATGCCATGTGCTGCCCAGGCAGGGGGCCCTGCTCTGTATACGGACGAATTCCTTCTCGATTTCGTCACGGCTTTTTCCTGTGGCCGTTTGCTTGCATACTTTGCCGCATGGCAGTGCGCGCCCTCCCGGCCTCAGCCCAGCTGTGCAGCCCGTATTGGCTGCTGCTGCCGGTCGGGCTGCTGTACGGCGCGCTGGCCCTGCTGCCGATCGCCGTGATCCTGCGCCTTGGGTTGCGTGACGGCGGCAGTCCGCTGCGCGCCGTGCTACGCAGCCCGCTGCTGTTGCGCGCCATCGAGAACACCGTGGTGATCAGCCTGCTCACCACCGTCATCGCCGTTCTGCTGGGCCTGCTGCTTGCCGCCGCGGTGTGGCGTGCCGGGCCGCGGCTGCGCGCGGTGCTGTGGGCCTGCATCCTGCTGCCGTTCTGGACCGGTGTGTTGATCAAGAACTTCGCCTGGGCGTCGCTGCTGCAGGACAACGGCGTGGTCAACACGCTGTTGCAGACGCTCGGTCTCGCCGATGCACCAGTCACCCTGCTGCACAACCGCTTCGCGGTGATCGTTGGCATGGTGCACTACGTGCTGCCTTACGCGGTGTTCCCGATCTACACCACGTTGCGCGCGATCGATCCGGCTCTGGAACGCGCCGCACGCAGTCTGGGCGCCGGGCGGCGCGGCGTGATCTGGTGGGTGGTCCTGCCACTCGCGCGGTCCGGATTGAGCAATGCGGCCTTGCTGGTGTTCATCATCTCCTGCGGCTTCTTCATCACCCCGGTCATCCTGGGTGCGCCGTCCGATCTGATGATCGCCAATCTGGTCGATTATTACGTGCACGACCTGGTTGATTTCGACCGCGCCGCCGCGCTGTCGTTGCTGATCCTGGCGGCGATCGCCGCGCTGATCGGCCTGCAACAGGCACTGCCGAAGGAAGGCCAACATGGCACGGCGTGACGGCATTGCGCGTGGCGCGCTGATCGCGTCATGCACGCCGGTGCTGGCGTTTCTGCTGCTGCCGTCACTGGTGATCGTGCCGATGGCCCTGACCAAGGGGCAGATGTTGCAGTTCCCGCCGATCTGGATCTCCACTCACGCCTTCACCGACTATCTCGGCGATCCGGATTGGTTCGCCTCGACCGTGCTGTCGTTCAAGATCGCGGCACTCGCGGTGGCGATCGGCGGCCTCACCGGCGCCGCGGCAGCCTTGGCGCTGCACGGCAAGCGATTCCCCGGCAAGGGGCTGGTGGTCGGCGCCATCATGGCACCGATCGTAGTGCCGCTGGTGGTGCTGGCCCTCGGCGGCTATCTCGTGTTTGCGTGGCTGCACATGGTGGGCGGCTGGATCGCGATCGGTCTGCTGCACGGCACGCTGGTGACGCCGTATGTGTTCATTTCGGTGCAGACCAGCCTGGTGGCGGCCCTCAACCCGCTGCTGGTGCGCTCCGCGCGCAGCCTGGGCGCCGGGCGTCTGGCGGTGCTGCGGCATGTGATCTGGCCGGCCATTCTGCCAGGCGTGGCGGCGGGTGCCGTCCTGGGCTTCGCCGTGTCGTTCGATGAGGTCGTCATCGCGCTCTTCCTGCAAGGACCGCAAACGGTCACCTTGCCCGTGCGCATGTTCACCGCCATCCAGTTCGAACTGACACCGAAAGTCGCGGCCAGCGCCTCGCTGTTTCTGGCACTGTCGGTGGTGGTGTTGCTGACCCAGGCAGCCGCGATGCGACGGCGGTCGGCATGAACATCACCGCGATCGTGGCGCGAGACCCGGCGCAGGCGACGCAGCGTCGCGGCCATCGTGTCGAGGTGGATCAGGTCTGGAAATCCTACACGCCGGGCACGCACGTGGTGCGCGATGTCAGCTTCAGCCTGGCGCCGGGCGAGTTCCTGACCCTGCTGGGCCCCAGCGGGTCGGGCAAGACCAGCACCCTGATGATGGTGGCGGGGTTCGAAGATCCTGACCGCGGTGCGATCCGTGTCGATGGCCGCGACGTCGCCGGCTTGCCGCCGGAGCGGCGCAATTTCGGTGTGGTGTTCCAGGGTTATGCACTGTTTCCGCATATGAGCGTGCTGGACAATGTCGCATTTCCGTTGCGGATGAAACGGATCGGCGCCGCGACACGGCGGCGCGCGGCGTTGGAGATGCTGGAGAAGGTTGGTCTGGCCGACTTCGCCGCCCGCCGCCCGCGCGCATTGTCCGGCGGACAGCAGCAGCGCGTCGCGCTGGCCCGCGCGCTGGTGTTCGAACCTGACGCACTGCTGCTGGACGAGCCACTGGGCGCACTCGATCGCCAGTTGCGCGAGGCATTGCAGATCGAGATCAAGCAGATCCAGCGTCGCGTTGGCGTTTCGATCCTGTTCGTCACGCATGACCAGGATGAGGCGATGATGATGTCGGACCGTATCGCCGTGATGGACCAGGGGCAGATCGCGCAGCTCGGCACCCCGGATCAGGTCTATCTGCATCCGGAGACACCGTTCGTCGCGAGCTTCCTGGGGGAAACCAATTTGTTGCGCGGCGTCTGCGTCGCACCAGAGGAGGGTTACGCGACGGTGCGCTTCGCGGGCGCACACGGGTGGGCGCGGATCAGCCGTGGCCGCGCGCGGCCGAACGATGGCGATGCGGTGCGGGTCTCGCTGCGGCCGGAGCGCATTGCCTTGCTCGGGGCCAACGACCACGCCGATTGCGCGGTGACCGGTGTGCTGACCGATCGCGTGTTCCTTGGCCGGCATACGCGGCTGGTGGTGCAGGCGCTGGGCCAGAGCGTGGTTGTGAGCACAGCGGCGCTGCTGGCGGGCTCGCTCGACGTCGGCGCCTCGGTGCGGCTCGGGTGGTCGCGCGAGGACGCGCAAATTCTTCATGAAACATGAAACATGAAACATGAAACATAAAAGGGGCAGATCCATGCGACAGGACGGGATGATCGGACTACGGCGGCGCGGGTTGTTGACGGGAGCAGCGGCGGGCGCACTGGGACTGGCGCTGCCGGCACACGCGGCCGGGCAGCTCAACGTCGCGGCCTATGGCGGGGTGATCAACGACTTCCTCACCAGGGATTTCGGTGCGCCATTCGAACAGAAGACCGGCATCAAGGTGAACGTCGGCACCGGTGCGGCCCTCGCTCTGGCCAAGTTGCAGGTCGCGGCAGGATCGCCGTCGCAATGGGATATTACCGAGCTGACCGGCTCGGAGTATGTCGAGGGGATCAAGCAGAACCTGATCCTTCCGCTGGATTATTCCATTATCGATGCGACGAAACTGGTGCCGGGCTATAAGGAATCGCACGGCATCAAATTCTCCAGCTACATGTTCGTGATGGCCTGGGATCGCCGCAAGATCCCCGACGATCAGGCCCCGAAGACCTGGGCAGAGTTCTGGGACACCAAGAAATACCCCGGCAAGCGCTCGCTGGACGCCAACCTGAGCGATGGCTCCACCCTGGAAGTCGCGTTGCTGGCCGACGGCGTGCCGGTCGATAAGCTCTACCCGCTGGATGTCGAGCGCGGGCTGAAAAGCCTGGAGAAGCTCGGACGCAGCAACATCATCTGGTACAACGCCAATCAGGAACCAATCCAGCAGCTCACATCGGGCGCCGTGCCGCTGGCGACCGTGTTCCATGGCCGCGTGCTGATCGCCAACAAGGGCGGCGCACAATTGGGCTTCACACCGGCCTATTCCGCGGTCAGCGGCAACTACCTTACGGTGATCCGCACCACCGGTCAGGCGAAAGCGGCGATGGAGCTGATTGCCTTCATCGTCAACGACGCGCAGGCGAGCGCTAACTATATGCAGGACACCAACTACGCCGTGCCGGACGCCGCCTCGTTTCCCTTGCTCCCAAAATCGGTGCAGGACATCCTGCCGACCAGCCCAGCGATGCGCGACAAGGTATTCTTCAAGGACGACGCCTGGTGGGCGGCGAACCTAGAAAAAGCCGTCCAACGCTTCAAGGAATGGCAACTGGCCGGCTGACCGAAAGGACCACGCCCATGCCCGGTGACCGCCGCACCGATCGGATGAAACTCGGCACGCTGATCCATCCGACCGGCAACCACGTCGCGTCCTGGCTGCACCCCGACGCGCAGATCGATGCCGGTCAGAACTTCCGCCACTACGTCCAGCTCGCGCAGACTGCCGAGCGCGGCATGTTCGACGCCATGTTCCTTGCCGACGCGCTGGCGGTGCGCGACGGCAAGGCCGAGGCGCTGAGCCGCTGGCCGCAATACATGGCATATTTCGAGCCGATCACGCTGCTGTCGGCGATCGCACCGCTGACGAAGCATATCGGGTTGGTGGCGACCACGACCACCAGCTATTTCGAGCCGTACAACGTGGCACGGAAATATGCGTCGTTGGATCATATCAGCGGCGGGCGTGCGGGTTGGAACGTGGTGACCTCGGCCAACATCGCCGAGGCATGGAATTTCGGCCGGGAGCAACACTACCAGCATGGTGAACGTTACGACCGCGCGGTGGAGTTCGTCGAGGTGGTGCAGGGGCTGTGGGACAGTTGGGAGGATGACGCGTTCGTCCGTGATCGTGCCAGCGGGCGGTATTGGGTTCCCGAAAAACTGCACACGCTGAACCATAAGGGCGAGCATTTCTCGGTGCGCGGCCCGTTGAATGTGGCGCGTCCCCCGCAGGGTCATCCGGTGATCTTCCAGGCGGGGTCGTCCGACGTCGGCAAGGAGTTGGCGGCGCGTTTTGCCGAGGCCGTATTTACGCCACAGCACACGCTGGAAGGCGCGCAGGCCTTCTACACCGACCTGAAAGGGCGGATGGCGAAATATGGTCGCTCCCCGGAGCACCTGAAGGTGATGCCGGGACTGAACCCAGTCGTCGGCCGCACCGAGGCGGAGGCGAAGGAGAAGCATGAATTCCTGCAATCACTTATTCATCCCGCGGTGGGTCTGGAGCTGCTGTCGAACGCGTTGGGGAATTTCGACCTGTCCGGTTACGACCTGGACGGACCGTTGCCCAAGGCGGTGTATTCCTGGACGGCGCCAGGCGGCACGACCTCGTTTCGCAACGTGCTGAACTGGGCGACGACCGAGAACATGACGATCCGGCAACTGTATCAGCGCTATGCGGGTGCGCGTGGCCAGCGCACGCTGATCGGCACGCCGAGGCAGATCGTTGATCACATGCAGGATTGGTTCCTCAATCGTGGTGTGGACGGATTTCTGATCCAGGCGCCGTATCTGCCGGGCGGATTGAATGACTTCGTCGACATGGTGGTACCGGAGCTGCAGGAGCGCGGGTTGCTCCGGACCGAGTACGAAGGCACGACGCTGCGCGACAATCTCGGACTGCCGCGGCCCAAGAACCGCTACGCGGCCTGACACAAGGCTGTTGCAGGAGGAACGCCCATGCGCACCGACAAGATGAAACTTGGCACGCTGTTCCATCCGACCGGCAACCACGTCGCCTCCTGGCTGCATCCGGATTCGCAGGTCGATGCCGGCACGAACTTCCTGCATTATGTGCAGCTCGCGCAGACCGCCGAGCGTGGCAAGTTCGACGTGATGTTCCTGGCGGATGCAATTGCCACGCGCGACGGGCGGCGCGAGGCGCTCAGTCGTTGGCCGCAATACATGGCGTATTTCGAGCCGCTAACGCTGCTGTCGGCAATCGCGCCAATGACCACGCATCTTGGCTTGGCCGCCACCGCGACCACCAGTTACAACGAGCCGTACAATATCGCGCGCAAGTTTGCCTCGCTGGATCACATCAGCGGTGGGCGGGCCGCATGGAATGTGGTGACCTCATCGAACTACTCCGAAGCGTATAATTTCGGTCGCGAGGCGCATTTCGAACATGGTGAACGCTACGATCGCGCCGCTGAGTTTGTCGAAGTAGTGCAGGGCCTGTGGGATAGTTGGGAGGATGATGCATTTGTCCGCGACCGCGCGAGCGGCCGCTATTGGAGTCCTGACAAGCTGCACACCCTAAATCACAAGGGTGAGCATTTCTCCGTGCGCGGACCGTTGAACGTCGCACGTCCGCCGCAGGGTCATCCGGTAATTCTGCAGGCTGGTTCTTCGGAGACCGGCAAGGAGCTCGCGGCTCGCCACGCCGAGGCGGTGTTCACACCGCAGCACACGCTGCAAGGCGCTCAGGCCTTCTACCAGGATCTGAAAGGGCGGATGCCGAAGTATGGCCGGTCGCCCGCACATCTGAAGGTATTGCCGGGACTCAATGCGATCGTCGGGCGGACCGAGGCCGAGGCGAAGGAGAAATACGCTGAACTTCAGGCGCTGATCCATCCATCTGTTGGGTTGGAGGTGCTGTCGAACGCGATCGGCAATTTTGACCTGTCGGGCTATGACCTCGATGGACCGTTACCGGACGCGGCGTTCCATAGCAAGCCGAACAGCGGCAGCACGACGTCGTTTTCCAACGTACTGAGCTGGGCACGGAACGAAAATATGACGATCCGGCAGTTATATCAGCGCTTCGCCGGCGCACGCGGCCAGCGCACGCTGATCGGTTCGCCGTCGCAGATCGTCGATGACATGGAGGCGTGGTTCCAGGGCTATGGCGTGGACGGCTTCCTGTTCCACGCCGCCACACTCCCGGGTGGGCTGGAGGATTTCGTCAACCTGGTGGTGCCGGAGCTGCAGGAGCGTGGTCTGTTCCGTACGGAATACGAAGGCACGACGCTACGCGAGAATCTGGGCCTGCCGCGTCCCGTCAGCCGCTACGCGGCGTAATCTTGCGGCCCAGGTCGCGCGGTGGGTTAATGCGGCGCATTTCGGCGAGGGGAGAGAGACATGGGTCGGTTCACCTATGAGCACATTCATCTGCGCAGCCCGGATCCCGAGGCAACCGCGCAGTACTATGCCAACATGTTCGACGCCGAGATCATCCGCTCCACGCAGGCGGATGGCGCACCGCGCATCGACCTGAACCTGGGCGGGCAGAAGGTGTTCATCGCGCGGGCGCAGGCAGACAAGACCAATGCCGCGCCGAAGGCCCCATATTTCGGCCTGGAACATATCGGTCTGACGGTGACCGACATCGATGGCATCACCGCCGAACTGAAAGGCAAGGGTGCCGACTTCACCATGGAGCCCAACACCGTGCGCCCGGGCGTGCGCATCGCGTTTCTGCGCGGGCCAGAAGGCGTGCTGGTGGAGCTGATCCAGCGCGGCTGAGACACCCGGAACAGCATCTGGCACTTCGCGTGAAGCGTCGGATGCTCGCCGTCATGTAACGTGCCTGCCCTGCCGTGCCTGCTGTCGCATCCTGACGATGGCTGTGGCGCGATCGTCCGCGGCCCGGCTCGACGCCAACAACGCAGCTGCCATGGCGACGCATCGGCGCATGAGTGGAACTCCCCCGTCTGAACCGATCAGGCGATCGGTGGCTTGCGTTTATGCCATTCGGTGCTGCGTTCATAAGCGGCGGCGGCGCGCAGCACAGTCGCGTCCTCGAAATAACGTCCGATGAACTGCACCGATAGCGGCAGGCCGCCATCCGACAATCCGCTCATCATTGCGATCGCGGGATGGCCGGTCACGTTGAACGGGGTGCGCGCCTGGCGTGGATACGTGCGTGCGGTCTCCACCGCATCGTCGAGGCGGCTGGCCGGGTCCAGCGAACTGGCGCAGACCAGGATGTCGAAATCACGCAACGCCTCGTTCGTCGCCGCGATCATCTGCGCGCGGCGACGTTGCGCACCGACATAGTCGCCGGCCGAAAAGAACGCGCCGGCCAGCAGACGCCGCCGCGACAACTGGCCGTAATCACCGGGACGCGTGCGCAGCCAGGGCGCGTGGATCGAGAAGGCTTCCGCACCCAGGATCACGCGATTGACCGCGCTGAATTCGTTCAGCGTCGGCAGCGTCACGTCGCGCAGCTGCGCCCCCTCGGCCTGAAGCACGCGCGCGGCGTCTTCCAGCGCGGCGGTCACCTCGGGATTCGCCGGCATGTCGACCTCGTGGAAATGCCGCACGAAGCCAACGCGCAGGTCGCGGATGCCACGTGTCAGATCGCGGCCGAAATGGCGTGCCGTCGCGGGCGCGCTGCCAGGATCGGCGGGATCATGCCCGGCAATGGCGTCCAGCAGCAGCGCGCAATCCGCCACCGTGCGTGTCAGCGGCCCGACATGATCCAGTGAGAAGGACAGCGGAAATACGCCACGGCGCGACACCAATCCATAAGTCGGCTTCAACCCGACGATCCCGCAGGAACTGGCCGGATTGCGCACCGAGCCGCCGGTGTCGCTGCCCAGCGCGATCGGGAACAATCCGGCGCAGACGCCGGACCCTGAGCCGGACGACGATCCACCGGGATGGTGTGCCGGGTGCCACGGATTGCGCGCGGGCGGGAAGGGCAGGTCGAAGCTCGGGCCGCCGATGGCGAACTCGTGCGTCGCGAGCTTGCCCACGATGATCGCGCCGGCCTGCCGCAGCTTCGCCACAACCACCGCATCCGCTGACTTCACGTTCTCCAGCAGGATCTTTGAATGGCAGGTGGTGGGCAGTCCGGCGACGTCGATGACGTCCTTGATGCCGACCGGCACGCCGTGCAGCGGCCCGCGCACATGGCCTGCGGCAATGTCCTTCTCGGCGGCATGGGCGGCGTCCAGCGCGGCCTCGGCGTCGAGACGAATGAACGCGTTGAGTTTGGGGTCGAGATGTTCAATCCGGGCGAGCAACGCCTGAAGTAGTTCGACCGGCGACAGCGTGCGGGCCGCGAAGGCGCGCGTCGCCTCAGCCGCGGTGAGCCAGTGCAGGTCCGTCACAGATCGATGCCCGGCCGCATCGGTGGCCACGGTTCCACCGCGGGCTCGGTGGGCGTGGTGACGGCGCCGGCGTTGCCCAGGGCCTGCTGTGCCGCGGCGAACAGATCGTCGGGGAATTCCGCCAGCGCCTTGTCCAACCCCGCCGCGCGGGCCAGCGCGGCGATCAGGTCCTTGTCCATCGCGTCCTCCGTCATGCCCAAAGGATCATGCGGGCAGGTACCCCGCAGGGGAAGAGGCGCGGCGTAGATCCGTGTAGGGTGTCATCATGCTGTTCACTCTCGTTGCCCTGCTGGCCGCCACCGCCGTCGCCGTGCCCCTGACACGCCGCGCCGGGTTTGGTTCCGTGCTCGGCTATCTGCTCGCCGGCATCGCCATCGGCCCGTCCGGCCTGCGTTTGGTCACCGGTCTCGGCGAGATCACCTCAATCGCCAGCCTTGGCGTGGTGATGCTGTTGTTCCTGATCGGACTGGAAGTGCGGCCGCAACGGCTGTGGGTGATGCGGCGCGCGGTGTTCGGCTTGGGCACCGCGCAGGTGTTGGTCAGTGCCGCCGCCTTGGCCGGCTTGGCGCATGCAGCGGGTATCGGCTGGACAGGTGCCGTGGTGCTGGGCGCCGGACTGGCAATGTCTTCCACCGCGATCGTCTTGCCGATGCTGGCCGAGCGCGAACTGCTGACCACCCGCGCGGGCCGCGATGGGTTCTCCGTACTGCTCTTCCAGGACTTGGCCTTCATTCCGATTGTGGCGCTGGTGCCATTGCTGACGACGCGACTGGTGCCCGACCACGTACCCTGGCGCGATGTGGCGGGTGC
>DATHNE010000110.1:0-2466 GCA_035486355.1 Acetobacteraceae bacterium
GTCGCTGCCCACGGGCGCCTCGGCCGAGGCGCTGGCGCGCGTCCCCAAGGACGTGAAGATCGTCGACATCGGCGGCGACCACCGCTACGTCGAGGGTTGGGCGTACGGCCTGGCCGACGTCTGGCCAGCCCAGATCGAGGGGCAGATCCGCGTTGCCAACCCCGGCTGCTTCCCCGCGGCGACGCTGAACGCGCTGGCGCCGCTGCTGGCCAACAAGCTGATCGAGCCTGGCAACATCGTGATCGACGCCAAGACCGGCATCTCCGGTGCCGGCCGGGGCGGCGCCGACAGCAAGTTCGGCTACGCCGAGAGCAACGAGAACTTGGTGCCCTACGGTCTGCTCAAGCACGTCCACATGCCCGAGATGGCCAAGACAATCGAGCGGCTGAGCGGCGGCAGCGCGGCCGGGCTGGTGTTCACGCCACACTTGGTGCCGATGACCCGCGGCGTACTCGCCACCATGTACTGCCGCGGCCGCGCCACCACGGGCCAGTGCTTGGACGCGGCCCGGCGCTTCTACGCCGGGCGGGCGTTCGTCCGCGTGACCGACAAGCCGCCGCAGACCAAATGGGCGACCGGCTCGAACCTCGCGTTCGTCAGCTATGCGGCCGATCCAGAGCGCAACTTGGTGATCGCGATGGGCGTGGTCGACAATCTCGGCAAGGGAGCGGCCGGCCAGGCGGTGCAGAATGCGAACCTGATCTGCGGCCTGCCAGAAACCGCGGGGCTGGACGGCGTACCTGTTTGGCCATGAGATCTTTTGCGAGTCCGTGTTGTCCATACATTATGCAGGTGAGCCCTTCTGTGCAGGGCGCGTATGGCGAGCCGTCGTTCGTCAGTTCTGGCCTTGTTGGTCGCACACCTCTGCTGCATCCGATCCGCGTCTTGCCCCCGATTGGCGATGAATATCGTCTTGTCCTGCCGGTCCGTCCTGGATTGAGACGGTCGCGGTCATGCCGGCGGAGAGCACGATCGGGCATGGGACGTCGTCCAGTTCCACCCGGATCGGAATACGTTGTGCAAGGCGCACCCAAGTGAAAACCGGGTTCACCGATGGCAGGCCCTGCACGCCCGGCGCAGCGTCCGCGACGTTGATGCCGTGGCCAAATCCCGCGACATGCCCCCACGCCGGCCGGGTCGGATAGGCCATCAGCACCATCCTTGCGGTGTCGCCGACCCGGATACGCGGCAGCTGAGTTTCCTCGATATACCCGACCACCCAGAAGCTGTCCGCATTCACCAGCGTCACCGCCGGCTGGCCGGCCGTGGCGTAGCCTCCCTGTTGCAGGATCAAATCCGAGATCCAGCCATTCACCGGTGAACGGATGGTGGTGCGCTCCAGGTCGAGCCTTGCCTGATCGAGGACGCCGGTCGCCTGCAGCACCGCGTCGTTGGCGGCCTGGGCGGTGCCGACGGCGTTCTGCCGCTCCTCAGCCGACACGGCGAGATCCGATAGCTGCGACCGGCGCGTCGCCTCCGCTTTCAGATAACTTGCCTGTGCCTGTGCCTGAGCCAGTGCGCCAACTGCCTGGGTGAGTTTGTTCTGGTAGTCGCGGGGATCGATCTGAAACAGCACATCGCCCTTGTGCACAAGCTGGGTATCTTTGATCGGTAACGAAACCACCGTGCCAGACACCTCGGGCGCCAGCTGCACGGTGTAGACCCGCACCCGTCCGTCCCGCGTCCAGGGTGTGTATTCGTAGTAATTCCATGCCATCCAGGCGAGGCCGATCGCCGCGCCGAATGCGATCAGCGTCGCGATGAAATTGAATGCCGCTGGCGGCACAAACGGGCGCACTGGCATCGTTACGCCCCACCGAAACGGAGCGACAGGATCAACAGGGCGGTGATCACGACCAGCAAGCTCAGGTCAAACAAGGCTCGGTTCCATACGAAGCGGTTGATGCCAGTTTTATCCAGAAGACGCCGCAAGATGAGCGAGATGACCAGGGCCACCGTCAAACAGATCAAGGCCGGGCTGACGAACACGCCGAGCAGGCCGATTTCGCGCAAAGGGATCACCGCGCGTGTTCCCCCACAAGGCCGGGCCAGAGTTCCGGCTCGCCCGCACCAATCAGCAGCGACAAAGCAACGATCCGATCATGCTGCAGCGCCGTGCAATCCGCATGATTGGCCAGTTGCCTCAAAGCGGGACCGGCGTTCACACCTTTCGCCTGAACGATCGTGCGTACCCGGCGCCCGAGAACGGCGTCCTCGCGCCGGAGCACCAAGATCAGCAGGCCGGCCAGCAGCAGCGTCTGGCCACCCTGGGCGGCGCCATCGTCGTCGCCAACCTGGGTGAGCCGGTCGAACATCCGGGCGAGCCAGCGATCGGTGTCTGGGCGCAGCAAGTCCGGCGCGCGCACGCTGGCACGAAAGCCCTTTTCCATCCGTCGCCGGGCGCGCCAGCATCGTGTCGATGCGGATGCCGGCGGCGGCAGCGCCGAGAACGCGATCACCGCCAGC
>DATHNE010000111.1:0-7387 GCA_035486355.1 Acetobacteraceae bacterium
ATATCCCGGCCGCGGAGCTTCGCACGCTGCCGGGCAGCGCACCGACGCCACGACTGGCGTGAGCGGCCCGCGGCGGCGCGGCATCTATTCCATGGCAATGCGCCGGATTGGCGCAAGCCCGATCAGTCTGCCGCACGCGAAGCGTAGTGCCCGGCCAGAACGGCGAATGCCAATTTGTTCGTCGCCTCCTCGGCAATCAGGCCCTTGCGATTCATGCCGGTGAAATCTGGTCTGATGGCGTTCCGTGCGATAATCATACAGCAGCCAGGGAATGAAGCCGCGGACATAGGCCACGCGATCGAGAATCGTCGGTTGCAGGCGGTGGATTTCCGCCTGCTTCTCCTCGGTGAACAGCTCGGTCGGTGGGCCGTGCTGGCCGGCCAGGTGTCACCGCCGGTCTCGCTGATCACCACCGGCTTGCCGGGGGAGTTCATGAGAAGCCGTTCGAGCAATGACTTGTCCGACTCGTACCAACCGAAGTACTCGTTCAGCTCAACGATATCCGGGAGACGACGCGGCTGCAGCCCAGCTCTTTGGCGTGCGCCACGCGGCGTCGCAGATCGCCTTCCAGGGTCCCAGTGCCGCCGCGCTCGCCACACGTCACAACAGACCGACGCTGATGCCGGCCGGCCGGGGGGAGCCCGCACACGAGCCCCGTCCAGCGACTCTAAGCGGGGTAGCTGGATCACCAGGCCTGAACCGCCGGATTCGACCCGGAGCGGACACTCCGCGCCGTCATCACCACGCCGGAATGGCCTGACCACTACCGGTGTGAACCGCTCCGCAATTATCAGGACAACGCGGCTGATCGCCCCGCCTTCCCCTTCTTTAGCGCCGCGGCTGTGCCGCCACGCCGCGGGCGAACTGCGCCGCCAGAATCACCACGGTCAGCACCAGAAACGCCGCGCTGATCGGGTGGGTGAGCAGGATCGTCGGATCGCCGCGTGAGATCAGCAGGCTGCGCCGCAGGTTCTCTTCCAGCAGCGGTCCCATTACCAGGCCCAGGATCAGCGGCGCGGGACGGCAGCCCAGCGCCGTCAGGATGTAGCCGGCGACGCCGAACCCAGCCGCCAGGATCACGTCCCAGGCCGAATTCGCCAGGCTGTAAACGCCGATGCAACTGAACGCGATGATGGCGGGATACAGCAGACGGTACGGCATGCGCAGCAGGCGGATCCACACGCCGACCAGCGGCAGGTTCAGTACCAACAGCATGGCGTTGCCGATCCACATGCTTGCGACGACGCCCCAGAACAGGTCGGCATGGTCGGTGACAACACTTGGCCCGGGCGTGATGCCCTGGATGATCAGCGCCCCCAGCATCAGCGCATTGGCAGCGCCGGCGGGAATCCCCAGCGTCAGCATGGGAATGAAATGGGTCAGCGCGGCAGCGTTGTTCGCCGCTTCCGGCCCGGCGACGCCCTCGATCGCGCCGTTGCCGAAGCGCGTGGGATCGCGTGCCAGGCTGCGCTCCAAGCCATAGGAGGCGAAGGAACTGATCAGCGGCCCCGTGCCGGGCAGGATGCCCAGAGCGCCGCCCAGCGCGGTGCCGCGCAGGATGGGTTTCCAGGTGGCGGCGATGTCCTCCCACCGCGGCAACAGGCCGCGAACCTTGTCCAGGGGCTGCGCTTGTGCGTGGTGGTGTTGCAGCCGCCAGACGATCTCGGCGACCGCGAACAGGCCCACCGCGACCACCACGAAATCCAACCCGTCGTACAGGTTGGGCAATCCGAAGGTGAAGCGCTGCACGTTGGTGTTGATATCGGTGCCGACGGTGCCCAGCAGCAGCCCCAGCACCACCATGGCGAGCGACGTCAAAGCCGGTCCGTCCGATAACGTGGCGGAAGACACCAGCGCCAGCACCATCATGGAGGTGTATTCCGGGGCGCTGAAATCCAGCGCGATATCGGCGAGCACCGGCGAAAACAGCGCGATGATCAGGACCGCGACGCAGCCGGCAAAGAACGATGACAGCGCGGCGATGCACAGCGCCGGCCCGGCGCGGCCTTGGCGCGCCATCGGGTGGCCGTCGAAGCAGATCACCACCGAGGTCGGCTCGCCCGGCATGTTGAGCATGATCGCGGTGGTGGAGGCCGCATGATGCGCGCCGTAATAGATGCCCGACAGCATGATCAGCGCGGATACCGCCGGCATCTTGAAGGTGATCGGCAGCAGCATGGCGATGGTGGTCAGCGGTCCGAGGCCGGGCAGGATGCCCACCACGGTGCCGAGTGTCGCGCCGATGACGCAGTACAGCAGGTTCGCCGGCGTCAGCGCGACGTGGAAGCCGGCGATGATGCTGCCCAGGATGTGCATCAGCGTGGCGACTTCGTCACGGCAACAAATCGCCCGGCGACAGCCCCAGCCCATAGACGAAGATGCCGCACGCGATGGCGCCGAGCGTGAGGACGGACAGCATGACTTCGATGGCGCGAAAGCGCGGGCCGGCAGCACATGCGCACAGGACCAGCCACAGCACCGCCAGTAGCAGGCCACCGCGTTCGATCATCAGCCCGAAGCCGACGATGGCGGCAACAAGGCAGACCAACGGTCGCAACGCCCCGCTGAAGTCCGGCAGCGAATCCGGAATGCGCAGACCGCGTAGTGCGACGGCGACGCCTAGGACCAGCAGGACGGTGCCCAACATGACCGGGAAATAGCCGGGGCCCATGTGGGTGGTGGTCCCAATGCCATAGGTGCGGCCGAGCAGGATTGCGCTGAGGCCGATGATGCAGAACAGCGCGCCGCTGAGCGCCTCGCGTCCGATCCGCGGCATCATCGGGCGGCCCGCACGATGGTCACTCGGCCTTGATGTGGGCGTTCTGGATCAGCTTTGCCCATTTCGCAGATTCCGCGTCGATGAACGTCGCGAATGCTGCCGCCGTGCCGGGTTCCGCTTCCAGCGATTGTGCGGCGAGACGTTGCTGCATCTCCGGCGTCTTCAGGGCGGCATTCACCGCGGCGTTCAGCGTTGTGATGATGTCGGCCGAGGTCTTGGCCGGTGCCAACAGGCCGTACCAAGTGCTGGCCTGATAGTCGGGCAGACCGGATTCGGCGATGGTGGGAACCTGCGGCAGTGCGGCGGAACGATGCGCGCCGGTCACCGCGACGACGCGCACCTTATCGTCTTTGAGGTAGGGCATCACCAGCCCGACATCGGCGAACATCAGATCGAGGTGTCCGCCGATCAGATCGACCAGTCCCGGCGCCAGGCCTTTGTACGGCACATGCACCATCTGCACGCCGGCGTCGTAGGCATAAAGCTCCGTTGCCAAATGCGGGGATCCGCCGACGCCGGAACTGCCGTAGTTGAGCTTGCCGGGATGCGCCTTGGCATAGGCGGTGAGGTCGGCCAGCGTCTTCACCGGCAGCGCCGGATTGACCGCAACCGCAAAGGAACTGCCGCCGACCAGCGCGACCGCGGAGAAACGCTGCAGTGGGGCGGGTGCGTTGTCGTTCTGCAGGTGATCACGAATGGTCAGCGGGCCGGCGGCGCCAAGCAACAGCGTGTAGCCGTCGGGTGCTGCCCTGGCGACAAAATCGTCGGCAACGGCACCGTTGGCGCCGGCTCGGTTCTCGACTACGACGGATTGCTTGAGCGCCTGCTGCAAGGCGTTTCCAACCAGGCGGGCGACGAAATCCGCGCCGCCACCCGGGGCGAACTCCACCACGATACGGATCGGCTTTTCCGGATAGGACGCCGCGCGCGCACCGCCCCCCAACGGCGCGATAACCAGGAGCAGAATGGCAAGGCTGAATTTGAATCGCATCCGAAGGTTCTCCAGGGAGTCGAAGATGTTTACTGCCTGCCGTCGCAGAGCTTTGCCACGAACGCGGCGAATCCCAGATCCAGCAGCGTCTTCTCGCCACCCATCAGATCGCCGAGCACGGAGGTTGCCGCGGGATAGACCGGTGCCGTGGCGTCGTGCAGCTTGCGTTGGAACGCCGCCGCGTCGAGCGGCCGGTCGGGACTGCCGATCGCGCTGCGGCACAGGCTGTGCAGCCGGCGCTGGTCGCGCAAGACGATCGAAATCTGCGTCGCTCGGTCATACGGCGGGGGCAGCCCCGGCGTCAGCAGGGCCACTTCGATGCGCTCTCGCAACGCCGCAATCTCGGGATCGCGCAGGGTCGCGGCAGCGCAGGCGTTGGTGCCCGCGCTGCCGCGCAGCAGCGCGGCTGCGACCACATGCGGCAAAGAGAACCGCGCGGCCAGGGTCGTTTCGGGATGCCGGTTCAGCAACCGCGTCGCCAATTCGTGGGTTTCCACTACGACTGACTCGATCTCCCCGCCGGCGGGCAGCGACGCATGCAGCGCCAAAGCCGCTTCCGCGGCGGAGTGGGTGTGCTGGCAGCACGCATAGGCCTTGGTGTAGCCATCGAACACCGTCCACCGTTCACCCAGGCGGTCGGCAAGTTCCTGCGGTCGCATATCGCACCCCAGGATGGCGGCGTATACATCGCACGGCGCATCGGCATTGCCGCCGAAGCCGCACTCATGAAGGTTGACGCTCAGCATGCCGTTCCAGGCGCCGGCGGCGGGCCACGCGTTGCGCACCAGCGCGCCTGACAAAGCATGGTTGCGCGGCCCCGCATTGACGAACGTGCTCGCCATGGCAAGCACGTTCAGCAGCGATGCGGGATCGAGACGGCGCAGCAGCGCCACCCCCATAGCGGCGCCCACCGCGCAATATTGCGCGTGCGTGTGAACCACCAGCGCCGGCGCGTTCCAGCAGCGCGCGATGCGCGTCACGATCTCGTAGCCGAGCGCCAGGGCCGCCAGCACGTCGCGCACAGGGCGATCGGTGGCCTCCGCCTCGGCCAGCAGCGCCGGCAAAACGTGCAGGCCGGCGTGGCACGGCACCGGACGATAGCCCTCGTCGATTTCCAGCCAGCAGGCAGCGACGGCATTCGCCATCGCCGCCGACATGCGATCGGTGCGCGGCCGGCTGCCGCGGAAGATGGTTGCCTCGGGCTGCGCCGCGCGCTCCAGAATCGCAGCGTGAAAGCGCACCACCTCGGGTTCGTCGCGCGCGGCGACCATGGCGCCGATATCGTCAGCAAGGATCGCAGCGGCGCGGCGGAGCACATCCGGCGGGAGTTGCGAGGGCGGATAGGTCGCGGCCCAGTGCGTCAGCTCTTGCAAGCCGATAGCCGCCCGGGCCCGGTCGTCGTTGTTCATCGCGTCATCGGTTCAACGTTCCCCGTGGCGTCGCAAGCGCGCCATTCATCGTGGCGCGCATTTGACCAGCCGAGACAGCGCAGCGCAAGCCATCGCCCGCGCGCATCTTGTGGCCCGGAATCGCTCATGCGCATCATGCGCGACCGCTTCTCGCGCATGCGCCGAAGCGGATCGTTCTTGCAGGGGGTCACGTCATGCAGCCGCGCGTCTATGGTCCGTATCCATTCCTTCCAATCACCCGGCGCAGGCAGTTCGCGTGGCCCGGCGGGGCGCGGCTCGCGGTGTGGGTCATTCCCAATCTCGAATTCTTCCATCTGGACGATGTCATGCCAGGCGCCAACAACGAGCGCATCGCGCTGGCGCATGCGAAAGTGCCGAATATCCGCAACTGGTCGCTACGCGACTACGGCAATCGTGTCGGCTTCTGGCGGCTGCTGGAGATGCTGACCCGGCATGGCATCCGCGCCACCGCAGCACTGAACAGCGACCTGTGCGACCACCATCCGGAGATGATCGAGGCGGCGGTGGCGCAGGGTTGGGAATTCATGGGGCATTGCCAGACCAACGCGACACGGCTCAACGAAATGGCGTCGGAGGCCGAACGGGAAGCGATCCGCGCCACGCTAAGTCGCATCAGCCGGGCGGCGGGGCGGCCGACGGTGGGCTGGCTCGGTGCAGGCCTTGCGGAAACTTGGCACACATTGGACCATCTGGCAGACGCGGGTGCGGAATATGTTGCCGACTGGGCCGGCGACGACCTGCCGTTCCGCATGACGCTGGACCGCGGCACCATCATGTCGATCCCCTATACGCTGCATTGCAACGACACGGTGCAGTTCTTCGACCAGAAGGCGACAGCCGCGGAGTTCGGCGAGGTCATGCGCCGTCAGTTCGACCAACTCTACAAGGAAAGTGCCGAGATCCCTCGCGTGATGGCGGTGGCGCTGCATCCGTTCGTGTCCGGCATGCCCTATCGCATCGGCGCGGTGGATGCCGCGTTCGGCTATTTCCGCACGCATCCGGGCGTTTGGTTCGCGACCGGATCAGAGATCGTGCAGCATTATCGGCAGGTGGTGCCGGAAGATTGAGGTTTTGGCGGGACGGCTCCTCCGCCGATGTCACATGTCGGGGACGGCTGCAACCGACGGCTGCGCACGGTTGCCTCCGCGCCGGTCGCGGGCGAGGTGGGGTATACTTTCTCCATGTCGTTGCGGCCTTGGCGATCCAGCAGGTCGGCCGGGCTGCCGCGATCGGGCGGCAGGGTGACAGCCCGCCGACTCAGCTTGCCCAGGGTTTCGCTGCAACGGCTTGAACCGCCGCACTCGACCCATTGGGGTCTTCCGGTGGGCATAGATCGAAGCCGAATTGCGGACGAAGCGAGAATCAGGCAGACGGTTCCGTCAAAACTGGTGCATCGCCGTGTGGCGCTTAATCGATGAACGCTGAAATCACTTGGGATTTGGTCATGTCGGAAGATATGTCCTTCGCCGAAGGCTACTATCGCTTGGAAGGCGGGGATTGGCAGGTCGTCACGGCCTTCAAGACCGGGGGTATCCACCCGGTATGTGTCAGGAACGGCGTGAAATGGGATAGCGGCGTAACAGGCATGAATATCATCCTGCCGGATGATGCATGATCAGCAAGTCGAGCTTACTACAGATAATGTCGGATGCCTTGGGGGTTGATCATTGGCGTGAAGTTACAGGCCCCGACTCAATGAATCTGAGATAAAGCCAACATCCGCCTCGCGCATAGCGAGCCAATCGCAACGTCCGTTACACGCTCGACCGATCCGAAAGCGGCCCGCCCGCTGCCCACCCAGACCGGCAGCACGGCGGGCGCTCTTGGTGCGGCCATACTTGCCGGCCGCTGGCTGCGCCGAAGAGAATCGGCTCCGGCGAGAACCGACCTCTGGGCGGGCTCGATCCTGTACATGATCGGTGCTGCGGTGGTCGGCGTTGCCTCCAGCGGATACGTTGGCGCGATCGGCGCCCTGGTCATGGCGAGCGCTGTCGCGTTCGCACTGATGCGATCGTCCCGCGGCAGCGGCTAAAGGGTCGGCCGGTACCTAGTACACCGATTCCATGAAACCGACCTGTTGCGTGGGGATTCCATTTGAGGCCGCGGATTCCCAGATGCGGTCGCCTCTCACCCTATCAGCGAGACAGGTGGATGCGATGGCGGCGGCTCGGAAGGTGGTCGAACTAC
>DATHNE010000112.1:0-2382 GCA_035486355.1 Acetobacteraceae bacterium
ACAGCAGCGCATCCAATCCGCGATTGACGAACGGATCATACACCGTGCCCACCGGCAGCAGCCGTGCGCCATTCATCCCCGGTGCCAACCCCGCCGCGCCCAGCAGCAGGAACAGGTTCTGCTCCGCGATACCCAGCTCCACATGCTGGCCTTTCGGTGACATCCCCCAGCGCTGCGCGCTCGCCAGCTTCGCGTCGCGGAACACATCATTCCGCGTGTGCCGATCGAAGATGCCACGCCGGTTCACCCAGGGTCCGAGGCTGGTGGACACGGTCACATCCGGGCTGGTGGTCATGATGTGCTCGGCCAGCGGCTTCAACTCGCCCTGGCCGCGACCAATCTCGGCCAGGATGTCGCCGAACCCCGCTTGCGTCGACGTCTTGCGCCCGGCCAGTCTCGCCACCGGCAACGTCGCCGGAACCGGAACGATTGGTGCGGTTAGCGTCCGGCCCTCGGGCGTCAGCTTTTCAGCAAATGGGCAGGCGGACAGGAACGCCTGCAACTCCTCCGCGCTTGCATCCAGCCCCTCGAACGGGTCCCACTCACGCCCCGGTCGGATTGCCATCGCCGACCGGAACACCTCCATCTGTTCCTTCGTCATCAACCCGGCATGATTGTCCTTGTGACCCGCAAACGGCAGCCCCATTCCCTTGATCGTGTAGGCAATGAAACAGGTTGGTTGATCACCTTCGGCCGCGGCCGCGCGGAACGTCTCAATCAGCGTCTCGATGTCATGCCCACCCAGATTGGTCATCAATGCGGCCAACTCATCGTCCGATAGCGGATCGATGATCGCGCGCAGTCCCTTCGATCGCGCCAGATCCGCCAGCACCGCCTGCCGCCACGCCGCACCGCCCTGGAACGTCAGCGCCGAATACAGCGAGTTCGGGCAATCATCGATCCAGCTCCGTAACGCCTCGCCGCCCTCGCGCGCGAATGCCGCCTCCAGCTTGCGACCATACTTGATGGTAACGACGTTCCAGCCCATGTCGCGGAACAGGCCCTCGATGCGGCCGAACAGCCTATCGGGTACCACTGAATCCAAACTTTGGCGATTGTAGTCGATCACCCACCACACATCGCGAACGTCGTGCTTCCAGCCCTCCAGCAGCGCCTCGTAGATATTGCCTTCGTCCAGCTCTGCATCGCCTGCAATGGCAATCTGCCGCCCCGCCGGCAGCCCCTCGCGCGCCAATCCGTGCAGCCGCGCATAATCGGCCATCAGCGCCGCGAACGTCGTCATCGCCACGCCCAGCCCAACCGATCCGGTAGAGAAATCAACTTCCGGCCCGTCCTTTACCCGACTGGGATAGGGTTGCACCCCACCCATCGCGCGCAGGCCCGCCATCTTCTCCACTGTCTGCCGGCCGAACAGATAGTTGATGGCATGAAACACTGGCCCAGCGTGCGGCTTCACCGCGATGCGGTCCTGCGGCCGCGCGATCTCGAAATACAGCGCGGCCATGATGGAAATCACCGACGCGCAGGACGCCTGGTGCCCGCCCACCTTCAACCCATCGCGGTTCGGCCGGATATGGTTGGCGTTGTGTACCATCCACGCCGACAGCCACAGCAGCTTACGCTCGAGCTGATTGAGCAGACGCGTGCGGTGCGTGGCGGTCTCCGGTGGTGGTGCGGCGACGATGCTGCCCGGCGCGTTCATGGCGATGTGATTCCCCCGGTCTCGATCAGGCGATGCCTGATAGGGGCATAGCATAGCCTGTCGCCATGGCATGCGCACAGTCCGCTCGGCCCTGCGTGGCGGCCCGGGCAGAAGCGGCGCGATGGTCGTACTCGACCGCGATCAGCTCGGCGCCAATCGCTGCCGTGGACCGGTGCACGATCGCATAGCGCGCATGCGGCGACCCGGCTTCCGAGACATGCGGATCGCCGCTGGGATCCTGACAGGCCGAGCAGCCGACACTGCCGGGATGGAGCACGGTTGGCCCGTCGGGCAACCGCGCCGGCCGCGGCAGGTGGCTATGGCCGCACAGCACCGGCGCGGGCGCGACGCCCAGTCGCGTTGCGATGGCGGTTGGCGCGTCCAACACCAGATGGGATCTTGCGACCCGCTGGAGCAGGTAGCGGTTGTCGTCACGCGGCATGCCATGCACGGCGAGGATCCCTGGCATTACCTGTCGCGGTGGCAGACTGCGCAGCTAGGCCATGTGCCGCTCCCCCAGCGCGTGGCGCGTGTATCGATCCGTGGTGCCGCGCGGCTCATCCGCCGGGTCGGCTACCCAGCGGTCGTGGTTGCCGTGCACGGTCGGCAGGCCGAGTGCCATCAGCCGATCGCAGGTTTCCGCCGGCCACAGCGGGCCCGACACGCAGTCGCCCAGATCGATGATGCGCGTGATGCCACGCGCCGAGATGTCACCCGGC
>DATHNE010000113.1:0-54743 GCA_035486355.1 Acetobacteraceae bacterium
CGGCGTGCGCGCCGAATGCCCCTGGGTGAAAGAATCGCCGGCCGAAACGATCCGCCGCCAAGTGCGCCTGACCGCGCAGCCGATCGACGCGCCGCCCGATCCGAAATCGCTCGACCGGGTCATCAACCAGATCGGCAGTGATGATATGCTGCTGTTCGCCACCGACTACCCGCACTGGCAGTTCGATGGCGACGAGGTGCTGCCGCCCGGCCTGAACCCGTCGCTGATCCGCAAGATGCGCCACGACAATCCGCTGGCGACATACCCCCGTTTGAAGGAGACCGTGCAATGAGCGTGACCACGGACCGCCTGGACCGCGCCAACGACGCGGACCAACGCCTGGGGATCATCGATACCGATATTCATCCCTACATGAAGACGCCGCGCGACCTGGATCCCTATCTGTCGGCGCGCTGGCGGCAATATCTGTCCGAATACGACAAGTTCGTCTGCGGCCCCTACGCCGCGCGCGGCACCTATCCGCGTTTCTCACCCAACACCTGCCGCCGCGATTCCTGGCCGCCGGATGGCGGATTGCCGGGTTCCGACGTCGACTTCATGCGTGAACAGCATCTAGATGCCAGCAACATCGCGGTCGGCGTGCTGGAACCGTTGCTGAACGCGAACATCGCCCGCAACCATGACGCCGCCGCCGCGTTCTGCACCGCGATGAATGAATGGCAGAAGCAGGTCTTCTATGTGCCGGAGCCGCGGCTGCGCGCCTCGATCCTGGTGCCGCAGGACGATCCCGAAGCCGCGGTGAAGGAAATCCAATCCCGCGCCGGCGATCCCGCCTTCGTGCAAATCCAGCTCGGTTCCAAAACAAGCGAGCCGCTCGGCCGCAAGCGCTATTGGCCGATCTTTGCGGCGGCGCAGGAAGCCAACCTGTCGATCGGCCTGCATATCGGCGGCACGCAGAGCAGCGCCCCGTCCGCCGGCGGCTGGCCGCAGTTTTACATGGAAGATCACCATATGCTGGTGCACTCCATGCAGAACCAGGCTGCGAGCCTGGTGCTGGAGGGCGTGTTCGAGCGCTTCCCTGATCTGAAAGTCGTTATGATTGAAGGCGGCTTTGCCTGGTGGCCGAATCTGGCGTGGCGGTTGGACAACCACTGGAAGAAGATGCGCGACGAGGTGCCACTGAAGCGTCCGCCGTCGGAGTACATGCGCAGCAATTTGTGGATCGCGACGCAGCCTGTGGAAGAGCCGGAGAACCCCGAGGACCTGCGCCAGGTGTTCGAATGGATCGGCTGGGACCGGATCGTCTATTCCAGCGACTACCCGCACTGGGACTACGACGATCCGAGGACGGCATGGCGGATCAAGCTGTCCGACGAGGAAGAGCGCATGCTGCTGCGGGACAATGCGCTGGCGGTGTACAATTTCGGCTGACGCACCGATGCTGGCGCCCAACCCCCCGTCATGGCCCGGCTGTCCGGGCCATGACGATGTACGCCGTCTTGACTGTCCGGAGACCTGTTAATGCCTCGCCACGTCGTCGCCACCACCACCGAAATCCCCGCCGGCACACGCAAGCTTGTCACCGTCCGCGGCCGCAGGATCGGCATCTTCAACCTCAACGGCGAGTATTTCGGCCTGTTCGATCGCTGCCCCCACCAAGGCGGCAGTTTGTGCCTCGGCCTGACCACCGGCCTGGTCGAAGCCCCCGAACCCGGCACCTACGAATACTCCCGCCGCGGCGAAATCCTGCGCTGCCCCTGGCACGGCTGGGAATTCGACATCCGCACCGGCCAATCCGTCACCGATCCCGAATCGATCCGTGCCCGCAGCTATCAGGTCGAGGTCGCCGGCGGCACAGAAGTCATCGAACGCAAGCTGGTCGCGGAAACCGTTCCGGTCATGGTCGAAGAGAATTACATCATCGTGGACGTCTGATCATGCTCGGCGGCGCCATCGATTGCGACCTGCATCCCTCGGTGCCGAACCTGAGGGCGTTGCATCCGTACATGACCGACCACTGGCGCGACATCATCGTGCAGCGTGGCCTGAGCGAACTTGAATCGATCGCCTACCCCGCCAACTCCCCCCTCACCGCCCGCCCGGACTGGCGGCCGGAGGGCCGCAAGCCCGCCTCCACCCTCGACCTCGTCCGCACCCAGGCGCTCGACCCGTTCCGCATCGGCACCGCGATCTGCAATTGTCTCTACGGCGTGCAACTGCTGTTCAGCGAGGACATGGGCGCCGGCATGGCGCGCGCGCTGAACGACTGGATGGTCGCCGAGTGGCTCGACAAGGAACCCCGCCTGCGCGCCTCCATCGTCGTGCCGGTGCAGAACCCGGAGCTGGCGGTCGACGAAATCGAACGCCTGGCCGGCGACACGCGTTTCGTCCAGGTGCTGATGCTGGTGATGGGCGACATGCCGCTGGGCAAGCGTCTCTACTGGCCCATCTACGCCGCCGCCGAGCGCCATAACCTGCCGATCGGCATCCACGCCGGCAGTAGTTACCGCCATCCGGTGACGCCGCTTGGCTGGCCGACCTACTATACCGAGGACTACGCCGCGCAGGCACCGGCCTTCCAGCAGGCGCTGTCCAGCCTGATCTGCGAAGGCGTGTTCAGCAAATATCCGTCCCTCAAGGTCGTGCTGCTGGAATCCGGCTTCACCTGGCTGCCCGCGCATATGTGGCGGCTGACGAAATTCTGGCGCGGCCTGCGCATGGAGGTGCCCTGGGTCGACCGCGCGCCGGCCGACATCATGCGCAGCAACGTCCGCCTGACCACGCAGCCTTGCGACGCGCCGCCCGACCGCGCGATATTCCAGCGGCTGCTGGACCACATGGGGTCGGACGAGCTGCTGCTGTTCTCCTCGGACTACCCTCACTGGCAGTTCGATGGTGACGAGATCCTGCCCGACGGCTTGCCGGATGGGCTGGCGAAGAAGATCATGTTCGACAACCCGCGGGCGACCTACGCCCGCCTGACGGAGACGGTCTAATGAACGTGCAGGTTGCCGCGCGCCCGACCGTGCAGTCGGCCAACGCGTCGAAGCTCGCCATCGCGGATGGCGACATCCATCCGCAGCGCAATTCCTACAAGGATCTGTTCCCGTATATGGAGCAGCGCTGGATCGAGATGGCGAAGACCTTCGGGTCGCGTCCGCGCCAGGCGTACCAGGCGGGTCCGGCCTATCCGAAAAGCCAGCCGAATGCGTCACGCCGCGATGCCTGGCCGCCCGAGGGTGGGCGTCCCGGCAGCTCGCTGCCGTTCCTGCGCCAACAGTTGCTGGATGAGAACAATATCCAGCTCGGCATCCTGAACCCCACCGGCGACAACGGCGCGAGCTTCCAGAACCGTGAGTTCGGTGCCGGCGTCGCGCAGGCGATGAACCGCTGGGTCGAGGCCGAGTGGCTGATCGAACCGCGTCTGAAAGGATCGATCGTGGTTCCGTATGAGGACACCGAGGCCGCGGTCGCCGAGATCGAACGCTGGGCCGGCGACCCGCGCTTCGTGCAGGTGCTGATGGTGACGCGTACCGCGAACCCGCCGGGACAGAAGCAGTACTGGAAGATCTACGAAGCGGCCGCCGCGGCGAACCTGCCGATCGGCGTGCACGCGTTTGGCTTTGGTGGCTATCCGGTCAGCGGCAGCGGCTGGCCGTCCTATTACATCGAAGACATGGTCGGCCACGCGCAGTCGGCGCAGTCGTTCCTGGCCTCGATGGTGATCGAGGGCGTGTTCGAGCGCATCCCCAATTTCAAGATGGTGATGATCGAGTCAGGCTTTGCGTGGCTGCCGTCGCTGGCCTGGCGGCTGGACAAGATCTGGAACCGGCTGAAGGTCGAAACTCCGCATTTGAAGCGCGCGCCGTCGGAATATATCCGCGAGAGCGTGTGGCTCACCACACAGCCGATGGAAGAACCCCAGCCGCGCGAGCACGTGCTCGACGCGCTTGATTGGATCGGCTGGGACCGCCTGCTGTTCGCGACGGACTACCCGCACTGGGACTTCGACGATCCCACGCAAGTGCTGCCCATGCCGCTACCGGAACAACAGCGGCGAGACTTCTTCTTCAACAACGCGATGAAACTGTACCGGCAGGCGTAGCCACATCGTATACCTCTCCCGCAACGCGGGAGAGGTCGGCGCGCGAAGCGCCGCCGGATGAGGGTCTCGCCGCGGGTACCACCCTCACCCGCGTTCGCTGCGCTCCGCGACCTATCCCACTCCGTGGGCGAGGTGCACGATACCTACAGCCGATAGACCCGCTTCGCCGTCCCACTGAACAGCGCCGTCTTCTCGGCCTGTGATGCCCCGGCGCTGATCCGCTTGAACGCATTCCACAACGCAGCCCAGCCAATTGCCATCTTATCGACCGGAAAATTACTCTCGAACAAGCACCGATCCGGCCCGAACGCCTCAATGCAGGTCTCGATATACGGCCGCCAATACCCCGCCAGTTGCTCCGACGTCGGCGGCACATCCATCGCGAGATAATCGAACGCTGCCAACCGCATCATCATCCCGCCCAGCTTCATGCTGACATTCGGGCACTTCGCCAGTTCCTTCACCCGCGCCTTCCACGTCGCAAAGATCTCGTCCTTGCGCCCGCTATACGGCCCATATCCCAGCAGCCCGCCACAGTGCCCCATGATGATGTTCGCATCGGGACACGCCCGCGCGAGTTCGATCGTCTCCTCCATCTGTGTGAAGAACGTCCACGCATCCAGCGACAGCCCGAGCTTCGTCAGCACCTTCAACCCGGCGCGAAACGCCGGCCGCAGATACCGGCGCGGTTCCTCTGCCCCATTCCCGATAATCGGATCGATATCATAATTACCTGAATCGCGCACGCCGCGGAACCGTCCGCCGGCGGCACGCATATGCGCCTCCAGCAACGGCTCCACCCGATCCCCCAGCGTCAGATCGACAAACCCGACGATCCCCGCCGCGACGCGCGGCGTGCCGAACATCCCGCTCGCACTCATCGCCGCCTGGCCGGTGACGAACTCGGTCTCGCCCAGCGGCCGTTCCCCCTGCGGACCATCCGCGCGATACATCGAATGGCATTGCAGGAAGACGCTACTGATCAGATTGTGCCCAGTCGCGACATCGGCCAGGTACTCGTCCAGCAGATAGCGATGCCCGTCGCGGATCCAAAGATGATGATGCGTGTCGATGATCGCCAGGCCGGGATCCAGGATCGGCTCGGGCGGGCGCTGGGCCAGCCACGCCTCATCGGGCGCGAAGATACGACCGAACTGATTGGGCTTGTGTTTCTGCGGCATCGCCGTTCCCTTCCCCCAATATCATTGCTAGGCCCGCAGGGGCGCAGCAATCTCGTTGTCCTGAGGCACGAGATTCGTCGCTCCGCGCCTCGCAACAACCGGGTGGGCTACACCGTCACGGGTCGCAGCACGCGGGCCTCGCGGATCGGCAGGTTGATCAGTGCGGCGAACAGCGCCAAGCCCGCGTCCGCGTACCACATCCACGTGTAATCGCCGAACCGCGCCACCGCCAATCCGCCCAGCCAGGCGCCGAAGAACCCACCGATCTGGTGCGACAGCAGCGTCAGCCCGAACAGCGTCGCCAGATACCGCACACCGAATAGCTTGCCGACCAACCCTGCCGTCGGTGGCACCGTCGCCAGCCAGGTCACACCCAACACCATCGCAAAGATGTAGAATGTCAGTGGGGTTTTCGGCGCCGCCAGGAACAACAGCACCGCCACCGCGCGTGCCAAGTAGATGCCGACCAGCAGCAACTTCATCCGCCGCCGCGCGCCCAGCCAGCCTGCGCCGAGGCTGCCCACCATATTCGCCAACCCGATCAACGCCAGCGCGTTCGCCGAGACCTGCGGCGCCAGGCCGCACAGATGCACCTGCCCCGGCAGATGCGTCACCAGGAAGGAGATATGAAACCCGCAGGTGAAGAACCCCAGATGCAGGCACCAGTAGCTCCTATCCCCCGACGCAATCCGCAATTGCTGACCGAGCGATCGCTCCGGCGCCGCGCTCGCGTTGATCGCCTTGCGCCCGCCACCGCGCAACGGCCATGCCAGTGGCACTGCCGCCAGGCAGAACCCCGCCATCGTCAGCATCGCCGTCACCCAGCCGAAACTGCTGATCACCACCTGCAGCAGCGGCGCGAACACAAACTGCCCGAACGATCCACCTGCGTTGATCACGCCGGCCGCGAAGGACCGCCGCCCGGCCGGAATACGTTGCATTACCGACCCAATAAGGATCGAGAAGCTGCCGGCGCCCGACCCGAACGCCACCAGGATCCCCAGCGTCCCGATCAACTGCAGCTCGTTGTGCACGAATGGTGTCAGTGCCATGCCAGCCACTAGGATCATACCACCCAGCGCCAGCACGCGCCCGGTTCCGAAACGGTCCGCCAGCGCGCCGAATACCGGCTGTCCCAGACCCCAGACGAACTGATTGATCGCCGCGGCCAGGCTGATGCCGATGATGCCGATGCCGGTCGCCGTGTTCAGCGGCGCGATGAACAGACCGATGGTCTGCCGCGCGCCCATAGTGATCATAAGGATCGCAGACGCAATCAGCAGCAACGCCCAACCGGACGAGGAAGCACGGGTCATGGACGCCCCTTCAGTTCTCTGCAACGAACGGCCGCAGCCGCACCATTGCGTCGGAGATCATGTCGTGCAGTTGGTCGGTCAGCGCCGGGCTCAGCGCGCCGGCGATCTGTTCCTGCGCACGCTGCCAGATCGCGTGCGCCGCCGCCGCCTTGCGCCGTCCCGCGGCGGTCAGCCTCACCACCCGCTGCCGGGCATCCTTCCCTGGCGTGGTCCGCACCCATTCCGCCTCGATCAACGGTGCCAGCGTGCGGGTCAGCGTCGTGCGATCAGTCGCCACCCGGCGCGCGAGCTGCGACAGCGGCAGCGCCTCGGCGCCGATATTCACCAGCAACGAGTATTGCCCGACGGTCAGCCCGGCTGGCGCCAGATGATGGTCGTACGCCGCCGTCAGCCGCCGCGTCAGCCGGCGCAGCGCCTCACAGGTGCAGATCGGATGATCCGGATGGGGCAAGCGAGGTCGCCTTTACGTGCATCTGCACGGATACTTCAGTGCAACTACACGCTTCATCAAGCCGATGGGCGGGCCACTGCGGCATCGAATGATCAGTCCGATGCCGAGGGCGATCGTTCGCCTTTCCCACACAGTGGGAGAGAGCCTGCCCCAGGCTTGATCCGGGGGCGGCGAGCGAAGCGATGCCGGGTGAGGGTTTCGCCGCGGGCGCGGCCATCACCCGCGTCGCGGCGCTCCGCGACCTCTCCCGCACGGCGGGAGAGGTGTACCGATGGTTACCGCGCCGCCACCGGCCGCAGCACCCGCCAGGGGCGCGCCCGCGTTACCATCGCCAGCACCGCCACACCCAGCCCAACCACGGCCACCCAATGCGCCGGCCGCAGCCCGTAGCGCACATTCTCGTTCGCGTACAGCACGCGCCACGGATTGATCCCGGTCGTCGCGGCATACCAGCCAAACTCGATCCATGCCGTCGCGACCGCGGCCAGCACGCCCAAGGCCACCAGCGTCACGATCCGCCGCTGCCAACTTTGCGGCACCACCCGCCAGGCCATCAGCCAGACGAAGAACCCGGCGAACATCACCGCCTCGCTGACGATCGCCTTCGACTGGATGGCGTAATGCCACAACGCCAGCATGCCGATCGCATACACCGCGCGATGCAGCCACTTCCACCGCCGTCCCATCCGCCGCATTGCGGCGTCGGTCGACGTCGCCCCCAGCACCGACAGCCCGGTCAGCGCGATGAACCCGATCGTCAGGTAGAACCGCCGCACGATCTCGGATACCACGGTACCGAAATGAAAATTCTGATCCACGACAAACAAGCTCAGATGGATCAGCCCGTACGTCATCGCCGCCACGCCCACCATCCGCCGCACCAGCAACAGCTTTGGCCAGTCGAACACCGCGCGTGCCGGGGTGATCGCCAGCGACATCATCAGCAGCCGCACGGTCCACAAGCCGGTGCCGTGGATCACCTCGGTCACCGGCCGCCCGCCCAGTTGCCCGGTCGTCCACCAGAACGCCAGCACCAGCCCTGGCACGAACAGCGCCGGCAACACTATCACCTTGATCGGGATCAGCCGGCCACGCCGGTCACGCCACGGCAGGTTCATCACCGCGCTCCCAACGTGCGGTGCGCGTAGTCCGCCGGTACCTGATACGCCGCCGGATCAACCGGCCCATACTGCACTGATGTCGCGCTCAGCAGCGTGCGCGTCGCGGTGCGGGCCCGCAGCAGCACCCCGTCCGAGGTCAGGCACACCGTCATCGGCTCGCCCGCCGCATCCGTCACCACCCACTCCGTGCACGCCAATCCCGCCACCGTATCCTCTCCCTGTCGCGTCGCGCCGGCCGCCACGCTGTCTGGCAGCCCCACCGCACTGGCCGGTGCCGCCATCTCGATCACCGTTTGGTCCGCCGCGCGGACCGTACTCATGCGTCTCGCCTTCAGGTCGATAATTACGTACAGCCCCGCAGTTGGCGGATCGATCCGCAGCTTCTCCGCCGCGACATCCCAGCGCAGCCGCTCCCGCAAGCTCGGTCCCCCTCTGGTATCCAGCGCATAGGTCACATCCACATCGCGGGTCGGGCGCAGGTGCGGCTGGTCCGCGCCGGCACCCAGGCACAGCAGCGCGAGCCACGCGGCCACAATCCGCGCCCCACCCTTCACGCGGGGAGACGTCCGGCCAGGGTGCGAAATTCCGCCGCCAGTGCCTCCGCGGGCGGGTCCGGCAACCAGGTTGCCGGCACGTCCAGCCCTTCGACCAGCCTTGTGCGGTACTCCTGACGGGGGATTTCCTCGGCCCCGAACTGGGACAGATGTGCGGTGATGAACTGGGTATCCAGAAGGGAAAAGCTGCCCAGGCGCAGCCGCGCGACCAGATGCACCAACGCCACCTTCGAGGCATCACGCACCAGGCTGAACATGCTTTCGCCGAAGAATACCCCGCCGATCGCCACGCCGTACAACCCCCCGACCAGCTCCCCCTCCAGCCGGCACTCCATCGAGTGCGCATAACCCTGTCGATGCAACGTGATGAACAGCCGCTCGATCTCCGGGCTGATCCAGGTGTCCTCCCGCCCCGGCGCCGCGCTCGCGCAACCGGCGATGGCGGCGGGGAAATTGGTGTCCGCGGTCACGGTGAATGTATGCCCCAACACGGTGCGCAACAGGCGGCGCGACAGATGGAACCCGTCCAGCGGCAGCACGCCGCGCCGCTCGGGGTCCAGCCAGAACAACCGCCCGCCGTGGCGCGTCTCCGCCATCGGGAACAGCCCGTGACGATAGGCGCGCAGCACCAGCTCAGGGGTGATGTCCAGGGTACGGCGCGACATGGCGCTAGTGTGGGGTGCCGGGCGGCGCAGCGGAAGATGATTCGGTGCCCCGCCACATGGCGATCAGGACACGCCGGCCCCGGCGATGATGCTGCACGGCCGCTAGCGCGTGACCTGTCGCCAGCACGACCAGCAGGATCGCCAGCGCGCGATGAATCGGGCGCAGCAGGGCGAACGCGTCCGGATCGGTGCCGACGATGTGCGGCACGTTGATCACCCCCAGGAACAGCGTCGGCACCTGTGCCGGTGCCGTTGCGGCGGTGAAGTAGCCCAGCACCGGCACCACCAGTAGCAGCCCGTACAGCGCCAGGTGCAGGCGTCCGGCGGCGTGCTGTTGCCAGGCCGGCAGATCCGTCTCCCATGCCGGACGACCGCGCCACAGCCGCAGCGGCAGCCGTGCCAGTGTCAGCCCCAACACCAGCAGGCCGATCGTCTTGTGCAACTGATACAGCAGGAACTTCAGCAGCAATTGTGACAGCGGCACCGCCACCATCAACCAGGCCACCGCGAAACCCAGTGCCACCAGCGTTGCCGTGCTCCAGTGCAGACGTCGCTGCGCCCGGCTCCAGCCACTCGCCACGACGTGGCCTCAGCCCGCGGCGGCGCGGTCAAGCACGATGCGCGCGTGGATGCGGATCTCCACGGTGTCGGAGATGAACCCGGGGTCCGCCACCATTCCAAATGCCGATCGTTTCAGTTTCCCACTCACCACGAAATCCGCCACATCGGCCCCGCGCACCCGATCCAGATGCCGATCCACCAGCACGGCATCCAAGGTCTGTGCCTGTGCCACGCCGCGAATCCGCAGCTCGCCGTCGACTTGATAATGATCCGGACTGATCTGCCGCACCTCGCGGCTGGTGAAGCGGATCTCGGGATATTTGCCGACATCGAAGAAATCGGCGGACCGCAGCATCGCCGCACCTTCGACCCACGGCATCGACACCGAATTCGCATCGACATCGACATCGATCTGCGTGCGATCGGGATGCGCCGGATCGATCACCAGATGGCCCGCGAAGCGATCGAACACGCCGTGCGAGTTGAACAGGCCCAGATTGTGCACGGTGAACTCGATCCCGCCGAACTGCTGATCGATACGGTAGATGCCCTGCGCGCGCACCGGCACGCCAAGGCCCACCGCCCCCAACACAATCAGCGCCACGACGGACGCGCGCATCCCGGGTTCCCCTTGGTCGCGTGAATGGACTCTAGCACGGACGACGGTGCAGGCGGCGTTATTCCGCGAACGGCCTATGACGGTTCTGTGTGACCCGCACCGGTCAGGAGGACACCGCGAGTCCTTCGGCCAGCGCCGCCTCGATCTTGGTGCCCAGGTCAGCCGGCACGAACGGCTTGCGCACCAGGGTATAGCGCTGCAGCGCGCCGGTGATCTCCTGAGGCTCGGCATAGCCGGACATGAACAGGATGCTCAAATGCGGCCGCACACTGGCCGCCAGATGCGCCAGCTCCGCTCCGTTCATCCCCGGCATCACCACATCGGTCAGCAGCACGTCGATGTTGGCGTCGCGCCGCAGGATGTCCAACGCTTCCTGTCCGCTGCCAGCCTGCCGCAGGTCGTAGCCGAGATCATGCAGCACCGCGACCGTCGTGGACCGCACCGCCGGATCATCGTCGACCACCAGCACCACGGCCTGGCTGGCGCTGGGCGCGACCGGGGCCGCTATGAACGGTGCCACTTCCACCCGGCCTTTGGCGCGCGGCAGATACACTGAGACCGAGGTGCCGACGCCTGGCGCACTGTCAATCCGCACGCCGCCGCCGGACTGCCGCGCGGTGCCGTAGACCTGCGACAGGCCCAGCCCCGAGCCGGCCCCAGGCTCCTTGGTGGTGAAGAAGGGTTCGAACGCCCGGGCCAGCACCTCCGGGGTCATGCCGATGCCGTTGTCCCGGACGGTGATCGCGACATAGTCACCCTCGGCCGGCTCACCGCGGCGCTCGGGCGGGCCGACATGGGCATTCGCCACCTCGATGGTCAGCACCCCGCCGTGCGGCATCGCGTCCCGCGCATTGATCGCCAGGTTGAGCACCACCAGCTCGACCTGGGTCGTGTCCACCATGGCGGGCCATAGATCCGGCGCCGCCCACGTTTCCAGCCGGACGGAGCTGCCCAGTGCGCTGCGCAACAGGTCGTTCATGCCGGTGACGATGGTGCCGAGATCGGCCGGGCGCGGCACCAACGGCTGACGCCGGGCAAAGGCCAACAACTGGCCGGTGAGCGTCGCACCCCGCTCGGCGGCCGCGCGCATCGCGTTCAGCAGCTCGAGCCCGGATTTGTCCACCCGCGCGGTGCGTTGCAGCAGCTCGATGTTGCCCAGCACCACCGTCAACAAATTGTTGAAGTCGTGCGCGACACCGCCGGTGAGGCGCCCGACCGCCTCGATCCGCTGTGCCTGGCGTAACGCAGCCTCGGCCCGCTCGCGCTCCTCCATCTGTTCGATCAGCCGTGTGTTGGCGAGCTCCGCCGCTTCCTTGGCGCTGCGGAATTCGCCCACCAGCCCCTCAACCTGACGGGTGCGCCGCGCCAGCAAGAACATCAGCCAGATGATGAGACCGGCGATGATCACCCCGCCGCCGCCGAAGAACCACGCCTGGCGCCGCCAGCTCGCCAGCACATCGTCTTCCGAGATCGACACGTTCACCGCCAAGGGGAAGGCCTTCAGCGCGCGGATCGCCAGCACCCGCGCCTTGCCATCCAACGGGCTATCCATGATGACCGTGCCCGCCAACCCATGCGCCAGGATGTCCTTGAACGGCGGCAGATTGGCGTAGCTGGCGCCGATCACATCCTCGCGGTGCGGATAGCGGGCCAGCACCGTACCATCGCGCAGATGCAACAGGATCGCACCGCCCTGCTGCAGCTCCACCGCACGGTAGAAATCCTCGAAATACCGCAGGTCGAGACGGCCCGACGCCATGGCGATCAGCTCGCCATTCGGCCCGTTGATCCGCCGTGTCATCAGCGATGTCCAGACGCCGTCGGTCTCGTGCAGCGGCTCGCTGAGATGCAGCCCGCCATCCGGATGCGCCAAGTGCCAGGCGAGTGCTTCCTGCAGCGCTTTCGGCACATCGCCCGCCATCGGCGGGCCGGAGGCGTAGATCACCTTGCCATGGTCATCGGTGATGCACACGCCGCGCGCCTGATGCACCCCCTCCACCAAGTGGTGCAGCAGGTCGTCCATCTTCGCCTTGTCGACCGGCGTGCCAGGCGGGTACTGGTGCAGTGCATCAATCGAACTGCGCAGGATGAAGTCGACGGTTTCGACCGCCCGGCCGGTCTGCTCGGCGAACACCATGTCGAGCCGGCTGACCTGTCGCTCGGCGTTCTCGACCATGGTCATCCGGATGCGCATCAGCTGCTGTGCGGTCACCAGCAGCAGCAGCACGGCGACCGCGATCGCCATCGCCTGCAACGAGCGACTGACAGAGGGTAACCCCACGCGCTGCTGCGACGCCCTGGTGTCCATGCGGCCCTTGGTTCCGAACCGGTGTCTCGTGACGAGAACGTGAATACTACACGACGTGCGCTCGATAAAGGTAATCACAGATGATTGGACGAGCGTGACCGTTTGGCCTGGCGTGGAAGGTTCGCGGGCTGGACGGCAGACGCGGCCGGGCCGAAGCTTCGTCCCAACGGAAGGGGCCGCACACCGGCGGCCCCGAGAAAACGCCCGGACCACACGACCATGCCGTCTGCCGCCATTGCGCCGCGCGCCCCCGCCGCGGCTGCCGCCCAAGCCAGCCGCCGCCGCTTCCTGGTGATGGGCCTGTTGTTCATCACGGTGGTGATCAACTACCTAGACCGCAGCAATCTATCTATCGCCGCCCCTGGCATCGCCGGCGAATTCGGCCTCGATCCGGTGCAGATGGGCCTGGTGTTTTCGGCCTTCGGCTGGAGTTATACGCCGTTGCAGCTCCCCGGCGGCTGGCTGGTGGATCGCGTGCATCCACGCGTGCTGTATCCGCTGACCATCCTGTTCTGGTCGATCGCGACGCTGTCGCTGGGCCTAGCCAATGGGCTGACGCTACTGCTGATCCTGCGCATGGCGGTCGGCCTGTTCGAGGTGCCCAGCTTCCTGATCAACAACCGCATCGCCACCACCTGGTTCGGCGAGAAAGAGCGGGCCACATGCATCGCCGTCTACACCGCGGCCGAGTTCGTCGGGCTGGCCTTCCTGACGCCGGTGCTGGCCTGGGTGAAGGTGACGTTTGGCTGGCCCGTGATCTTCTTGGCCACCGGCGCGCTGGGGCTGGTGTGGGCGCTGGCGTTCCGGCGGATGTATCGCGACCCGGCGGATATGCCCGGCCTGAACGCGGCCGAGATCGCGCAGATCCGCGCCGACGGCGGCATTCCCGACCTGTCGGCGCGCATCGCCTCGCGACGGCACGCGCGCGACGGCAATTTGTGGCGCGACCTGGGCGTGGTGTTCGGGCGGCGCAAGCTGTGGGGGATCTACTTTGGTCACTATGCCTGGGGGATGACCTCGACGTTCTTCCTAACCTGGTTTCCGACCTATCTTGTGACCTATCGGCACCTGGATTTCATCAAGGCGGGGTTCCTGGCGTCGCTGCCGTTCCTGGGGGCGTTCATCGGCGTGCTGTGCTCCGGCACGCTGTCGGATTGGATGGTGCGGCGCGGATGCAGCCTGAGTGTGGCGCGCAAGACGCCGATCATTGGCGGGCTGGCGCTGTCGACGACGATCATCGGGGCGAATTTCGTCAATGATCCGGCGCTCATCATTGCGTTCCTGTCACTAGCGTTCTTCGCCAACGGGTTGGCGTCGATCCATTGGTCGCTGGTGTCGGCAGCGGCGCCGGAACGATTAATCGGGCTGACGAGCGGGGTGTTCAATGGGGTCGGCGGGCTGGCGGGGATCACCGGACCGATCATCATTGGGTGGCTCCTAAGGGGTGGGGATTTCACCCGGCCGCTGACGTTCATTGCGTGCGTGGCGGCGCTGGGGGTGTGTTCGTATATTTTTGTGGTGGGGAAGTTGGAGCGGGTACGTGGGTAGGACAAGCAGTTGAACACCGCCGAGCGGGTGATCCATCGCCTCAAACATTATCCGAACCCGATATTCTGCGACGGTCCTACTGCTTTCATGAACAAGACCTGATATATCGTTCGGGCCGGGCGGTGCTACCAACACCGATCCGGCCCTGACCACCAATCGAGAAGGAACCTCGATCGATGGCTAACCACACATAATATAGCACGGAACCGCTTTTCCTCACCGTGCGAGCGGCGGCATACGATCTCGGCTGCTCAAGGTGCGGACCTTATCGCCTGGGTCAAGCCAGACCTTATCGCCTGGGTCAAGCCAGACCGGCGCCTCGTTGGAGAGGCCGGCCTCTCGCACGGAACCAGTGATTTCCGGCCGCTGGTGCATACCCAGGTCGATCCGACCGCCCTCATCGCCACCGATGTGTTGCCCCTACCGTGCGATCGGGCGCCAGCAACGCGGCCACATCCGGGCGAACCATTCAGCCGGTGCGTTTGTCCGCACCGACGCGCGCACCGGCTTCAAGGCCCGCGTCAACACGGCTGAGAGCCGTGCATGCCATGTTCAAGCGCGCCATCATCGGCGTGTGGCACCAGATCAGCGGCAAGCACATGCACCGCTACCTTGGCGAGATCGCGTTCCGCTGGAACCGACGCAGACCATTGGAGAGCCGGCTTGCCGCGCTGTTCGGCACGAAGCCGGGAGCACTGCGGCTCATGGCGCTGTTCGCGTGAGGGCGCTGTTGGCGTGAGAAAGACGCACGGCCCGCTGCGCGCTGACACGGTGGCGCATTCGATGAACGCGGCGAAGGAAAGCTTCGTGCTCGATTTCATCCGCGCCTATCGCGACGTGGCGGTGCAGAGGTGCAGCAGGCTTTCGTTCCAGTCCGCCAGGCGCGGATCAAAGCGCCGCGTCTCAGCGCATTCCACGCGTGCTTCGTCGAAGCGACCCAGCTGCACCAGCGCGTTGCCGAGATTGGCGTGGATGTCAGCCTGGCGCGCCGGTTCCATCGTCGTGCCGCCATGCCGCAGCGATTCGCGCAGCGCGTCGATCGCCGCCACCGGCTCGTCCAGGCGGATCAACGCGCGCGCCAAGTTGAAGCGCAGCAGTACGAAAGCGTTGCTCCGCCTCCGCGTCGCGCCCGGCGGCTGTGAATGCATTGCCCAGATTGAGCTGTACCTTGGCGACATCGGGACGGAGCGCGGCGGCCCGCATCAGCGTCTCGATCGCCGCCTCGGTCTGCCCCTGCGCCAGATCGAGCACACCCAGCAGATGCCGCGCGTCGAAATCATCCGGCCGTGCCCGCAATACTTCCTGCGCCCGGCGCGGTAGGCGCACGCTGCCTCCTCCATTGGGTCGGGCACAATTGCCCGCCCCCGCGCATCCACACGGAACCGTTACGACAGGCGATACTCGGCCTCGTCCCGCGCGATGGTCAACCTCGCTTGCCGGTTTTCTTGCCGCCGCGCGACCCAGGATGCTTCGGCGCCGCGGCCCGCTTCAGCTTCGCGACCGCCTTCGGGGCCGACTTGCCCGCACGCAGGTCGGCGATCGTCGCGCGCGTCGTGATTTGCTCCGGGTCCACCCGCAGCTCGATCACCGCCGGACGCCCGCTTGCCACCGCCCGCGTGAACGCCGGCACGAACCCCGCCGTATCGGTAACCACCTCACCGTGACCGCCGAACGCCTCCACATATTTCGCGAAGTCCGGATTGGTCAGCGCGGTGCCCGACACACGATAGGGATGCGCACGCTCCTGGTGCATGCGGATCGTGCCGAACATCTGGTTGTTGAACACCAGCACGATCGGTGCGACCCCGTGATGGAACGCCGTGGCAATCTCCTGCCCCGTCATCATGAAGCCACCATCGCCCACCAGTGACACAACCATGCGGTCCGGAAACGCGATCTTCGCGCCCACCGCGGCCGGCACCGAATACCCCATCGCGCCGTTGGTCGGCCCGATATAACGCTGCTCGTCACTGAAGTTGATGAATCGCGTGGCCCAGCCAGCGAAATTCCCCGCATCCGTGGTAACGATCGCGTCCTCGTCGAGCAGCTTCTCGAGCTCCCGCATCGCGGAACCCAGATTCAACGGCGCCTGATAATTCGGCACCGCCCGCTGCGCCTCGCGCAGCGACCGCAATTCCGCCGTCCAGCCGCGCCAACGCGAGTGCACCGGCTCCATCGCCGCCGCGGCAATCGCAAACGTGTTCAGATCAGAAACGATTCCCAGCACCGGACGGAACACCCGCCCAATCTCCTCGCCATCCGGATGCACCTGCACGATCGGCACGCTGCCCGCCATATCCAGAAGCGTGTAACCCTGCGTCACCGCATCCCCCAGGCGCGAACCGATCGCCAGGATCAGGTCGGCCTCCTTCACCTTGCCGATCAGCGCCGGATCGGATCCCACACCCAGATCGCCCACGAAATTATCCTGCGTGCCATCATAGGTCGCTTGGCGTCGGAACCCTGTGGTAACCGGAATATCGTTGGCCCGCAGGAAATCGCGGATCGCGTAGCGGCCCTGCGCCGTCCAGCACGACCCCCCCAGCACCGCCACCGGCTTGCGCGCGCGCCCCAGCATCGCGCGCAGCTTTGCCATGCCCTCGGGATCCGGATGCGCCGGGGTCACCGGGCGGCGCGGCAGGTCTTGCACTTCGGCGGTCTGGCGCTGCATCTCCTCCGACAGCGCAATCACCACCGGCCCCGGCCGCCCCGATGTCGCCACATCCATCGCATGCGCGACAATCTCAGGAATGCGCGCCGTGTGATCGATCTGGGTCACCCACTTCGCGACCGAGCCGAACATCTGGCGATAGTCGATCTCCTGGAACGCGTCCCGGCCGGCGTCCTCGTGCGGGATCTGCCCGACGAACAGCAGCAGCGGCGTGCTGTCCTGCATCGCAATGTGCACACCGATCGCGCCGTGACACGCGCCCGGCCCGCGCGTGACCATCGCTGCCGCCGGCCTGCCGGTCAGCTTGCCATACGCTTCGGCCATGTTCACCGCGCCGGCTTCAAACCGGCAGGTGACCAGCTTCAGTTTCTGTCGGACATCGTAAAGACCGTCGAGCGTATCGAGGAACGACTCGCCCGGCACCGAGAACACATGATCGATGCCCTGCGCCACCAGCGCGTCGGCCAGGATGCGGCCGCCCATCCGCGGCGTGATGCGGGCCTTGCGGGCCTGAGCCAACTCCATGCGTGCCTCCCAGCGATGTCGACGGATGCTTACCGGATGACGCGGCGCCCGTCACGTGCGCCCCGCCTGTCACGTGCGCCCTGCCTGTCGCAGTGCCGTGGATGTTGTTAGACTGCGGGCGCAGGCGGAGGGCGGTCATGCGGGCAATATTCGTGCAGATCAAATGCGAGATGGGGCTGGCCTACCGGATCGCCCAGGACGCGGCCGACAGCATCGAGCAGATGTCGGAGCTGTACTCAACCTCCGGGCAGTATGACCTGCTGGGCAAGTTCTATCTGGAGGACGACGAAGACATCGGCCGCTTCGTCACCGAGAAGGTGCAACGCCTGCCCGGCGTGAAGGACACGTATACGCTTATCACCTTCAATGCGTTTACCGGCGGGCGGAGCTGAAGGCGCATGGCACCGCCATCAGACCCCAACCTGCCGACCAAGTTACGCGAACTGCACAACCATCACTTCGATTCGACAATCTGGAATGAGTTCGCGTTCCGCGATGATGACATCGTCATCGCGACCTACGCGAAGGCGGGCACCACATGGGTGCAGCAGATCGTTGCCCAGCTCGTCCTCGACAACGCCGAGGACCTGCCGGTCGCCGAGATATCACCGTGGCTCGATCTCCGCATCCCGCCGAAAGACATCAAGCTTGCCGCGGTCGAAGCACAGACCCATCGCCGCTTCCTCAAGACGCACCTGCCGGTCGACGCGCTCGTCTTCTCGCCAAAGGCGAAGTACCTCTACATCGGACGCGATGGCCGTGACGTCGTCTGGAGTCTCTACAATCATCACAGCGCGGCGAACGACCTGTGGTACCAGGCACTGAATGAGTCGCCGGGACGGGTCGGTCCACCGATGGAACGGCCAGTCGACTCGGTTCAGCAGTATTTTCATGACTGGCTGGCACAGGACGGTCATCCGTTCTGGCCGTTTTGGG
This sequence comes from Acetobacteraceae bacterium, assembly GCA_035486355.1. Taxonomy (GTDB): domain Bacteria; phylum Pseudomonadota; class Alphaproteobacteria; order Acetobacterales; family Acetobacteraceae; genus Palsa-883. The sequence continues at coordinate 18,523 of DATHNE010000113.1, forward strand.
AGAACGTCGCCTCGTGGTGGGCGATCCGCCATCTGCCAAATGTCATGATGCTGCATTTCGCGGAGCTCAAGCAGGATATGGCGGGCCAGATTCGCCGGATCGCGGCGTTTCTGGAGGTCGATGTTTCGCGGAAGGATTGGCAAAGCATTCTGCGGTGCTGCAGCTTCGATTACATGAAGGCCCATGCCAGCGCGAGCGTTCCGCTGGGCGGTGTGTTCTGGGATGGTGGCGCACAGACCTTCATCTACAAAGGCACCAACGGACGCTGGCGCGACACGCTGCCAGCGGAGGTCAGTGACCGCTATGAGGCCATGACGCGGGAGAAACTGGGCGATACCTGCGCGGCCTGGCTTGCGACGGGGCGCCGCACCGAATGAGAGGGCCGCCCCGAGTCACGGCCGGGCCTGGCCCAGCCATCGACGACATTAGCGCTTGGCTACCATATCGACTTCGACCAGTGCGCCGCGAGCCAGACCGGTCACCCCCACACACGTCCGCGACGGCAGCCGCCCCGGCGGGAAATACCCGCGATACACCGCGTTCATCGGCGCATAATCCTGCTCGAACCGCGTCAGGTACGCCCGCACGTTCACCACATGCCCCAGACCCAGCCCGAGCCCCTTCAGCACCAGGGTCAGATTGTCCATCACCCGTCGTGTCTGCGCCTCAATCCCCTCCGGCAACGGCGCCGAGTCATCCTCCGGCAGCGTTGGCATCTGCCCGGTAATGAAGACGAACCCATCCACCTCCACCGCATGACTGAATGGCGCGACCGGCGTCGGCGCGCCTTGGATCATATGAAACAACCGCTCACTCATGCGCGCACCCCACCTGCTGTATTGATCGCGGTCCATACCCGGTTCGGCGTCGCCGGCATGTCGAAATGCCGGATGCCCAGCGGTGCCAGCGCGTCGTTGATCGCATTCATCACCGCCGCCAGCGCGCCCACCGTGCCAGCCTCGCCCACGCCCTTCGCACCAAGCGGGTTCCCCTTCGTCGGCACCTCGCGCGTCGCCACGCGGAAGTCGGGCAGGTCGGCCGCGCGCGGCATCTGATAATCCATGAACGACGCTGTTAGCATCTGGCCAGATTCGCGATCGTAGACGATCTGCTCACCCAACGCCTGGCCCACGCCTTGCGCCACACCACCATGCGTCTGTCCTGCCACCAGCATCGGATTGAGCACGAACCCCAGCTCCTCCACCGCACTGTAGCGCACGACCTCGGTGACGCCGGTGTCGGGATCGATTTCCACCTCGCAAATATGCGTGCCATTCGGGAACGTCACCGCGGTCGGCACGAACTCGCCGCTTTCCACCAGTCCACCTTCCTCGCCGGGTGGAATATGCGTCGGATCGTACGCCGCGCGCGCGACCGAGGCCAGGTCAACCGACCGGTCCGTTCCCGCAATGGTAAACTTGCCGGCGTCGAACACTACGTCGACCTCCGCCGCTTCCAGCAGTTCAGCCGCGATCTTGCGTGCCTTCTCGATCACCTTGTCGATCGCCAGCGACACCGCCGCGCCGCCGATGCACAGCGCGCCGGATCCACCATTCCCCTTGCCGAACGGCAGATCATCGGTGTCGCCCTGCTGATACACAACCTGATCGATCGGCACGCCGAACCGGTCCGCCACCAACTGACTGAACGCAGTTTCCAGCCCCTGGCCGACCGACACCGACCCAGTGCGCAGGATCAGCGTGCCATCTTCAGCGAGTTGCAGCGTCGACAGATCCTTCGCCGGACGCAGAAACGGCCCACCGGCAACCTCGATACAATTGCACAGGCCAATGCCACGTAGCTTGCCGCGCGCTTTCGCCTCCGCACGCCGTCCGGCGAAGCCATCCAGCTCCGACAGCGCTGCCGCCGTCTGCATGTTCCCTTCAAACTCGCCGCAATCATACGTAAAGGTCAGCGCGGTCTTGTACGGCATCGCCTCCGGCGGAATCAGATTACGCCGTCGTAGCTCATACGGATCGATCCCAAGTTCGCGCGCCGCCACATCCATCAGCCGCTCGATCGTATATGTTGCCTCCGGCCGCCCCGCGCCACGATAGGCGGCCGTCGGCACCGTGTGCGTCATGATGCCGCAAGATTCCGCATAGATCGTCGGGATGTCATACACGCCGGCCGTGCCACCGATATTGCCCACCGGCCAGCCCGAGCGACCGGACACATACGCGCCCAGATTGACATCCCAGCGCAGCCGCAGCGCCGTGATCTTCGCGTCGGCGTCGAAGCCAAGCTCCGCTGTGATGCGCATCTCGCGCGCCTGTTCATCGGTCAGCAGCCCTTCGGTGCGGTCGCAGATCCACCGCACGGGTTGCCCCAACTTGCGCGCCGCCCAGCACACCAACGCGTATTCCTGCTGCACGCCCGACTTCATGCCGAACGACCCGCCCACGTCGCCCGGCAGCACGCGGATCTCCTTCGGCTCCAGCTTAAAGTTGTTCTGCGCCAAGCCGTTCCGCAACGGGTACGGTGACTGGATCGACGCATGCAGTACCAGCCGCCCGTCCGCGCCAACCTCGGCCCAGGCACCACGCGGCTCCATTGAATTGGCCGTCACCCGGCTGACCAAGAACTGAAGCTTCGCCACATGTGCGGCGTCGCGCAACGCCTGATCCGTGCGCTCCGCGTCGCCGCGTTTCCACAGGAAGCCGATATTATCCGGCACCTCGTCCCACACCGCCGGCGCGCCCGGCTGCATCGCCGCAACCTCATCGGTGACGACGGGAAGCGCGCTATAGTCCACCATCACCGCCTCGGCCGCCTCCAACGCCGCGGCGCGTGACGTCGCGACCACCAACGCCACCGGTTCGCCCACGAAACGCACCCGCTCGCTGGCCAGCAGCGCGCGATCCGTCTTCGGCGCCGGCCCGCCATCCGGACGCGGAAACCCGATCCCGCCTGGAATTGGTCCGACACCGCCCAGATCGGCCTGAGTGAACACGCCGACCACACCCGGCATCGCCCGCGCCGCCGCCGTATCGATCCCATCCACCGATGCATGCGCATGCGGCGAGCGCACCAGCACCGCCACCTTCATGGCATCCCGCTTCCCGTCGGCGGCATAATTGCCTTTGCCGGTCAGCAGCCGCGCATCCTCGCGGCGACGCACAGGCCTGCCCTGTATCGCGTTCATGCCACCCTCCTCCATGCCTGCCCGCATTGTGGCTTGAGGCCGCGGCGCCGCCAAGCCAGAGTGCCTGACAATCGACCAAGGGAGACGACCATGCCGGCACAACTGCGCGACATCCTACGCAATCACCTCAAGGAAAAGCTGGCGCGTGACGAGGTCGCCGCCTCGATGACAGTGCGCCTGACGCGTTCGATCGAGATCGCGCAGATCGCCGCCACCGCCGGTTTCGACACGCTGTATGTCGATGTCGAGCACAACACATTGTCGATCGAATCCACCGCGCAGATCTGCATCGCCGCGCAGGCGCTGGGTGTTACACCACTGGTGCGCGTGCCGGCCAACACGCCCGATTACATCTGCCGCCTGTTGGATGGCGGCGCGATGGGGGTGATCGCGCCTCACGTGCGCTCTGCCGAGGATGCCGCGAAAATCGTCGGCTACGCCAAGTTCCCACCCTTCGGCGAGCGCGGCGCCGGCGGGGCGCTGCCGCACTACCAGTACCGCAGCTATCCGCAGCCTGAGGCAAACGCAGCAATGAACGACGCCACCATGGTCGTGGTGATGATGGAAGCGATCGAGGCGCTGAACAACGTGGAGGCGATCGCCGCGGTCTCGGGCATCGACATGCTACTGGTCGGCACCAATGATCTCTGCAACGAAATGGGCATCACCGGCCAATTCGATCACCCGAACGTGCGCGACGCCTTCGCCCGCACCATCGCCGCCTGCCGCAAGCACGGCAAACACGTCGGCATCGGCGGCCTGGCCTCGCGACCCGATCTGATGACCGAATACGTGAAGCTGGGCGCCCGCTATGTGTCGACCGGCACCGACCTGGCATTCCTGCTGACCGAGACAGCCAGCAAGGCCAAATTCGTCCGCGATATCACGCTGTAGCCAACCTTGTCATCGCAAGCAGCAAAGCGACGAAGATCTAGGTCCAATGTCGCACGATCTGCAGTGCCACACTGGCACAAGATTGCTTCGTCGCCAGCGCTCCTCGCAATGACGACAGCTCATCTGTGCGAAAACATCGCCTTCCCCGGCACCGGCAACCGCGCCCACAAAATCGAGCAGCTCCGCGACTCCGTAACAAACAACGTGCGATTGTCATCGCCGCCATACGCGATATTCGTCGTCATCTCCTTCGCGCAGCTCTTCAGGTAATACACTGGTGTGCCAATCCGATTGAACATCCACACCGCCCCCACGGTCGGATGCGCCACCACCACATTGCCACTCGCATCCAGCGCGAGTCCATCCGGCCCGGCCGCCGATAACTGCACGAACAGCCCCGTGCGCCGCGCCGGATCATCCAGCTCGATCCGCCACACTGCGTTGGCACGCGTTACCGCCACGTATAGCGCGGTCTCCCGCAGATTGAACACCAACCCATTCGGGCTCGGAACATTGTCAATCAGACACTCCAGCACGCCCGCCTCGGTGTATCGCCACACCCGTCCAGTGGGTGATTGCAATCCCGTGCGCCCCTGATCGGTGAAATACAGATCACCATTCGTCGCAAAGATCAGATCGTTCAATCCAACGAATGACTCTCCGGGCTTCGGCCCGGGTAACAAACAATCCAGCGTCGCCCTCGCCGGGTCCAGTACCATGACACCGCGCTTGCGATCGGCGATGAACGCGCGCCCGTCGCGATGCAGCTTCAATCCGTTCGGAACCCCATCGTATTCCGCCAAGATTTCCCAATCGCCGTTCGGCGAGATCCGATACACGCGCCCCGCCTGCACATCGACACACAGCAGATTACCATGCCGATCGAAGGAAGGCCCTTCCAGGAAATTGCGCGGCTTGCCATCCACCCGCTTCACCAGCACATCCGGCAGCGTAGTGAACACCTCGGTTTCCAGCACCGTCGGCGGATCCCCAAGGTACATCCCCATCATCGATCAGATCACCGTATTGGCGCGCAGTTGTTCCAGCTCCGCCGCATCGACGCCAAGGCCGCGCAAGATTACTTCGGTGTGCTCACCCAGCGTGGGCGGCGGCGCATCGATCGGCACCGGCGCACCCCCGAGCTGAAACCCCGCCCCCACGACCCGCACGTCACGATCCAAGGCCGGCACCGGCACTGTATGCACCACACCGCGCGCGGCCAGATGCGCGAGCTGCGCGATCTCCGGCACGCTTAGCACCGGTCCCACCGGCACGCCGGCCGCGCTCAGCCGCTCCTCCCATTCCGCGCTCGTCGCTGTGGCCAGCCGCGCCTCCAGCACCTGCTGCAGAACCACCTGGTTGCGCATTCGGTGATCGCGTTCCGCGAACCGCGGGTCATGCGAGAGTTCCGGCATCTCCAGGGCCTCACACGTGGCTGTGAACTGCTTCTGCTCATTGTTGACCAGATTGATGACACCGTCCTTTGTCCGGAACGTTCCTGACGGCGCCGAGGTATGGCTGTGATTGCCCAGCGGCTTCGGCACATGACCCGCGTTCAGGTGATTGGAAATCATCCACGACGTCATGGTGGCCAGTGAGCTATCCAGCATCGACACATCGATTACCTCGCCCTCGCCGGTGCTGGCGCGGCGGAACAACGCCGCGGCGATAGCAAACGCAGCAGTGATTGCCGCCGTCGTGTCGCACACCACCAATCCGGCACGCTGCGGCGCGGACTGCGCGTCTCCGGTCAGGCTCATCAGCCCGGCGTAACCTTGGATGATCTGGTCGTAGCTTGCCCGTCCCGCTAACGGACCAGTTTGGCCGAACCCTGATACCGCGCAATAGATCAGCCGCGGATTCAGCGTCCGCAGCGCCTCGGCCGACAATCCCAAGCGCGCCATCGCGCCGGGTCGGAAATTCTCCAGCACCACATCCGCCGTGCCGGCCAACGCGCGAAAGATCTCCTTCCCCCGTTCCGCCTTCAGATTGAGCGTAATCGACTTTTTGCCAGCATTCATCGCCAGATACGAAGCGCCCATCTGGCGTTTCCCGAGGTCAGGATCGGCGCCCATCTTGCGGGCCAGATCACCGACCCCCGGCACCTCGACCTTGATGACCTCAGCTCCCAAAAGCGCGAGCTGGTACGACGCCAGCGGCCCGGCGATGACATTCGTCAGGTCCAGCACGCGCACGCCAACGAACGGTTTCGTCATGCGGCGGGCCACACCGCCTGGTGATACCCCAGCGGGACCGGCGGACGATCCCACCGCGCCGGCGTCTCGCTCATGCGCACCACCGGCTTCATGTAACGGATGCGCCCGCCCGGCCAATCCACCTCGGTGCACAGCGCTGCCAGTTCCGCTTCCGGAAGGTCCGCCGGCAGGCCGGCAAGCTCATCAGCCGTGAACGTGCCGCGATCGACAATCCAGCGCCCGGTGGTTGCCAGCGACACGCGCACAAACCAACTGCCGCCGATCGTCGCCCGTCGCGCAAGCGCCACCATCGCGCCGAACGCCATCAGGTTGCCCGAGACATAGTCGATCGCCGACACCGGCAAATGCTGCGGCTTGCCGTCGACGCCAGACGCATGCGCCATGCCGGTCGAGGTCTGCACGATCGTATCGTAACCACGGCGATTGCGCCACGGCCCCTCATGGCTCCAGGCACTCAGCGTCACGCACACGATGCCCGGCCGCAGTGCCGCCACCGCCTCCGGCGAGAAGCCGCGCCCTGCCAGCGCGCCCGGCCGATAGGATTGCGAAAACACATCCGCACCCCGGATCAGCCCACGCAGCGTCTCGGCTTGCGCCGGATCGCGCAGATCCAAATTCGCCGACAGCTTGCCGATGCCGGTGTCCAGATCCAGCTCACCCGAATGCGGCAGACCGGCACGCGTGATCTTCAACACATCGGCACCATGCTCAGCCAGCGTGCGCGCACAGGTCGGGCCGGCGATTACGCGTGTCAGGTCCAGCGCGCGCACCCCCGACAGCGGCCGCGGCCCGGCAGGCAACGGCTGCGGCGGTGCATCACCAACGCGGATGATCTCGACCACGGGCAGCGCCCGAATGGCCGCGGCATGCGGATGCGCCGCCCATTCCGCATGCGTGCGCGCGAACGCGCCGCACGCACCACCCTCATGCAGCGCGGTCTCCAACGCCTCGGCATCCCAACCGGCGATCGCCCGCGTGACCTCGTCACGATCGACCTTCGTGCCCAGCACCCGTGCCGCCGCATTGCGCAGGTTCTCGAAATTAGTGTGCAGCATCACCCAGCGCCCGTCGCGCGTCGGATAGAAGCCGCTGATTGGATCCCACTCGCGCGCCGGCGGCGCACCATTCAGCCGCATGTAGCGCGAGGACCGCAACGACACTGTCGCCGCGCGCATTGGCACCTCGACCGTCTGCTGCCGCCCCGTGCGCAGCCGCCACAGCTCCGCCGCCGCGAGGCCAGTCACCGACAACGCCGCTGCGCCCGCGGTACCAACGCGATACCGTGTGGGAATCACCGGCTCGCCGCCAACAACGCGCGCATGCCGCACCGTCTCGGCCGGCAGATCGGCGAGACCCATCAGCTCGTGCAGCGCCGCATGGACGGCCGCGTCCGTCTGTTCCGCCATCATTTCCTCCCGGGTTCCTGTATCATGTACGCAATCGCGCGAGATCACGAACGCATGCCGCGATTAGGTCATCGACCGCGCCGAACACCTGCGCTCCCGCGTCGCGCAGCCGCGTCGTCTTCGATTGTAACGTGCCGGTATCGCCGAATACCAAAGCCCCGGCATGGCCCATCGACACGCCTTCCTTCGCCTCACGTCCGGCGATCAACGCATAGAGCGGCTTCTGCGCCCCTAGCTTCGTATACGAAACAGCACAATCCTCTTCCTCGGTACCGCCCACTTCACCGACCAGCACGATGCCAGCTGTGCGCACATCCGCAAAGAACACTGGCAGCAGATCGGCGAACCGCACACCTTTCACCGGATCGCCACCAACGCCGATCCATAGGCTCTGGCCCAGCCCTTCGCGGGCCAGGCGATAGCCGGTCTCATACGACAACGTCCCGCTCTTCGACATGATGGCAAGCGGTCCCGGCCGCAGGCACACATCTGGCAGGAATCCCAGCTTGATCTGCCCTGGAATCGCCATGCCGGGCGTTGACCCACCGATCCAGGTTGCATCCGCCGCACGCACCGCGCGACCGATGGCGAGCGCGTCGTGCAGTGGAATCCCTTCCGCGACCGTGACAACGAGCGCGATGCCCGCGTCCAATGCCTCACGCACCGCGGCCAGCGTTTCCATTGGGGGGGCCATAGTCACGCTGGCGACCGCCCCCGTCGCCGCGACCGCCGCCGCGCAATCGGCAAATACGGGGACGCCAGCCGATTGCTTCAAGTCGGTGCGGGTTGACGTGCCACCCACGATGTTCGTGCCATAAGCGCGCATCAGCGCCGCATGCGTGCGCCCCATGCGCCCGGTGATGCCTTGCACGATCACCTTCGTCTCGCGCGACAGCCTGCCGATCATGCCAGCACCGCCTTGATCCGATCGAGCGCCGCCTGCAGGTCTTCCTCCATCGCAATGTCCGGTCGCTTCTCCGCCAGGATGCGCCGCGCGTCCGCCGCGCCACGCCCTACCAGCCGTGCTACCACCGGCACATGCAGACCCGGCGACGCCGTCACTGCATCCGCCAGCAATCCCGCGAACTCTCCCAAGTCCGTGATCCCAGCAAAGATATTCACCAACACCACCCGCAGCGACGGTCGCGAGGTGATCCATTCCAGCACTCGGATCAGCCGTTGCGGACTGCCGCGCAACTGCCCGCTGCGCACATCACAGAAATTCAGTGGCTTCATCCCCTGCGCCGTCAGCTCATCGATGAGCATCATCGACAGTCCTGCACCCGTGGTCACCAGCCCGATCTCGCCGCCCGGATCGAGTTCAACGTAATCGAACCCTTCCTGTAGCTTGCGATTGGCGTCCAGATAGATTGACGGCTGCGCCACGATCAGCGCGCCGATCTCCGGCTGCCGCTCGACCGCATTGAGGTCGACCACCACCTTCGCATCGCCCGCCAGGCACCCCGCCGCGCTGACAAATAATGGGTTGATCTCCGCCAACGCCAGCTCCCGTGTCAGCAGCAGCTCCGCCAGCTTGCGGCCAAGATCAGCAACCGACGTCCGCACCGCCTCAGTCTCACGCGCGATCAACCCGTCCAGCGTCGCCATGATCGCGTCCAGTTCCGGCGCACACGCGATGCCGGCGCGGTCTCCATCCTCACCCCGCTCCACCTCCATCCCGCCTTCCGCGAGATAGATCACCCGCACACCATAATTCGGCGGATCGACCATGATCGCGAGATAGCGTTCCTCGCCGGTCGCCACCTGCTCGATCAGGCACGCCTCCACCGCATGCCCCTTCAGCCGCGCGCCAAGCATCGCGCGGACCGCCTCCGCCACATCCTCGGCGCTGCCACATTGGCGAATTCCACCAGCCCTGCCGCGCCCACCCACCGGCACCTGCGCCTTTACCATCCACGGGCCAGTCTCCGGCGGCGGCGCAATGATATCGGCCGCCGTCACGACGCGTCCCTCCGGCACCGCGATGCCATGCGCCGCGAACAATGCCTTGCCGTCCGCCTCAATCAACAACACTGGCGTGCTCCATCAATACGTCGCGAGGCTGATGATGCCCTCGTCCACATCCGTGTCCCCGACAATCTTCTTGCCGATCAGGTCGCGCAGTGTCTCCGAGGTGCCTCCACCGATCGACCCGTACCGCGCGCCACGATACAGCCGAGACACGGGATATTCATCCGTAAAGCCGAAGCCACCATGCAGCTGCACCGCCTCAGACGTCACGCGCAGCGACATCTCGTTATTGAAGATTTTCGATGTCGCCGACAGGAACGGGTCGGGGAACGGGTTCGCACTGAGGCACGCGCGATACAGCAGGCCCCGCCCCGCCTCGATATCCTTGAACATGTCGGCGAGCTTCCAGCGCACACCCTGATGATCGGCGATCGGCTTGCCGAACACGGTGCGATCGCGGACATAGTTCACCGCCTCGTCGAACGCACCTTCCGCCAGACCCAGTGAAATCGACGGGTTAAGGCAGCGCTGCGTGTTGAACGCACTCAGCAGCCTGCGAAAGCCATCCTCCTTGATCACCAGATTCTCCAGCGGCAATTCGCAGTCATCGAACTGTATCTCGTGGAGATTCTCGCCGCCCATGGTGTGATAGGTGCCGGTGACGGCAAATCCTTTCGTTCCCGGTTCCAGCAGCACACAGCCGATGCCCTCGCGGCCGGGCCTGCCATCGACACGGGTGAACACCACGAACATGCCAGCTTCGGGCGCGCGGCTGATCAGTGTCTTGGTCCCTTTCAGGATCACACGGTCGCCGACGATGCGCGCGTTGGTGCGGTAGTTCGCCACGTCGGTCCCGGCATGCGGCTCGGTCATGCACACGGCCAGGATGCAATCGCCAGTGACCACCTTGGGCAGGATGCGATCCTTGATCGCATTCGGCGCATAGCGCGCGATCACGCGGGTTTGCACACCGGCTTCGCCCAGCACGGCCATCGCAGTGACGTAATCGACCTTGGCGATTTCTTCCAGGATCAGCGCGGTGTCCAGGATCGACAGGCCGAGGCCCCCGTACTCCTCGGGCACCGACATGCCCAGCACACCGAGCTCGGCGAGCTGCTTCATGTTCTCCCAGGGGAAGGTGCCATCCATCCAGCGCATGGCTTTCTGCTTGAATTCGCCCTGCGCGAGCGCGCGCACCGACGCGATCATCTCGCGTTGTTGCGGGTTGATGTGGAAGTCCATCGCGTTTCCTCTCCCCGTGGGCCGGCACGGCGGAACCGAGTGTGCTAGGCGAGGGCGCCCCCCTCAACCCCTCGCGTACCGCGACACCCGGCGCGTGCCGGGACCCCCCAGGGCGAGGGGGTTGACCGCGGCGCCCTCGCCTAGCAAGACGCAATGGTGCCGTTTCAGGCGGTCGTCGCCGAACGGTGCGGGAACGTTGCGAGAGGATGTGCGCGTGGATGGTGGCGGCAGCGGCATCGCATCGATCGATGCGGTGGAATCCGGGTTGGCGTCGGTCGGGTATATTCCCAGCCGGCAGATCGCGACCGCGGTGTATCTCGCGCATCATTTGCAAAAGCCGATCTTGGTGGAAGGGCCGGCGGGCGTTGGCAAGACGGAGCTGGCGAAATCGGTGGCGAGCTGGCTGGGGCTGAAGCTGATTCGGATGCAGTGCTACGAGGGGTTGGATGAGTCGAAGGCACTGTACGAATGGAAGTATGGCAAGCAGCTTTTGTATACGCAGATCCTGAAAGACAAGATCAACGATGTGCTGGGGCCGACCGACAGCCTGAATAGCGCGATCGACAAATTGCACGGATTTGGGGACGTATTCTTTGCGCCTGAGTTCCTGGAGCCGCGGCCGCTGCTGCGCGCGTTGCAAGAACCAGCAGGCGCGGTATTGCTGATCGATGAGATCGACAAGTCGGATCAGGAGTTTGAGGCGTTCCTGCTGGAGATCCTGTCCGACTACCAGGTGAGCATTCCCGAAATCGGTGAGGTGCATGCGCTGGTGCCGCCGGTGGTGCTGCTGACCTCCAACAGCACGCGCGACCTAGGGGACGCACTGAAGCGCCGCTGTCTGCATCTGCATATCGGCTTCCCCGATGCGAAGCTGGAAGCGCGCATCATCGAATCCCGCGTGCCAGGGATCGAAGCGAGCCTGCGCGCGCAGCTGGTAAATTTCGTGCAGCAGCTGCGCGCACTGGACCTGAAAAAAGCGCCATCAGTGAGCGAAACGATCGATTGGGCGCGTGTGCTGCTGTTGCTGCATGCCGCCGCGCTGGATGTCGACATGGTGCACGACACGCTGAACGTGCTGCTGAAGTTCGAGGCCGACATCGAGATCGCCGGCAAGCAGCTCGGCGGTATGACCGCAAAAGCGCGGCAGGACGCCGGACTGGCCGCCTGAGATGCAGGTCGCGGAACCGCTGCGGCAGTTCCTGCAAGCGTCACGCAGCGCCGGACTGCGCGTGTCTGCCGCCGAAGGCATCGACGCCGCGCGCGCCCTGCGCGTGGTGGGCTACGGCGACCGCACCATCCTGAAGGACACGCTGGCGCTGGTGTTGGCCAAGACACCCGAAGAGAAGACGTTGTTCGACAAATGCTTCGAGCTGTACTTCAAGCGTGAAGGCTTCGGCGATGGCAACGCCGCCACACCCGACCAGACCGCCGGTGGTGAAGGTGTCGGTGGTAACGGCAACGGATCGCTCGGGCAGATGCTGCTAACCGGTGATCGCGTCGCTCTCGCGACCGCGGTAGAAGAAGCCACCCGCGACTCCGGCGTGGAGAACATCCGCTTTTTCACGCAACGCAACCTCTACACCCGCCGCATCCTGGATCGCATGGGGCTGCGCGGCGTCGAACGCGATATGGCCAGCCTGCGCCGTGCTGCCACCGCTGCGGCCAACGTGCAGGCCGATGTGCTGGAGGAACGGATTGAACGCCTGCGCGATCAGGTGCGCGACCTGGTGGATCGCAACCTGTTGCTGTTCGCGCGCGGCGAGACGGAAAAGTTCCGCGAGGAGCTGCTAAAATCCGCGCGGCTGACCAGCCTGGAGCGGCGAGACCTAGACCGCATGCGCGTGCTGGTGCGCGCGATCGCCCGCAAGCTCGCCGCGCGCTACGCCAAGCCACGCCGGCGCAGGCTGCGCGGCCAGTTGGACGTACGCCGTACCATCCGCCGCAACATGGCCTGGGACGGCATCCCCTTCGTCACCGTCTGGAAACAGAAACGGATCGAGAAGCCGCGCGTGATGGTGCTGTGCGACGTCTCCGGTTCGGTTGCCGCGCTGGCGCAGTTCCTGCTGATGTTCCTCTACGCGCTGCACGAGGCGCTGGCCGATATCCGCGGCTTCGCCTTTGCCAGCAGTCTGATCGAGGTCAGCGACATCCTGGAGGCGGAGCCGATCGAATCCGCGATCGCCAAGATTATGCAAATGATCGGCTATGGGTCGTCGAACTACGGCAATTCTTTGGTGGACTTCGAGGAGGGCTGGGGCCGCTACGTCACCAACAAGACGACGCTGATCATCCTGGGCGACGCCCGCGGCAATCGCACAAACCCACGCGTCGACATATTCCAGGCGATCACCGCGCGGGCCAAACGGGTGATCTGGCTCAACCCGGAATATCGTACGGCCTGGGGCACAGGCGATTCCGATATGTTACGCTACCGGCCGTTCTGTCACGTCGCCACAGTGTGCAACACGTTGCGGCATCTGGAGCGTGTGGTGACGGACATCCTGAAGGACGGGGTCTAACCCACCCCAGGTCACGCCAGGCAAAGGCCCGGCATCCACGCCTTGCCTGTTGGCCGAAGGCAAGGCGTGGATGCCGTGGCGTGGCCACGGCATGACGAGTCCGCTACGCTGTCGCGCCGCCATCCACCGGCAGCGCCACTCCGGTGATGTAAGACGCCTCATCCGACAGCAGGAACAGCGCAGCGTTGGCGATCTCCTCCGGCCGCGCCGGGCGGCCCATCGGCACCTGCCCGCCACGCTTCTGCACCAGCGTCTCCGGTGTCTCCCCCGCCGGCAATTGACTGTCCGGTCGCGCAACAAAGACCCGCAGCATCGGCGTATCCACCGGTCCTGGGCATACCGCATTCACCCGGATTTTCTCCCGCGCGTACCGCTTTGCCAGCCCATGCACCAAGCCCACCACACCGAACTTCGCGATGTTGTACACTGGACTGAACTGTGATCCCGTGAGCCCCGATGTCGAAGCCGTGAACAGAATAGATCCGCCACCCCGCGCCCGCAGCTCCGGCAACGCCGCCTCCGTCGTCACCAGCACCGAGCGTAGATTCAAATCCATCGCCAGCTCGAAATCCTTCCACTCAATTCCCTCGATCGAGGCCGGCCCCGGATGCCCCACATGATTCCACACGAAATCCAACCCACCGAACGCCTGCACCGTCCGATGCACAATCTCGCGCGCGAACGCATCCTTTCGCAGATCGCCTGCAATCGCGATTGCCTTGCCGCCGGCGTCTGTGATCTCCTTCACCGCCGCCGCGGCGCCCGCAGCGTCCAGATCCACCACCCCGACCGAAGCCCCTTCACGCGCGAAACGAATCGCCCCCGCACGTCCCATGCCCGAAGCCGCCGCGGTGACCAGCCCGACCTTTCCCGTCAGTCGCATCACGTCCCCCTCAGCTCAATCCACGCTGTGCCCAGAGCCAGCTCATCATCAGCCGATTGAACGTGTTGGGATGCTCCACATTCGGGAAATGCCGCGCGTTCTTGATCTCGGCATAGCGCGCGCCCGGAACCAGATCAGCGATCATCTTGTTGCCCGCGGGCGGCGTGCCGGCATCACCGTCGCCCACCACCACGAACACCGGCAGCTTCAACGACGGCAGTTTCGCGGTGAAATCGAACGCCTGGATCGCCGTCGAGCACCCCAGATACCCCGCCGGGGTCGTCCCCACGATCGTGTCGTGGATCTCCTGCCAGCGCGCCGGATTCTTCGGCTTGAATGCATCGGTGAACCATCGTTCCATGGTCGGCACAGCGAGCGGCGTCAGTGAGTTCGCCTCGCGCACCGTGCGCATCCGATCGGCCCAAGCCTGCGCCGCGCCACTGGGGCTTGCCGGCAGTGTATCGCACCACATTGCTGAAATGAGCCGCGCGCCGTGCTCGATCGCGAAGGCCTGCCCCAGCATCCCGCCGATCGACAGGCCAATGTAATGCACCCGCGCCAAACCGAGCTTGTCCAAGACGCCGGCAACATCGCCAGCCAACTGGCTCATCGTGTAATCGCCCGGAACCGGATCGCTGCCACCATGGCCCCGCATGTCGATACGCAGCACGCGGAAGCCCGCCGCCAGCAGCGGCGGCACCTGCTCCGCCCACATGCCGCCGTCGGAGGCCAGCGAATGCGTCATGCACACCACGGGCGCCCCCGCCGGGCCAACCAGGTCATAGGTGATGTTGCGTCCGGCGAGTTGAAGCCGCATGGCGATCCTCCTGTCATTGGTTGCCGCAGACTAGGCCCGACTGGTCCGGACAGGAAATCCCGGGGGTGCGCTCACCCTGCTGGCATAACGTCGCGCGGCGCGGCTATATTCGTTCCCGCGCGAGGCAAGGAGATCTGCGATGGACGGCATGGGCGGCAACCACCTGATCACCGATGAGGCAGCGCTCGTAGCCCTGTATGGCGAGTCGAGCCCCGCCGCCTTAACCAAGGAAGTCAACTACCTGCATCCGCACTACCGCGCGATGATCGAGGCCTCGCCGTTTCTCGCGATGGCAACGAGTGGCCCGGGCGGGTTGGATGTGACACCGCGCGGCGACCCAGTGGGCGAGTTCGTCGTGATCGAGGACGACCGCACGCTGCTGATCCCGGATCGGCGAGGCAACAATCGTGTGGACAGCCTACGGAACCTGATCACCGATCCCCGTGTCGCGCTGCTGTTCCTGATCCCGGGTGTCGGCGAGACACTGCGCGTGAACGGCCGCGCGGCGATCTCGATCGACCCGGCGCTGCTGGCGCGCTTTCCGATGCAGGGCAAGCTTCCGCGGTCGGTCATCGTGGTGCATGTCGAGACTGTGTATTTCCAATGCCCGAAGGCACTGGTGCGGTCGGAGCTGTGGAACCCAGCCAAGCATATCGAGCGGAAGTCACTGCCCAGCACCGGAACAATCCTGGCCGATATCAGCAAGGGTGCCGCGGGCGGGGAACAGTACGACCGCGAATATCCCGAGCGGCTGAAGCAGACGATCTATTGAGATGTAGGGTGGAATGCGCCGTGCATTCCGCCCTACGAGAGAACGGCCTGCGCTTCGATCTCCACTTTCAGGGCCGGCAGCACCAAAGCGGAGACCTCGACCAGCGTGGACGCCGGCTTGTGGGGGCCAAAATAACGTTGCCTGATTGGATTGATCTTGCTGCGGTCGGTGACGTCGGTCAGGTAGACCACCACCTTCACCACATGCTCCGCGCCGGCGCCCACCGCTTTCAGGCAGGCATCCAGATTGGCGATACAGATCTCGAACTGCTCGACCACGTCGTGTGGAATGCTGCCGTCGGCGGCGATGCCGACAGTGCCAGAGACCCAGATCAGGTTCCCGGCCTTGGTCACATGGCAGTAATGGCTGACCGGCTCCGGTTGGCCGTCCAGCATCAGGCGTTCGATGTCCGGCATCGTCTGCTCCCCTGTTACATCAACCACCGTGCCGCGGCGGCGTAGCCAACGCGTTGCGTCGGTGGTAGCGGTCGCGTTGCGGTCTCATGCGCGATCATCGCGCTGACCACGTCACGACGATCGGCCTGCATCGCGGAATCAAGCAGGATCTGCCGGAAAACATCGCGCTGCGCCGCGCTGCCACCCAGGGCGCGAATGCTCTCCTGGCGAGGCTGCAGCAGCTCCAGCACGCGCGCGTGCTGGCCGCGCCGATGTGCCAGCCCCGCCTCGCAGGCCGGCAGCACCGCCTCAGCGATCCCACGCGCAGCCCAGTTCGACGTATCCGTCGCCTGGTCCCGCAGGGCTGCGACGAACCGATCCGCTGCCGTATCACGCCCGGTCGCCGCCAGCGCCAGCATCAAATGTGGCGGCAGCAATGGATACGTCGCATCACCGGTCCGCGCCTCCGCCTTGTCCGCCAGCTCCTCCCACCGCGACCCGACGTTCACGCCCAATCGCTCCAGCCGCCATAGCAACGCGGTGGCATTCTGCAGATCGTTGAATTGATCCGGCGTGGCCTTGGTCAATGGCGAGTCAAGATTGCGGATGTTCTCGTCGTAACTCGCCAGCACCTCGGCCTGCTGCCCCAGCTCCAATTGCATCAGCGCGCGATGCCACCACAGGTGATGCACCAGGTTGTTGCCGAGCGGCCAATAGCCGATCTGCCGCGCGAGCCACTCATTGCCCTCGCACGGGCGGTTCTCCATCTCCAGCACATGCGCCTTCACATGGTGGGCAAAGAAGTTCGTCGGATCGACAGCATAGGCTTCATCAATCGCGCGTTCGGCACCCGCGGTATCGCCCGCCTCCTCATGCGCAAAGGCCCAGACGGATTGGAAGCATTCGTACCCCGGCAGGTCGCGCGACCAATGCGGTGCCAGTCGGTCCGCCTGTGCCAGCACCTGTTGCGTCAGGCCGTGACGGAACCGCGTGGTGTCGCTGATCCGTACTGCTAGCAGATCGGTCGGATCGGCATCCAGCAACTCCCACCAGATCGCGAACGCTTCGCCCAGCGCCCCGCGCTGCCAGGCCTTCAGCGCCGCGATGTGACGCCGTTCGCGCGGGGTGGCGACCCCCAACTGTGCCTCGGCGGTCGTGAGGCTTTGCGCCACCAGCGGCCGATGTGCCGGATTGGCACCAGCCAGCATCAGATAGCCCCGTGCGATATGGCCCATCAGGAAGCCAGGATCGGCGGCCAACGCGCCGTGCACCTGCTGCATCGTGTCGAGGTGGTATTTCAGATAATGTTCTACTGCCAGATCGTACTTGGTCACCGCCTCATCGCTGTCGGTGGAAACGTCCAGACCGCGGATATCGCGCTTCATGGCAGCATTCCTCCCGCGCCGATCCGCAACCGCATACCGCGTTCGGCGCCCAACGCATTGCGCAACGCATGCAACAGCGCGCCAATCGCCGGCACGGCGCGCGGCGACCGGCTCGCGGCGCGCCGCGGTGGCGTTTGCAGCAGCCAACGTACAGGACGTACGTCGGGATCGGCGCGTTCGACAACAAATGACCCATCCGCCGTGCGCACCTCCAATCCCGCTGCACCCGCTGCCACGCGCCCCTCGACCCGCCATAAGGTCAGGCAGTCCTGCAACAGGTTGCGTAACTCCGCGTCGCTCATGACGGCACCAGCTCCCCGGTGTCATGGCCGAGCTTAGCCCGGCCACCCACAACTTTGCCGTACCCATGAACACAAGTCATGGGTCGTCGGCCGAAGCCTGGCCTCGGGCGGGCCTTCTGTCCGACCGTGGGCCGGCCATGACACAATCAGGGATCACAGCATCGGCCCCGTGAGAATCTCGCTCGCCACCTTGCGACGCTGCCATTTCCCATCGGTCAGGCTGCCTTTCCACACGCCGGCCTCGACCACAACCTTCCCCCGCAGCACGGTCAAACACGGCCACGCATCCATCTTGCGCCCTTCCCACGGCGTGTAATCCGCCTCGTGCAGATCCGCCGCATGGATCACCCGTCGATCCTGCGGATCCAGCACGCACAGATCGGCATCCGCCCCCGCTGCGATCGCGCCTTTGCGCGGATACAACCCCATGATCTTCGCCGCGTTGGTCGACACCAGATCGACAAACCGGCTCAGCGTGTAACCACGCCGGCCCACCATTTCGCTATACATCAGCGCCACCCGCGGCTCGACGCCAGCGTTCCCGCCGGTGGTGTCATCAATCCGTGCGCCTTGCAGCTTCTTCGCCAACGTGCAGCAGATCTCGTCCGTCGCCACGCAGTTGATCGCCCCGTCCAGCGTGCCGCCCCACAGCGCCGCCTGATCCTCGGCCGACTTCAATGACGGATAGGTGTGGTAAATCTGCCCGCGCGGCGTCTTATAATCCTCTTGCGTATACAACATGTACTGGTGCAGCGACTCGCCATAGATCGGCACGCCACGCGCCCGCGCCTCCCGTATCGCGCTTACCCCACTCGCGGCTGAGGTGTGCATCATATACAGCGCTGTGCCTTTCACCTTCTCCGCCAAACGGATCACGCGCCGAAACGAAATATCCTCGCTCAGTGTATTATGAACCTCCGCCATATTCTCGAAGCCCGTCCGCCCCTCGCGGATCAGCTTGCCGTACATGTGCATCACAATGTCGTTGTCCTCGGAGTGGATCACCCCGAGCCCACCATTCGCCGCCATCACCTGGAAAATCTCCCATATGTCGCCGAAATCCACCATGCGCCCCTTGCGGCTGGGCGTGATGTCGGTGGTGAAGATCTTCACCGTCGGGAAGCCGGCCTGGATCGCCTCACCGATCTGCGGCGGCAGGTCGAAGGGCAGCGCGCCTTCCACCATGATGTGCTGCGCGTAGTCGCAGGCGCAATGCCCCTTCCAATCGGCCTCGCGCAGTTCGATCGCCTCGAGTACCGTCTTGCCCTGATTGGCGCGTGTGAAGTCGATCATCGTCGTGGTGCCGCCATGCACGGCCGCCTTGCCCACCACATCCGGTGGCTCGGTCAGTCCCGCGGTACCATCCGGGTTCGGCAGATGCCACTTGCAGTGCACATGCGGATCGATCCCGCCCGGCATCACGATCTTGCCAGTGGCATCGATCAGCCGCGCACCCTGCGGCACCGGGATGCTGCCGGGCGCGGCCACCGCGACGATCCGCTCGCCGGCGACCACCACATCGAAGGCGCCGACACCCTGCGGGGTCACCACCGTGTCGCCGCGCACCACCAGATCGACCATCGCCGCCGCCTCCCGATCGTTGAGGCCCATCGTTCCAACTTCCGGCGCGGCCGGCAAGCTCAATCGAGTGTGGTGCGATAGCGCAGGATAGCGACCAGGCTGATTCCGATCACGAACAGCCCTAACGCCGCCAGGCTGGACCAGTCATCCGCCAGTCCCTGCCCCTTCAGCAACGACCCGCGCACGATGCGCAGGAAATGCGTCACCGGCACCAGACCGCCGATGGCTTGCGCCCAGCCCGGCATGCCGGCGAACGGAAAAAAGAACCCCGACAGCAGAAAGGACGGCATAAAATAGAACTGGGCCATCAACTGGGCTTGCTGCTGCGTGCGCGCAAAGGTGGATATCAGGAAGCCCAACGCCAGGCTGGCGGTGATGAACAGCACAACGCCCAGCGCCAGCGCGTCCCATCCGCCCGCTTCCGGAACGTTAAACAACACGCGCGCCAGCACCAAGATGATGAACGTCTGCAGCAGACCAATACCGATATACGGGATCAGTTTGCCGATCAGCACTTCCACCGGGCGCACTGGCGTTGCGAGCAACCCTTCCAGCGTTCCCAGCTCCCGTTCCCGCGCCAGACTTTGCGCCGTCATGAACACCAGCGTCATGGACAGCACCGTGCCAAGCAGGCCCGGGACGATGTTGTACGATGTGATCGCTTCCGGATTGTATTTGTTGTGGATCACCGCTGTGAATGGCGCCTGCCCGGCCGCAGGCGCCAGCGCGCCGACCAGATCATGCGACAGCGCCGAGGTCGGCAGCGCGGCGAAGGCCGCCACCGCATTGCCCGAGGCGGACGGATCGGATGCATCCGCCTCAAGCAAGATCTGCGCATTGTCATGCCGCACCACCCGGCGGGTGAAATCCCCTGGGATCGTCACACTGAACTGGATCTTGCCGATCGCCATCAGGTGATCGAGCTGGGCGGAATTCTGCGCGACGGCGACGATATCGAAATAACCGGAATTGCGCATCGCGGCCAGGACGTCGCGTGCGAACTCGCCTTGGTCCTGCACATACACGCCCGTGGGCAGATGATGCGGATTATCGTTGATGGCATAGCCGAACAGCAGCAACTGAATGATCGGGATCGACAGGATCACGCTGGGCTGGCCGCGCATCATCTCGCGGAACTCCTTCACCAGCATGGCCATGATGCGCGTGAGGGAGATGTTCATGCCGCCGGCCCCGGCCCGTCGTCCATCAGATGGATGAACACATCTTCCAGCGTCGGCCGCGCCTCGGTCCACACATAGGGTGCGCGGCGATACGGCGCGATCGCCGCCTCCAGCGCCGCACGATCGGTGCCGCTGACATGCAACCCCTGCCCGAACGCCGTCGCCATCCGCACCCCCGGCGCCCGCGCCAGCTCCGCCGCCAGACGGTCGGCGCGTGGCCCCTCGGCCTGGAAGGTGATCAGGTCCGACTGCGCCATCACGTCGTCCGTCGTGCCACGCACGATCAGCCTTCCGGAGACGATATACGCCACGTCGTGGCAGCGCTCCGCCTCGTCCATATAATGGGTCGACACCAGAACGGTGATGCCTTCGCCGGCGAGGCGATGGATCTCATCCCAGAATTCGCGGCGTGCTTTGGGATCGACGCCCGCCGTCGGCTCGTCCAGCAGCAACAGGCGCGGTTGATGCAACACGCAAGCCGCCAATGCGAGCCGCTGCTTCCAGCCCCCCGACAATTGCTTCGCGAGCTGCCGGCGTCGATGCGCGAGGCCCAGGCGCTGCAACGACTCATCCACCCGCGCGCGCCGCCGGTCCAACCCATACATGCGCGCGATGAAGTCGAGATTCTCTTCGATCGTCAGGTCTTCGTACAAGGAAAAGCGCTGCGTCATATAGCCGGTCTGCCGCTTGATCGCCGCTGTCTGCCGCTGGATATCAAGGCCAAGGCAGGTGCCGGTGCCGGAATCAGGCGTCAGCAGCCCGCACAACATCCGCAACGTCGTGGTCTTTCCGGATCCGTTTGGACCTAAAAACCCGCAGATATGTCCTTCCTCCACCTGGATCGCCACATCCTGCACGACACGATGGACACCGAAGCTCTTGTTCAACCCATGAACATCGATGGCAAGGGTCACGGCGACATCCTCTGCCCCACGGTGCTGACGATCCCCATCGCCATGCCGTGGCTCGGCCACGGCTGCCACGCCTTGCCTTCGCGGAACGCACGAAGGCGTGGATGCCGTGCCTGCGCCCGGCACGACGTGGCGCGGGTAAAGCTCGCCCTCATCGTGCCGCCCCCAGCGGCATCACATCCACCGGTAATCCAGGCGTGAGGTTCTTCGTATCCGCCGATAGCGCCTCGATCAGGAACACCAATCGGTCTCGGGAATTGCGGCTGTAAATGATGGGCGGCGTGTACTCCGGCTGCGCGCTGACGTAGATGATGCGCGCGTGCAATCCGCTCGCACAACCATCACAGCCGAACTGCACCTCCTCCCCTGGATGGTACCGCGACAGATCCTGCTCCGGAACAAAGAAGCGGATCTTGATCTTGTCGTCCGGCAGCAGGCTCATCACCGGCTGGTTCGCCGCTGCCCACTCCCCCGACTGGAAGAACACATCCTGCACGCGCGCCGCACCCGGTGCGTGCGGGCTCAACTGATCCAGCTTGGCCTGCGCATCCGCCAACGCCGCGGCCTGTTGCGCCACCTGCGCCTGCGCCACCGTCACCTGCGCCGCTTGCGCCGCCACATCGCTTTCCGCCGCCGCGCGCTGGCCCGCGCTGTTCGCCGCGGTGGCGACCGCGGAGTCCAGCTGCTGCTCCGCGACGCTGGCGGCATTGGCCCGCACGGCCATGCGATACCGCACGAGGTCGCGGGCCGCGTTCTCCGCCTGCGCCTGCGCCGCCTCTTCCTGCGCGCGCGATTGCGCCAACCGTGCCTCGGCACTCGTGACCTGCGCGCGCGCCACCGCCAACACCGCCGCGGCCTGGTCGCGCTCGGCGCGCAACTGCGCATTGTCCACGGTGAACCGTGGCTGGCGCGGCGCCACCCGGTCCCCGCGCGCGACCAGCATCGCCGCGATGGTGCCGGAGATCGGCGCGGCCGGGTAAAGCGCCTCGCCCTCGACATAGCCGGACAGCACATTCGCGTCCTCAGGCCGCGGCTGCCAGGCGCGCCATCCCAGGTAGGCCCCACCGGCGAGCAGCAGCACGATCACCAGAATGCGCCGTGCCCGATTCATCGCGCGGCCGCCTGTACCGGGTCCGAATCGGTCTCGCTCCAACCGCCACCCAAGGCCTTGTACAGCGCCACCACATCCTGCGCGGCCGCGCTGTCATTCTGCGCCGCTGTGTCTTCCGCGCTCAGCAAGGCGGCTTCGGTGGTCAGCACAGTGGAAAACGGCACCAGCCCCGCGCGGTACTGCGTGCGCGACAGATCATCCGCGGCGCGCGCGCTGTCCGTCTGCTCGGCCAGCCTTGCTTGCCGCGCTTGGTCCGCGGCACACCGCGTCAACGCATCCTCGACGTCGCGTAGCGCCACCAACACGGTCTTGTGGTAGGCCAGCAGCGCCTGCTTCGCGCGCTCATCCATCACCGCGACATTCGCTTTCACCCGCCCCCCGTCAAATAGGTTCCAGGTCAGGCCCGCGCTGGCCGTCAGGTTGCGGCTGCCCCAGGTCAGCAGGGTCGACAGGGCGGTGCTGACCAACGCCGGCGATGCCGTCAATGTGATATCCGGATAATAATCCGCGACCGCAACGCCGATATTCGCGGTGGCGGCGGCAAACTGACGCTCGGTGGCGCGAATATCGGGCCGGCGACGCAACAGATCAGCCGGCAATCCCACCGGAATGATCGGGGCAGTGGGCAACGGGCCGGGCGCCAGCGTGTCCAGCACCGCCTCGGGCGGCTCACCCAGCA
The DNA here is from genome assembly GCA_035486355.1 of Acetobacteraceae bacterium. Classification (GTDB taxonomy): domain Bacteria; phylum Pseudomonadota; class Alphaproteobacteria; order Acetobacterales; family Acetobacteraceae; genus Palsa-883. Next base: position 41,933 of record DATHNE010000113.1, read on the forward strand.
GCACGCCCAGCGCGTGCGCCTGCACTGCGACATCAGCCGATAGCGGCGGCAAGCCGGCTGCTGTCGCCGCCACCGTGGTTTCCTGCTGCCGCACATCCAGCTCCGTCGCCAGGCCGGCGTGCGCACGCGTACGCAACAAATCCAGCAGCCCCCGCTGCCGCTCCAGATCACGCTGAGCGATCGCCAATCGGCGTTGCGCCGTGCGCAGTGCGAGATACGCATCGGCCAGCTCCGCCACCAGCGACACCTGCGTATCGCGACTATCCCAGACATTGGCCAGCGTGGTGTCGTGCGCCGCCTCCACCGATCGCCGCGTCCTGCCGAAGAGATCAAGCTGCCACGAGGCGTCGAGGCCAAGCTGATAGGTGTTGAAACTGGTACCGGGCAGACCAAAGCCCGCGGACGACTCGCCACTCGCCCCGGATGCCGCGCCACCGGTCAACGTGCCGAGGCCGCCCAGCGAAATCGCGTTGCGGCTGAGCTGCGTGTAGGTGAAGGACGGGTTGGCGGATACGGTCGGCCACGCCGCCGCGCCCGCGACTATTTCCTGCTGGCGCGCTTCACGAATACGCGACGCGGCGGTTCGCACATCGAGATTGTCGCGCAGTGCGCGCGCCACCAAATTATTCAGTGTCGGATCATTGAAGCCCGTCCACCACTGCGCAAGGGCCGCGTCATCGGCCGGGGCCGTCGTCGCACCGTTATAGCGCGCCGGCATCGGTTGCACCGGGGTCTTGGCATCGGGGCCGACCGTGCAGGCCACCAGCCATAGCGGCAGCAACGACAGCGCGTGCCACTTCCGCCGGGGCAGGTGCCAATCCGCATGTATGGGCCGTGTGGTGTGCATCAGGCGCTCCTGGCCTGGGATCACATTGGATATCGGTCACTTGACTGAATTCAGTCAAGTGATTAAATTTAAATTGAAAGGGCTCCTACACCATGGCAGGCAAAATCCCGGCCCGATCCAGCCAACCCCGCGTCGGCACCTATGCCCGCGGCACCGAAACCCGCCTGCGCATCATCGAAACGGCGCTGGAGGTGTTCGGCGCGGTTGGCTTCGAGGAAGCGTCCACACGCGTCATCGCCGATCGCGCAGGTGTGAACCTTGCGGCATTGCACTATTACTTCGCCAGCAAGCAGGGGCTGTACCACGCCTGTGCCGAGCACATCGCCACCTATGGCGAAACCGTGATCGTGCCGTTCGTCACCCGGATCGAAGCCGCACTCGCCGACCCGCGCATGACACCGCGCCGGTTGCGCGCGCTGTTGCGGGAAACGCTCGATGCGCTTGCGGAACGCCTGGTCAGCCCGCACGATCCCCCGAGCTGGATTGCCTTCGTGCTGCGTGAGCAGATGAACCCGACGCCGGCCTACAAAGTGCTGCACCAGCGGGTCAGCGGCCGGCTGATCGGTGCGGCGGCCGCGTTGGTGGGTCGGCTGATGGATCGGCCGGCCGGTGCGGAAGACACAATCTTGCGCACCTTCGCGATGCTTGGGCCGCTGGTGATCTTCCAGCGCGCACGCGGCGCCACGCTGCATACGCTCGGCTGGTCCGATTTCACTGGTCCTCGCCTAGCGATGGTGAAGGTGGTGCTCTGGGACCAGGCCTTGGGCGCGATTGGCCTGCGCCCGGAGCGTCAAGGTCGAGCCCCGCGTCGCACCTGATTCGCCCGATATGCTGCACCGCACAAATAGCGCTTGCCCCCGCCGTCCGCGCGGCTAAAGGTGCCGCTATGGCACAAGAATTCGACGTCATCGTCATCGGCGCCGGCATGGCGGGGTCCACCGCCGCGGCGCACCTCGCCCCACACAAACGCGTCGCCTTGGTGGAAGCCGAGGATGTCCCCGGCTACCACACCACCGGCCGCTCCGCCGCCACCTGGATCCTGAACTACGGTCCGCCGGACGTGCGCGTGCTGAACGGGCTGTCGCTGCCCTTCCTGCAAAATCCGCCACCGGGATTTGCCGATCACGCCCTGACACGACCGCGCGCGGTGCTGACCGTGGCGCCCGAGGACCAGCGGGAAACGCTGGACATCATGATGGCCACCAGCATCGGCTTGCGGCCGATCGCCGTGGCCGAAGCCTGCGCGCTGGTGCCGGCGCTGCGGTCGGACTACGCCACCGCCGCCGCAATCGAGGATGCGGCCGATCTGGACGTCGCCGCCATCCAACAGGGATTTCTGCGCATGCTACGCGCCGAGGGCGGTGTGCTGGCCCTGCGTGCGCGGGCCGGGCGGATCGAACGCAAGGCGAGCCGGTGGGAGGTGGATACGTCCAGCGGCACGGCGTTCCGTGCGCCGGTCGTCATCAATGCCTCGGGTTCCTGGGGTGATGAGGTCGCGGCGATCGCTGGCCTGGCGCCGATCGGACTGATCCCGTGCCGTCGCACTGGTGCGATCATCGATCCGGCTCCGTTCCAGCCGGAAGACTGGCCAATGGTGATGGACGCGGCCGGCACTTGGTACGTCCGGACAGAGGCGCGCACGAAGCTGATGGTCTCACCGGCCGATGCGACGCCGATGCACCCGCATGATGTGCAGCCGGACGAATTGGACATCGCCATTGGCATCGACCGCATGCAACAGGCGCTGGACATCGAAGTGCGGCGGGTCGAGCGCGCCTGGGCTGGCCTGCGCACTTTCACCCCCGACCACAGCCTCGCCTTCGGCTGGGATGCGAAGGCGGCCGGATTCTTCTGGTGCGTCGGCCAGGGCGGCTACGGCATCCAGACGTCGCCGGCGGCAGGGCGGCTGGTGGCCGACCTGGTGCTCGGCCGCGATCCGGGCGAGGCAGGGTCAATCGTCGCCACGATCGACCCGAAGCGGTTCGCTGTCAGCTGAGGCTATCGGCGCCGGCGCAACCAGCCGATCCCAACCAACCCGGTGCCCAGCAGCGCCAGGGACGCGGGTCGGCTACGTCAAACGGCAGGAAGTCGCCGACCGGCACCGCATTAGTAAAAGCAATAAGCGCGATCTCTTCTCAATCCCGTCGCGACGCTGACACGGCCAGGGGGTCAACGTCCGACACAAAGTCCGACTACGCAATCATTAGGCCAATTCCCAAAAGCCCCGGAATTTGGCCATTTTCCACCCCAATGAGCGGGTCATCACAGATCCGTGTAAGTTTTTCCGAGACTGCCGCCCGGCCGCCAACGCCCCTCTTGCTTCCCGCTCGCTTCGGTTATGCTGCGCTGCCGCAAGCATCCATAGGCCCCGCATGCCCATCCACACAGCGCTGACGCATCGCACGTCCTACCGCTACGACCACCCGGTCGTGCTGGGCCCGCAGACGATCCGCCTGCGCCCCGCCCCGCACGCGCGCACCGGCATCGTTTCTTACGCGTTGGCGATCGCGCCCACGCCGCATTTCCTGAACTGGCAGCAGGACCCGCAAGGCAATTTCCTGGCGCGCGTGGTGTTCCCAGAGCGCGTCACGCATTTCGACGTTACCGTCGACCTGGTCGCCGACATGACCACGGTGAACCCGTTCGATTTCTTTCTCGAACCAGACGCGGAAACCTGCCCCTTCGCGTACGACCCGGTGCTGAAGCAGGAGCTCGCCCCCTTCCGCCGCGTCGAGCCCGTCGGTCCGCTGCTCGCATCCTTACTGGCCGAGGTCCCGCGCGGCGAGCAACGCACTGTGGATATGCTGGTCGCGCTGAACCGCATGGTGCAGTCGCGCATCGCCTACATCGTACGGATGGAACCTGGCGTGTGGTCGCCGGAGGAAACGCTGGGCGCCGCCAAAGGCTCGTGCCGCGATTCCGCCTGGGTGCTGGTGCAATTGTTGCGCAACCTGGGCTTCGCCGCGCGCTTCGTCTCCGGCTACCTGATCCAGTTGGTTGCCGACGTGAAACCGCTGGAAGGGCCCGAAGGTCCCACCGCCGATTTCACCGACCTGCACGCCTGGGCCGAGGTGTATCTGCCAGGCGCCGGATGGATTGGACTGGACGCGACGTCCGGATTGATGGCGGGCGAGGGCCATATCCCGCTGGCCGCCAGCCCGGATCCGATGTCGGCCGCGCCAATCTCCGGTGCGGTGGAAAAATCCGAGGTCACGTTCGATTTCGCCATGTCGGTGCGGCGGATCAGCGAAACGCCGCGCGTCACCAAGCCGTATACCGAGGCGCAGTGGCAAGACATCCTGGCCAGCGGCGCGCGCGTGGATCGCGCCCTGGCGGCGGGCGACGTGCGCCTGACGTTGGGCGGCGAGCCGACATTCGTTTCGGCATCGGATACGGAGGCGCCGGAGTGGAACACCGACGCGCTTGGTCCCACCAAGCGCACCTACGCCGGACGGCTGCTGCGCCGGTTGGCGCCCCTGTGGGCTCCGGGCGCGGTGCTGCAGTACGGCATGGGCAAACAGTATCCCGGCGAGCAACTGCCGCGCTGGGCACTGCACTGCCACTGGCGCAAAGATGGCGAGCCAGTCTGGACCAATCCCGAGCTACTGGCCTCCGACGACGATACGGATATGGCACAAGCGTCGGACGCCGCGTGCTTTGCCAGTGTTCTCGCCGAGCGGCTGCAGGTCGATCCGAGCCTGCTGATCCCAGCCTACGAAGACATCTACTACTACCTGTGGCGCGAGCGGACGCTACCGGCCAACGTGATCGTGGAAGATGCCAAGCTGCGCGATCCGCTGGAGCGGGCGCGGCTCGCCCATGTGTTCAGCCACGGGCTGGCGTCTTCGGTCGGCAGTGTGCTGCCGATCCGACGGGTGATCGAGGATGGCACCCGCCGCTGGCAGAGCGGCAAATGGTTCTTCCGCGGCGACACCATGTTCCTGCTGCCGGGCGATTCACCGATCGGCCTGCGCCTGCCACTGGAAAGCCTGCCCTGGGTCGAGCCGGAAGCGCTCGAATACGACATCGAACCGGATCCATTCGCGCCGCGTGCCCCCTTCGCTTCTTCCGCAGCGATCCACGCCGCGCTGCACCGGCCAGGCGTGGGGCCCGTCGCGTCGGGCTTTGATATCAGCTTCCCGCCAGTGCCGCAGGCTTTGCCGGATGCCAGCGAAACCCCCAGCGTGATCCGCACCGCGCTGACCGTCGAAGCCCGCGACGGCAAGCTGCATATCTTCCTGCCGCCGCTCTACCAGGCCGAGGATTGGCTCGACCTGGTGGCCGCCATCGAGGCCACCGCGCAGGAACTGCGGCACCAAGTGGTGCTGGAAGGCTACCTACCGCCGTCTGATCCGCGTTTGGAACATTTCTCCGTCACCCCGGATCCCGGGGTGATCGAGGTGAACGTGCATCCCGCTACGTCCTGGGCGGAGCACGTCACGCGCACCGAGCAGCTCTACGAGGAAGCCCGCCAGATCGGCTTGGCCACGGAAAAGTTCATGCTCGACGGCAAGCACGTCGGCACTGGCGGCGGCAACCACGTGGTGATGGGCGGCGCGCATGCCGAGGACTCACCGTTCCTGCGCCGGCCCGATCTGCTGAAGTCATTGACCGGCTTCTGGCACAACCATCCCAGCCTGTCCTACCTGTTCAGCGGGCTGTTCATCGGCCCCACCAGCCAGCATCCGCGTATCGACGAAGCGCGACAGGACAGTTTAAACGAATTGGAAATCGCCTATGCCCAAGTCTCCCAGCTGCGGCAGACGCCCCCCTGGATGACCGACCGGCTGTTCCGGAACCTGCTGGCCGATATGACCGGCAACACGCATCGCACCGAATTCTGCATCGATAAGATGTATGCGCCGGAGGGCGGCGCTGGCCGCCGCGGCCTGGTGGAGTTTCGCGGCTTCGAGATGCCGCCGCATGCGCGCATGTCGGCGGCGCAGATGCTGCTGATGCGCGCCGCTGTCGCCGCGTTCTGGCAGACGCCGTATGACCGGCGGCTGACGCGCTGGGGCACGCGACTGAACGATGAGTTCATGCTGCCGCACTACGTCGCGCAGGATTTCTACGACGTGCTGGACGAGCTGCGGATGCTGGGCTTCGCGCTCGATCCCGCGTGGTTCGCGCCGCATCTCGAGTTCCGTTTTCCGAAGATCGGTGCGGTCGCGGTGCGGGAGGTGGAGTTGGAAATCCGCCACGCGCTGGAGCCTTGGCACGTGCTCGGCGAGGAACAGGTGGCCGGCGTCACGGCGCGCTATGTCGATTCATCAGCGGAACGCGTACAGGCGCGGGTGGCGGGTTGGAATGACGAACGCTACGTGCTGGCCTGCAATGGCGTCGGCGTGCCGCTGTCTCCAACCGAGCGCGCCGGTGAATTCGTCGCTGGCGTGCGCTTCAAGGCCTGGCAGCCCCCCAGCGCGCTGCATCCTACTATCAAGGCACAGGCACCGTTGGTGTTCGACATCTACGACCGCTGGAGTGGCCGTTCCCTGGGCGGATTGACCCATCATGTGGCGCATCCCGGCGGGCTCGCCTACGACACCTTTCCGGTCAACGCCAACGAGGCCGAGGCTCGCCGCCGCTCGCGGTTCTTCCCCATCGGTCATACGCCAGGCCCGATGCCGGAGCCGCGACTGTCGATCGGGAAGGAACACGCGCGGACGCTGGATCTGCGACGGACCACGTAACGACGTCAGGCGGTCGACGACGATACCTCGTCGTACGCCGCCTGCAGCGCCGCGATATCCAGTTTGATCATCCGCAGCATCGCCTGCATCACGCGCTGCGTTTTCTTGGTATCAGGATCGTTCAGCAACTTCGGCAGCACGCTGGGTACGACCTGCCACGAGATGCCGTAACGATCCGTCACCCAACCGCATTGCACCGGCGTGCCACCGTCGGACAAGCGGTCCCACAGCCGATCGACCTCCGCCTGATCGGCACAATCGATGGAGAACGAGATGGCATGCGTGTGGTCCTGCGGCACGCCACCGTTCAGCGCCAGGAAGGCCTGACCGGCCAGGGTGAATGACACCAGCAGAACCGACCCCGCCGGGCCTGACGGCAGGTCCACCGTGCTGTGCGTCACACGGTCGATGCGCGAGTCAGGCAACAGCGAGACGTAGAAGTTGGCCGCCTCCGCGGCCTGATTGGTGAACCAGAGACAGGGGGAAATTTTCGACATATGCGGCTCCTCGCATGGGGTTCACACAGAGGACGATCGAAGCGCCCGGAAACCGACATTCGCAGCGTCCATCAGAAGACAAACGGCATCAGCCGCCAGGTGCCGGCGCAATAGGTTGCGTATTCCTCACCGAACTGTTCGCGCAGTAGTCGCTCCTCCGCGCGCATGCGGGCCACCAACGGCGGCAGCAGCGCGGCGGCCAACAACACGCCCACCCAGGTGTTGAATGCCATCCCCCACCCGAGCGTCGCCACCACCAGTCCCAGATAGCTGGGATTGCGGACCACGCTGTAGATGCCCGTGGTGACCAGGCTGTGCCCCGGCTGGATCGCCACCAGTCCGCTGAAACGGTCGCCGAGCACGTAGACCGGCCACAGCCGCACCACGATGCCGACCGCGTACAGCAGCGCGCCGAGCCAGCGCACAGATGCCCCATCCAATGGCCAGACACCGGCGCGATCAGCCCAGGGCGGGAGAACCGCCTCGAGCACGCCGAGCAGCCCGAACACCGGCAGCACCCAGCGATTGCCACGATCCTCCCTGACGCCGGGGCTGAGATTGCCGCCAATGAACGGAGCGGCCATCGCGGCAATCAGCGTCGCGATCGCCACCGCGACCAGGGTCGGCTCGGCGAAGAACGCGTTGACCCCGCCACGACAGACAATCGCCACGCCGAGGTAGATCGCGGTCGAGACAAGGACGGCAACAGTCTTGGCGATAACGTTCATGCTTGCCTCGCGCGCATGGCAGCTTGGGACTAAATGGTCGCTTGCCAGTCTGCCACGGCCCGTCGGCTGGCGGCGTTAACAGACTGTGCCGATCCGGCCAACACAAGCTTTCTATTGATTATTCTTGCGTCTGGGTCCCCAGCGGCGCTCCTCTATTGCGTTGCAACATAAGTCTGGGAGACTTCACAATGCAGCGACGCGCATTCCTCGCCGCCGGGGCCGCTTCCGCGGCTGCCCTGGCCGCCCCCTCGATCGTCCGGGCTGCCACCAGCAAACTGCTCAAATTCGTTCCGCAATCGGATGTCACCATCCTCGATCCGATCTGGACCACCGCCTACGCCACCCGCAACCACGGGTTCATGATCTTCGACACGCTGTACGGCATCGACGGCACCTATGCCGCCAAGCCGCAGATGGTCTCCGGCCATACCACCTCGGCGGACGCCAGGCAGTGGGACCTGACCTTGCGCGACGGGCTGCTATGGCACGATGGGGAGAAGGTGCTGGCGCGCGACTGCGTCGCCTCGATCAAGCGCTGGGGCGCGCGCGATCCGTTTGGCCAGACACTGATCGCCTATGCCGATGAGCCGTCGGCGCCGGACGACAAGACGATCCGTTTCCGGCTCAAAAAAGCCCTTCGCCCTGCTGCCCGATGCGCTTGGCAAACCAGGCAGCAATTTCTGTGCGATGATGCCGGAGCGCCTCGCGAACACCGATCCGTTCAAAGCGGTAAGCGAGATGGTGGGCTCGGGCCCATTCAAGTGGGTTGCCAACGAGCGCGTGGTCGGTTCGCTTGCGGTCTACGAACGCAACGCCGCCTACAAGCCTCGCGAAGGTAAGTTGGAGCAATGGACCGCCGGCCCCAAGATCGCGCATTTCGACCGCGTCGAATGGCATGTCATTCCGGATGAAAGCACCAAGGCGAATGCCCTGATCTCAGGTGAGGTCGATTGGTGGGAGAACCCCACCAGCGACATGCTGCAGCTGCTGGACCGCACCCCTGCCATCAAGACCGTGGTCACCGACCCCACCGGCATCATGGCCTGCATGCGCATGAATCAGCTCTGGCCGCCATTCGACAATCCAAAGATTCGCCAGACGCTGCTGAAGGTGATCGACCAGAAGGATTTCATGATCGCCGCCAACGTCACAGATCCGAAACTATGGCACGTGCCGTCCGGCTTCTTCTGTCCGGAGCTGCCGATGGGCAGCACGACGGGGTTGTCGGTGTTCGAGGGTAAGCGCGACTACGCGGCCGCGGCGAAAGAGATCAAGGACGCCGGCTACAAGGGCGAGAAGGTTGTGTTGCTGGTGCCCACCGACCAGGCGATCCTCAAATCCGAATGCGATGTCGCCGCCGAGATGCGAAGAAGATCGGCATGAATGTCGACTACCAGGCGATGGACTGGGGCACGCTGGTGCAGCGCCGCGTGCAGGACAAGTCTCCGGCCAAGGGTGGCTGGAGCATCTTCATCACCGGCTGGTCGGGCCTCGATCAGTCGAACCCGATCGGCCATGTGCTCCTGCGTGGCAATGGCAAGCAAGCGATGATGGGCTGGCCCACCGCGCCGAAGATCGAGGCGCTGCGCCAGGATTGGATCGACGCACCCAACCCGGCGGCGCAGAAGACGCTCGCGGTGCAGATCCAGACACAGGCGCTGCAGGACCTGCCCTACATGCCGATCGGGCAGTATCTGGCCCCCACCGCCTATCGCAAGGATATTACCGGCATACCCGATGGGCTTGTGATCTTCTGGAACGTGCACAAGGTCTGAAGTGGATCGGTTTTAGAACGGCGCCGGTCTGACCGTCATTACGAGGAGCGAAGCGACGGAGCAATCTCGCAGGCCGTGTGCGGGTTCATCGAGATCGCTTCGTTGCGCGCGCAATGACAGTGCCTCGAACGCGTCGGCGTACACGCGCGCCCTCACCCCTTATTACTCTCCCGCACCAACTCCGCCACCACGTCACGCCCGCCCGCCGTCAGCCCATCGACCACGCCAGCGCGATCCTCCGCCGGCCGGTTCTGGCTCATCTTCCATTTGCCCTCCAGCCGAGTGATCGGCAGCGAGAACCCGACAATCCCCTTCAGCATCCCATCGATGAAATCCGCTGGCGCATCCGTCACCGCCCAGGGTGCGGCGCGCTTGCCTTCCTCCCGGTCGGTCAGCCGCGTCACCACCTGCAGCAGCCGCTCCGTGTCGTTGAAGAACGTCACCGGGCCGCGGGCGTGGATCGCGACATAGTTCCAGGTCGGCACCACCTTTCCGGTCTGCCGTTTCGTTTCGTAGAACGACGGCGTGATATAGGCATCCGGTCCCTGGAAGATGACCAGCGCATCGGTCCCCGCCACTGCGCCCTTGGCCTGCGGATTCGGTCGCGCGAGATGACCCAGCAGCGTGCCATATGGCGCCGGATCGGGATCCAGCAGCACCGGGACATGGCTGGCGATCAGCCCATCGGCCGTCAGCGTCACCAGCGTGGCCAGACCCGCCTGCCGCATCGCGTCATGCAGCAGCTCGATCCGGTCTTCCTTAAACAACGGGGGGACGTACACGCCAACTCTCCACACATCACTGCCACCAGCTTACCGCGAATGGACCCAGGCCCAAGGCCCGAACGGGTCGGTCTGCCTGGACCAATTACCGATCAGCCAAGCGCCGATCAGCCGCCCGTCAGCAGGGCACGCGCGTCGCGCAGATGCCTTGTCTCGAACCCTTCGGTGAACCGCGCATACACCGCGCGCAACAAGGCCAGCCCGTCGCCATCCCGCCCGGCCGCGCGATCCAGCCGCGCCATCCCGATCGCCGCGCGCAGCTCGAACAACAGCGCGGGTTGCCGGCGCGCGTGTTCCCATGCCTGCACGAAATCCGCCGCCGCGCGCGTCACCGATTCCGCCTCCCCCAGCGACAGCAACAGCTCGCCACGCACCACCAGTATCTCCGCGACATACCACCGCTGCCTCGCCCAGCTTCGTCCCAGCGTCCGGTCCACCAACGCCAGTGCCTGATCACCGCGGCCGATCATCGCCAGGCCTTCAACCATCGCGCTGGTCAATGACGGATACAGCGGATCGAACTGGTCCGGGCCAAAATCCTCGGTGAAAAGATCAAACGCCTCGGCCGCCGTGGCCGCGTCACCCGCACGCGCCGCCAGCACGCCCCGCGTGACCAACGCGTGCGCACGCCAGAACCGCATGCCGTGGCGTTGCGTGTCCGCCATCAGCACCGCCGCCGGCTCGGCCAGCTCCGCGTCATTGCCCGTCCACAACGCCACCACGCACAGCTCGCCCAGCGCGTGGCACACCGAGGCAATCCGATCCAGCGCGCGCGCCGCCTCCACCGCCTCGCGCGCCGTCGCCAGCGCGCGCTCGGCCTCCCCCTGCACCGCCAGCACCCGCGCCATCGCCGTCAGCGCGGCCACGCGTTGATCCAATCCGAAGCGAGATTCCCGGATCAATTGCGCGCCTGACGGCATCGCCCGCAGCACGCGCTCCAGGCTGACCCGCGCCTCGCCCTGCTGGCCGAGATAGTGTTGTGTCACGCCCACCATGCGGTCGCCGATCACCAGATCACCCGCTTCCTCTTGACGCTCGGCCACGGCCCGGAACCGCCGCGCGTAGCGCAAGGCGGCCCCGTAATCGTTCTCGTGCAGGAAATACACCCACAGGCTGTAGAGGGCGCGCAAGGCGTATTCCGTGCTGCCCTGGGCCTCGGCCAGAGCCAGCCCCCGCTGCAATGCGGCCTCCACCTCCGCGCCCTCGCCGCCGGTGGTCAGCAGCGCGGTGCCCCGCGCCACTTGCAGCAGGCGCTCGCGCGGCGTGTCCTGGATGCCGCGAACCGCCAGCGCGCGGCCCGCCCATTGCTGGCACTCGGGGTGCAGCGAGGCTTCCAGCCAGAGCGGCATCGAATCGGCCGCGAGCGCGGCCCCCACGGCCAGGTCGTCCGCGTCCGTTTCGCTTCCGCCCAGACTCCAGTGCAGCGCCGCCCGGACATTCTCGATCTCGCCCCCATAGGTGGTCAGCCAGTCCGCGGTCGGCATCTCCTGCCACGCCGCCTCGGCCCGGCGCATCAATTCAGCGTAGTGACGCAGATGCCGACGCCGGGCCTCCCGTGCGGCATCCGCGTCGAGCCGTTCCAGGGCATAGGCGCGCATCGTTTCCAGCAATCGGAAGCGCACACCACGCCCGACGGTTTCCGACATCACGAGAGACTTTGCGACCAGTCCGGCAATCGCGTCCGCAACATCGCTCTCGGCCACGGCACCGGTTCCGACCGCGACGGCAGCGTCCAATGTGAAGTTGGCGGCGAACACCCCCAGCCAGCAGAACAGGGCCTGCTCCTCGGAACCCAGCAGATCAAAACTCCAGTCCAGCGCCGCGCCCAGCGTCCGATGGCGCGGCAGCGCCGTCCGCCGCCCCCCCGCCAAGAGCCGGAACCGATCGTCCAGCGCGGCCGCCACACCCGGGACCCCCAGCACCACGGCGCGCGCGGCTGCGAGTTCAATGGCCAGCGGCATGCCGTCCAGACGCCGGCATATCGCCGCGATCATGTCCGCCAGCGCGTCATCGACTGGCGGCAATCCGCCGGCCTGCCGGGCCCGGGCCAGAAACAGCCGCACTGCGCTGTGACGGACCAGGTCGTCGGCCGATGTCGCCTCCGCGGTCGGCACCACCAGCGGCGGTACCTGGTAGACCCACTCCCCCTCCGCCCGCAGCGGCTCGCGGCTGGTGGCCAGGATCTGCGCCCGCGGCGCACCACGGAGCAGCGCCTCGGCGACGACCGCCACGGTGTCGATCAGGTGTTCGCAGTTATCCAGGACCAGCAGCACCCGCCGCGCCCCCAATCCCGCCGCGACGGACTCCGCCCGCAACGGCACCTGCAGGCGCCGCAGGTCGAGCGCTGCGGCCACCGCCGGCAGCACCAGGTCCGGTTCCGATATTGTGGCCAGATCCACCAGATGGACGCCCGCCGGGTACTCCCTGGCCAGGCGCCACGCCGCACTCAGCGCCAGGCTTGTCTTGCCGATCCCACCCGGACCGGTCAGCGT